>CAYNTG010000012.1:0-42534 GCA_964400105.1 uncultured bacterium
TCTATTTTTACATCGGATTCAGGTTCGCGTGGGCGAGCCATATCCAACCGTCATTCGTCCGCTCGAATATCGACATCCGCGCGGCCTTGTTCTTCTCGAGCGATTCGCCGTCGATCGTCTCCGCAACAACGATCATATATGTCACGATGTAGATGCCGCCGTATCGCGTAGTATTGAAATCGCTCAGCTTATAATCGCTAAGATCGAGACCCTTCAGAAGCTTGAGCTCGGTCTGCTTGTTGCGTGCGCCGTCCTGATGGATGGACTGGAAACCCTCCGACATGTGCTTCTCGACCAAATCGATATTCCCCTCGGCAAACATCGACCATAGCTCGGTCACTATCCCTTCGCCAAAGCCTTCACTCTTTTTAACCTCTACCTTTTCTGCCTTGCTCTCATTCCCTGCGAACATCGGCGCGGCGAGTAAAACGGCAAATAGAATCAAACATAGTGTTTTCTTCATTACTTCTCCTCGTTATGGTTTTAATACGAAATCGTTAAATGCCTCGAACGAGATCGGCACGATCTTTTCCACTATCCCGGCGATAACCCCGGCGTATTGGCGAATCTCCCATTGGGCGTGGTCGTCGAGTCGCAGTTTTAGAAAATGAAACAGGTTGTGAAGATCCATCTGCCAATACCATTCGGTGTATGTGTTTAGCGGAAGGACGATCCGCGCGACCTCGCGCGAGACGCCCTGATCGAGAAGCTCGTTATACGCCTCGAAGCTTTTCCCGCAGATCGACTCTATCGACTCGATTGTTTTCTTTTGAATATCCGGCGGAAGAGGCTTATTGCTGCTGCCCTGCCGGTTGATATTATCCTGCTCGCAGATTCTGGATTCGTCCGGCACATAGAACTCCTCCGGCAGGACGCTATATCTCGCGGACATCTCGTTGAGTCGCGCCGTGCGATGGCGAATCCATTGCCGCGCAACGAATATCGGCAGCTTGACATGGAATGTGAAAACGACCTGCTCGAAAGGCGATGTGTGCTGATTTTCGAGAAGGTATCTTATTAGAATGCGGTCGCGGCGAAGCGTCGTTGTTCCCTCGCCGTATGAGACGCGTGCGGCCTGCACTATTCGGTCGTCGCCGCCGTAATAATCCACGAGGCGGACGAAACCCTTATCGAGAACCTTGAATTCCCTGTCGATGAGTTCGTCGCCTCCGGTTACCTTTTGATGAGCCATATCATTCCTAAAAAAATAATATTTTTGCAAATATGGAGCGGAAGGATTAAAATCGCAAGCAAAAAAAGCTCGATACGACATTTTCAGAGGAATTTTTTATCGTCGTAAATATGAACGAACGTTTTAAAAAATTCTACCTTTTTCAAAAAAACTACTCGACAAATTTAAAAATATACGTTTTATTGTTCCTCACCGATAAAACGAAAATCCGTTTTCACCATCGCTTTGGAGGAAAAAGAATATGCTCGTTCGCTATATCGCCGTTTTAGCTTATGTCGCGATGATCGTCGGGATCGGGATCGCAGGGATGCGAAAAACTCGCTCGTTCACGGACTATTTCCTCGGTGGCAGGAATGTCGGCCCGTGGTTCACCGCCTTTACATATGGAACGGCCTACTTTTCGGCCGTCCTGTTCATCGGTTTCGCGGGAAAGATAGGATGGGCTTTCGGGCTTTCCAGCCTATGGGTCGCGCTCGGCAATACCCTAGTCGGCACCCTTTTCGTCTGGATTGTCCTCGGCAAAAGGATCAAGAACGAGACCGTTCGACGCAATGTTCACACAATGCCAGAGTTCCTCGAATCGCGATACAACTCCCCATTTCTGAAATACTATTCAGCGATTGCAATATTTATTTTTCTCATTCCATATACCGCCGCCGTTTTCATGGGGCTGAGTTATCTTTTCGAAGCGAATTTCGGTCTGCCATATTGGTCGGTGCTTGTATTCATGGGGCTTTTCACGTCGATTTATCTTGTCCTCGGCGGTTATAAATCGATGACGATGATCGACTTCATCTTTGGGATAATCATGCTGTTCGGTGTCGGAGTGCTGCTCGCAAGCTGTATCACAAAGGGCGGCGGCCTTTTGGAAATCGTATCACAGCTTCGCGCGATAGACCCAAAGCTTGCTGAACCGGTCGGTCCTCCGGGGCTTTGGCCGCTTCTTTCGCTTGTGATATTAACGAGCGTCGCGCCGCTCGCGATGCCGCAGCTTCTTCAAAAATTCTATGCAATCAAGGACGACAGATCCGTGCGAATCGGCACTATCGCTTCGACGATCTTCGCGCTGATTATCACCGGAGTCGCATATTTCACGGGAGCCTTAACGCGGATTTTCCTCAATCCAACGACCAATCCGGCGGCCTTCAAGCAGATCGGCGAGCAGGTGGTTCCGAACTTCGATTCGCTGATGCCCGAGCTGTTGACATTCGCGATTCCAGAATCGCTTTCGGTGATAATCCTTCTGCTCATCCTTTCCGCCTCGATGTCCACGCTCGCCGCTCTGGTTCTTATATCGAGTTCATCCATCGTGAAAGACATTTACGGTGGCGCTATCAATAAAAATGCGAGCGATAAAAAATTGATGTCGTTGATGAGGTTCACCACGGCGATCTTCATCGTGATTTCCGTGCTTCTCGCCCTTCTGCGTCCGGGTATAATCGTGACCATCCTCTCGATTTCATGGGGAGCCGTGGCATCCGTTTTCCTCGGCCCGTTCATATGGGGAATCCTCACAAAACGCGCCTCGAAATTCGGCGCTATCGTATCGAGCATCGCGGGACTTGGGACGTGCATGACGCTCTATCTCATCTGGCCTGCATCGCGTGCGGCTCAGGCCGGTGCCATCGGAATGATCGTATCACTAATGCTCGGATTAATCCTCGTCCCGTTCGGCAAAACCAAAACCGCTAAATGATGTTCGATCTGACGATTTCATCGATCTATGAGAAAATCGCGACGTCCGGAATCGCGATTCTTCTGGTATATTTTCTTACCCGGCTGGTAATCAGGCTCCTCAATAAATGGGTCAATAAACCGGATATTCTATATTCCACTACAAAGAAAGTGATCTATGGATCGACCGTTATCGGCGTGATTGTCGTGGTGACGATATGGACGGAGTTCTTCTCCGGCATAACGACCTTCCTCGGAATTATCGGTGCAGGGATCGCTTTGGCGCTCAAAGACCCGCTTACATCCATCGCCGGATGGCTATACCTCGCCGTATCGAAAGCCTACCAGCTTGGGGATCGGATCGAGATCGACGGGTTGAAAGGGGATGTTGTCGATATAAGCGTTTTCCATACGACACTTCTCGAGGTCGAAGGCTGGGTCGATGGCGAACAATCGACCGGAAGGCTCTCGAATATTCCACATAACTGGCTTTTCACAAAGAAGCTATTTAACTATACAAATGCCTTCCGCTTCATCTGGACGGAGGTTTCGGTCGTTATCACCTTCGAGAGCGATTGGAAGAAGGCTCGCGATATCGTGATCGAGCTTGCGAAGGAGGTTTCCGGCGAAACACCGCAGCAAGCGGTGGAGGAGATGCGTGCTTCGAGCAACAAATATCTTATCAAGATCGGCGCGGTTACACCGATCGCCTATATCACCGTCGTCGATCACGGTGTCAAGATTACGGCGCGACTTCTCACGCCGGTTCGATCCCGCCGTTCGCTGGAATCCAGTCTATATCGGCTTATACTCGAAGCATTCGATGCCGAAAGCGATATCGCTCTGGCCTATCTGACATACAGGATAGTCAAAGAAGGGTTATGATTTATTATTGAAGATCGATGAATATCGTTCAACAAGATGAGATGGCCACGTCTCGATAAACAGTGGCTCAATAACGGAATAAATTAATTTTGCAGACGAAATAAAAATGTTTTAAGAACAAGGAGAGTTAAATGGAAAACAAACTTGCCAATCCCGCACCATTGGGGTTGATGGGCTTTGGTATGACGACCGTGCTTCTCAATATCCACAATGCGGGCATATTTCCCCTCGGGGCGATGATCCTCGCTATGGGGATTTTCTACGGCGGACTCGCCCAGATAATCGCCGGGATAATGGAATTCAAAAAGGGAAACACATTCGGGGTTACGGCTTTTACAAGCTACGGTCTTTTTTGGATTAGCCTCGTTGCGTTGGTCGTGATGCCGAATCTGGGTATTGGTATCGCGAAACCGCCGACGGCGTTCGTGGGATGGTATCTATTTATGTGGGGGCTTTTCACATTCGGTATGTGGTTCGGCACATGGGGAAAGAACCGCGTCATGCAGTTTGTTTTCCTGTCTTTGACGATACTCTTCTGGCTTCTCGCTATCCGCGATTGGACCGGCAGCGCGCTCGTCGGCACGATAGCTGGCATCGAGGGCATCGTTTGCGGCTTCTCTGCGATCTACCTCGCTATCGCGGAGGTCCTGTTCGACAGCCACGGCAGGTATGTCCTTCCGATAGGAATTATCAAGAAGAAATAATCGCCGATAAATATATCTATGCGCCAATATCCCCTGAAAGGTGTAAAATCTTTTCAGGGGATTTCGATTCGTAGATACTATTTCGTTTGACTTTTATCGAGTCCTCGTTAATATAATCCATCGATATCTACTCTTTTCGAACGGAAATATTATGGTCAAAAGCATGACCGGCTATGGTGAAGCTATCGTCGAAAACGCCGGAATCACGGTCAAGGCGCGCATAAAGTCCCTTAATTCGCGGTTCATGGAAATGCGTCTCAATGTGCCGGAGATGCTTTCGGAACTCGAACCGATGATATCCGGCATCGTAAAAAAATCGCTTGCACGCGGCACGGTTACCGTTTGGGTAGATGTTTCCGCCGCCGACCGGACGGAGCTTTACGATATCGAAGTGGATGGAAGTATGGTTCGAAGCTACCTTTCGGCGCTCGAAGGCGTCGTTCCGATGGATAAAACTTTCTCGATGCGCGATGTCCTGGCGTTGCCGAACGTTCTATCGGTCAATCCGAAGGCGGGGATTGCGGATATGCTTTCCGAAACCGTGAAACAGGCAATATCGAAGGCGGTGAAAAAACTCATTACGATGCGAAAGACCGAGGGAGAGGCGCTTGTCGAGGATTTTTTATCGAGGTTGAACAAGATCGAAACGCTTGTCGATACTCTCGAAGGACGAAAAGAGGAGTGCCGCAATCGATACGTTGAAACACTTCGAAAGAGAATATGCGAGATAATCGACGATAAGGTCGAAATCGACGAAGAACGAATCCTTCACGAAGCCGCTGTCGTCTCGACAAAATCCGATCCGACCGAGGAGATTACACGGCTCAAAAGCCATATTTCGCAATTCGGGGAAGCCATCGACAGCGACGTGCCGATCGGCAGCAAGCTCAAGTTTATCCTTCAAGAATGCAACCGCGAAGTCAATACTATCGGCGCAAAAGGGGACGATCTCGAAACCTCCGACACCGTGATTGTAATCAAAGAGGAACTCGAACGAATCAGGGAGCAGTTGGCAAATGTTGAATGAGAATAACAGAGAGGGGTTGCTGCTCGTGATATCCAGCCCGTCGGGCGGCGGCAAATCCACGATATACAAAGCGTTGCTCGAGATGGGAGAGCCGTTCGGTTTCTCCATCTCGGCGACGACGCGCCCGCCTCGAACCGATGAGATCGATGGGGTTCATTATCGATTCGTCTCGGAAGATGAATTCTCCGAGATGGTCGAGCGCGAGCAGTTTGCCGAGTGGGCAAATGTCCACGGTTGCCGTTATGGCTCCCCGAAAAGATTTGTCGATGAGGCGCTCCACGAGGGAAAGATCATGATCTTAGAGATCGATGTCCAGGGCGCATCGCAGCTTAAAAAAGCGTATCCCGAAAACACGGTAACGGTCTTCGTCGCACCGCCATCGCTCGACGAGACGGAAACGCGTCTCCGCAAAAGGGGATCCAATTCCGAAGGAGAGATCCGGCTGAGATTGAGCAACGCCAGCATCGAGATTCGACATTCACACGATTTCGATTATATCGTCCTCAACTCAAAAATCGCCGACGCTGTCGCCGATCTGCTCTCTATCGCCCGTTCCGAGCATCTCGCCACAAAGCGATTCATCGGCGATATCTGGGGAAATGGCGGCCAAAACCTGTAACGTTCCGGGGCGTTGGATACGTGAATGATAATATCACAAATAATCATACAGTAAGCAATATATAGCATATTTTGGACATTATGACCTCTGATAGTAGTTTTTTTGAAAAACCCGTGTTTTGCGGTTTTGAGGCCAATAATTATTGATTTAAAGGAGATCGAATGGCAAAGAAGAAGATAGCGGTGCTTCCGGGCGATGGCATTGGAAACGATGTCATGGAGGCGGCATTTATCGTTCTGGAGCAACTTAAACCGGACATCGAATACGAATGGGGCGATATCGGATGGGAGTTCTGGAAAGCCGAGGGCGACCCGCTGCCAGATAGGACGATCGAGCTTTTAAGGCGCACCGACGCCTGCCTTTTCGGAGCGATTACCAGCAAGCCGAAAGAGGAATCGCAGCTCGAATTGGCGCCGGAGCTTCAGGATAAAGGGCTAATCTATCGCTCGCCGATAGTCAGGCTTCGCCAGATGTTCGATCTTTATGTCAACTACCGTCCCTGCAAGGCCTATAAGAACAATCCGCTCATCTATCGCGAGGGGATCGATCTGCACGTTTTCCGCGAAAACACCGAAGGGCTTTATTCGGGCGTAGAATTCCATCCGCTGCCGAACGACCTTCGCGAAAAGATGCTCGAATATAACGGCAATCTCCATAAATTCGACTCCACGGATGGCGGCGATATCGCCGTTTCGTGCCGCGTTTTCTCGCGCAAGGGGTGTGAGCGGATCGTTCGTTCGGCATTCGAGTTTGCGCGGGACAAGGGCTACGGGAGCGTTGCCGTTGTCGAGAAACCGAACGTTATTCGCGAGACATCCGGGCTTATGGTCCGTGAAGCCCGCAGGGTCGCCGAAGATTTTCCGGGAATCGATCTTTGGGAGACAAATGTCGATGCGATGTGCATGTGGCTTCTTAAAAACCCACACGACTACGGCGTGCTGGTATCGAGCAACATGTTCGGAGATATCGTTAGCGACCTTTGCGCACAGCTTGTCGGCGGTCTCGGTTTCGCGGCTTCGGGAAGCTGGGGAGATGGTTACGCGCTTTTCGAGCCGACGCACGGCAGCGCGCCTAAGTATTTTGGGCTATACAAGGTCAATCCGATAGCGATGCTGCTTTCTGTGGGCCTTATGCTCGATTATATCGGCGATGGCGACAGGGCAAAAGCGCTCGAGAGCGCGATCGCTTCGGTTATAGCCGAAGGCAAGTGCCGGACATACGATATGGGCGGATCGAACACGACTATCGATGTCGCAAAGGCGGTCGCTGCAAAGCTGTAATAATGCACATTAAAACAGATTTGCGAGCGAGAATGTAATTGACGTAGTAGCTATATTCTTGCCTTTATTGATTGAATTGATAGGTTTAACCCTATCGATGTGAACTATTATATAGGATGGATAAACATTTTCCGTGAATAAAAATCGAGAAAACCAGTTGAAATATTTTTTTCAAGAAAATCATTGACACGATATGGATCGAAGATTAACTTAATAAGAATTTTTGTAAAATTATTGTATGTATGCTAAAGGGGGTAGGTAGAGACAGTTTTGCGACCGTTTAATTAATCAGTCCAGCACAAGGGGAAGCGAATTGAATAGCTGGGGAGCCATAAAACGCTTCTGTCGAATATACAGGCTGGCAAGTTATGAGGTCGCGGTCCTTATCCTCTTATTGCTTGCTTCAGTGCCGTTTGCTGCGCCGGAAACTCGTCCAGTGTGCTGCGCCGGCCAACAATATCCCGCACAGCAATCCGAGCTATATTCACAGATCGAGGCATTTATCAAGGTCGCTCCGCCATCGCCCGATTTTGATAGATTATCCGCAATTTTCGTGCCAGATGCACCATATATCTACGTCGGCTCGTTTTTGGGAAGAGCGTATTCGGGGATCATTGGAAAGCGTTTCGATCATATCGTTATTCTGGGTGCCGATCCCACGGCGACCGCTCCAACGATATATTCCGGCGCGAAATTTGTTACTCCGCTCGGGCCGATACTATCCGACGACGCATTGGCCGACGAACTTATACAAAAATGTCCGGTGAAATTCGAATCGGTGCTGCCGAAATACCCATTGCCAAGCTCGATCGAGGCTCAACTTCCCTTCATTCAATATATATATGGAAAGTATCCGGTGCTCGCGATCGGGCTTTACGACCAAACGTCCGAGGAGGCCGCTTCTATCGGTCACGCTCTCGCAGGGATACTCGACGACGGGTGTTCGTTGATAATCGGTGTGGTGAACCTTTCGGAATCCTACGATTCGCGTTCCTGCGAGGGAATCGATCACCTTTTGTTGGACCGGCTTTGCTGTCTGTCGATAGATAAGATGTGCATCGAGTTCGAGCAGGGGAGAATTCAGGCTGCAAGCCCGGCGGTTATCGTTGCGGCGATGGTCGCATCGATCGATATGGGCGCAAATCACGTCGAGATAATGCGTTATGCCCATTCTGGTGGGATAAGCGGCGACCAGCAATCGGTCGTCGGTTATATGGCGTCGATGGTCGGCATCAAAGACGGCGCGACCGGGCGAAGGGAAATCTGCATTGCCGAGGAGGACGAGGCGTTTTACCTCGATATCGCACGTCGGGAGATCGAACGGTATCTCGGTGTCAATAACAGCCCGAAAAGGTCCGAATCGAGCCGGACACGTGGCAGCCATTTTCCTGACGGGGTCTATATCACAGTCTATATGAACGATAAGCTTCGCGGCGGAATGACCTCGCTTTTCCCGACGAAACCGCTATTCGAAACTATATCCAAATTGGCTGTGTCGGCGGCCTTCAACGATCCGAGATTCAACCCGATTACCATCGACGAACTCGATGACATTACCATTAAAATACACATCATGACCAACGCCAGCATGATCGATTCCCCATGGGATTTCGACCCATCGAAGGATGCGTTCTTCATAAAGCGTGGCAGCTATTCCGCGATGATCCTGCCGGGAGAACTTAACCCCGCGCTCGGCAACGAAGAGATTCTCGGACGGGCATGTCTTAAAGCTGGGATGCTTTCGAATTGTTGGCGGCAGAGCGAGACGAGCGTTTGGAGCTTCGATATTCATGAATTCGGGGAGGGACATTGAATCGTCCGATCCCAAAAAAATTCCGTGGGGTTCAAAAACAACGGCCTCACAAAAATAAGAAGCAGAAAAAGTTCGACCTGCTCGGCAGCCTGCGCATTCCCGGCATATTCATTTTAGCCGCGATTTTGACTATTGGATTATTTTATCTATTAGGCAAGGATGCGCAAGCGAGTCCCCTCTGCCCGGATTTCGAGCCGAAGCCTTTCGACCCAGTTTGTCGATGGTGCGGCGAGATCAAGCGTGACGAATCGCTTTATATCGCATTGACCGGGGCCGGAATGAGTCCGCGCGTTGTCTATGATATCGATCGCGGACTCGACGGCATTTTCGACCCGAGGCATATCCTGCCGGGGGATAAGGTCGAAGTCGATATCGACCAAAGCGGAAAGCTCGTTCGTTTCGAGCTGGAGCGTGCGCCGTGGGAGAGATATTTCGTCGATTGCGTCGAGGATTCGTTTGTTGGTGTGAAGGATACGATCCCGTTGACCTATGTGCTGCGCGCGGTAAATGGTAAGGTCGAGGGAACGCTCTGGGAATCTATGATAGGGGAGGGCATCCCGGCGGAGATAGTATTGAGATTCACCGATATACTTTCCTTTAATATCGACTTTTTGACCGAAACCCGCCCTGGACAAGAGTTTGCGCTGCTTTATGAGGAATTCTACTTCGATGGTGAGCAGATCGATGTAGGTCGTGTTGTCGTCGCGGAATATTGGATTTCCGACACGAGCTACGGCGGGATTTTTTATATGGACCCGGATAGCGCATCAGGATACTATACTTTAAGCGGCAAGAACACGAAAAAAGCGCTACTGCGGACGCCGTTGACCTTCCGAAGGATATCGAGTTACTTTACTCACAGTCGATTCCATCCCATTTTGAAGATATATCGCCCGCATCTCGGTGTCGATTATGCCGCGCCGACCGGCACTCCGGTTTCCGCTTCCGGTTCCGGGGTTATTACTTTCGCCGGGAGAAAAGGCGGATACGGTAATTTTATCGAGATAAAGCATAACGGCAATATTGTTACGATGTATGGCCACCTTTCCAAATTCGCGAAGGGAATCCGTAAAGGCGTTCGTGTCAAGCAGGGGCAGCTCATCGCTTATGTTGGCAGCACCGGTCTTTCCACCGGACCGCACCTCGATTATCGGGTTAAGGTCGGCGGAAAATTTGTGAACCCGCTACGATACGCATTCCCGGACGGTCCGCCGGTCAAAGGTAAGTATATTGGTGATTTCAGGGACAGGGCGACCGATTATGTCGGCCTTCTCGAAGCGCTAACGAGCAATGGAATTGCCATGAAAGGGCAATGATTTGACTTGACTTTTAATGATAAATGGTTTAATTAATAGGCTTGTTTGATAAAATCGATCCGATTAATTTCGGGTGAAATCGTATAAGTTCTTGAAATGGAATGAATAAAGTGATTTTTAATTATATACTCCCGAGGAAGGGGGCATTAATGGAATTTAATGTAAAATTAACGGGCTATGCTATTTTGACAGCGGTGCTGCTTTTTGCAGGAGCACTTATAGCGCAACCCACATTGCCACTGTGCGCCGAACTCGTCCATTCCGGATACGATCTCGTTGGCGACACGCTCGACGACGGAACCGTCCTCTCTGGTTTTGTTCTGGGGCACAGCGCACATCTCGAATTCACATCCGATTGCGCGGAAACCGGAACGCAGTATCGCTTCTTCCGCACGCCGTGGGGAGCGTCCACTCCGGACCTTCAGACGGATTGGCTTCCGCTCTCCTACACCAATATGGACGGCGCGGGCGATGGCGACGTATTTAAATATACCGCCGCGGTTACCGATGGTGATTCGATGGTTTATTCGAATCCACTTGGCGTTCCCGATGCCGATCTCTGGCTCATGCACGATTGGTATCGACCGGATTGTGTCGAGGGGATATTCACCGACTATTACGACAGTCCGAGCCGAATTAGGATTGATTGGCGTAAGGGTACCGATAGCGCTTCGGGAATTTACAAGTATTACATCTATCGTTCGAACAGCTATGGATCGCTCGAATATATCTCGCCGACGATGGCCGCGATCGACTCAGTCCTCGACAACGGTAGTTCGTTTCTCACCTGGTCGGATTACGAGGTGACACCGGATCAGTGTTATTGGTATGTCATCGTGCCGATGGACAAGGCTGGACGGGTTCGCCGCGACGATAATAGTATTTTCCGTAGTTGTGCGAGCGGAATCACGCCGCCGTGGCCGCCATGCGCGATCCTTCGACCAATAGATAGATACCACACCGGAAGCGGAGTTACGGTCAGGATCAATCTCGATGCCTGCCCGGGCAGTGCGGGCGAAATTGTGCAGTATCGTTATCGTAATTACGGCGTCTATAACGATGTCTCCGGCGATCCGGCGATGTATATGATCGAGGAGACCGATTGGACGGACACGCCGTTCTATTTCTTCTCCACGATGGAGTGCAGCACATATACATACAGTGCACAGGCTAGATATCTCGGCCATGCTCCGAGTCCCTGGTCGCACCTTGGACCGATGGATCCATTGACCACGAACGACCAAACAGCGCCGGGATGCCCGACGGAGATGGTCGCCGTGTCATACGGCGAAGAGGGTATATGGGTTCATTTCGAGCAGGACCCGACGGACGATTGCGGAAGCGGAATCCTCGGTTATCATCTTTTCAGATTCCCTGCGGATTCGATAACGGATCACCTTCCGCCCGATTCGAGCGATCTGGCGGATTACGAACTTCATACATATTACGTCGATAGCGCCGGTCTCTATACATATCAGGACGACGGCCCGACCGATCCGGTGATCGATCTCGAGGATAATGTCACATATTACTATGTAGTATGTCCGTTCGATTCGGTCGGTTGGACGAATTGGCTCGATTGCGGCGATGGCCAGATCGACACGGCGACGGTCGATAAGGGCGTCGCTGGGCCGTTGGCGATTAGCCTTTCAGCATACCACTGTGACGGCTATGTCACTGTCGAATTCATAGACACTACCCACTGCGATGCGACGCAGGTCGAGTTCCATTGGTCGGCATCGCCGGATTTCGAGGGCGCGAGTTTTGTCGGCGTCGGCCCGGTTCCGATCGATTCGGCCACTACTATCGGGAGCTTCACATTCTCGAATCCGGCTGACGAAGATTGCACCGATTGGGATACGCTTACGATCACGCTCGACGATCTTTACGAAACCCATTGGTTCTTCCGGGCACGATTCTTCGACCAGTTCGGGAACGTCTCGGTATGGAGCAACGTAGTTAACACGAGGATCGACAACACAGCTCCAACAACGACGAACATTATAAATGTTCAATCCTTTGCCGATAGCGTTAATACTGTTGATGTTCTCATAAACTGGGATCCATCGGTTTTCGACGACGGCGACGGTATCGGTCTCGATTCTGTCGATATATACCGTTCGACCACAGTTGGCGATATCGGAACGGCAATCTTGACGGTTTCTATATTTGAAAATAAATTTATCGATGGCGATCCTGACCCGGCGAGCAACTGGCACGATAATGTCTATAAGGTTGTTCCGCGCGATTATTGCGGACACCAAAACACCGAAGGCATTCAGGGCTATTTCAGCGGTTTCGGTCAGCACCCACCGGCCGTGCCGAGAATCGACACGGTGCTGGTTAGCCATTACCTCGATTCGTTCACTATCGTGTGGTCGGATACGGGGATCAGCCCAATGAGCACAAAATACGTCCTCCGCCACGGCGGAACGGAAGGCTGGCTCTGGATAGGCGATACGATCATCGCGCCGAACACGCATCTCGGTATTGTGCCATCTCACAGCGCGACGTTCCCGATCGAAGACCTTCTCGGCGGCCCGAGGCACTTCTTCATTATGTGCGCTGAAGACGGCGAGGTTCCGGCAAACCAGAGCGGTTGGTCGGAGGTTTTCGAATTCGAACTCGACACGGTCCTTAACGTTACGGATACCATTCATATCACCGCAGGCTGGAATTTCATTAGCTTGCCGGTCATGCCCGCGGACAACAATGCAAGTGTGCTTTTCCCCGGTGGCTTGGATTATTACGAATGGAATCCGATAGCATCCATCTACGAAGATGTTACTGTTCTCGAGCCGGGGCACGCATACTGGGTGCTTATGTCATCGACAGCGGATTACCCGGTCACCGGAATTCCGGTGGTCAAGGTCGAGCGCGAGGCTATCGGCCCGGGATTCTGGACGGTCGGTGCACCGCACGATACGCTGGAAACAAGCATAGGAAGCGGTTACGATTGGGACGGCACCGGATGGCTTACAACATTATACGAGTATAACGATGGATATATAACGACGGATCGCCTCGAAATGGGGAAGGGGTATTGGCTTCTTCTCACCGGAATCGGCGATTTCTTCACAGAATGGAATATGCCGAAGGCTTTGATGACCTCGAATCCTGAGGTCGAATGGAGCTTCGATGTGGATGCGTCTGGAACGATGCTCGAGGTTGCCTTCTCGGAGAATTCCGAAATCGGAATCGATCGTGCGGATTTGGTTCTTCCCCCTCCGACTCCGTCGGGCGAGATCGAGCCTTCGCTGATCGACAACGACGGCTTCCGCTATATTCGCAGCGTTCGCCCGGACGGCGAATGGACGATTTTTGTGAATAGCGAGACGGAGCTTTCGTGGAAGATCGACGAGCTTCCGGCGCTCGATCTCAGGATCGAGACCGGATTCGGAACGTTCGATATGCACGAGACCGGATCGGCGATTGTTATCGGCAGCGCGAAGATTGTCGCTTCCGGCAAGCTGCCGTCCGATTACGCCCTCGGACAGAATATACCGAACCCGTTCAACGCGACGTGTGCGGTGCCATTCACCATGCTCGAAGATGGCGATGTTAGGATTAGGATATTCGACATAGCTGGCCGCTCGATAGCGACTTTGATAGACGACGAAATATCAGCCGGCGAACATAGCGTTATCTGGGACGGCAAGGATGAGTTCGGTCGGGACATGCCCGGTGGTATCTATCTTTGCAGAATGGAAGCAGGGAGTTTCAGTGCCAACAGGCGCATGCTCCTCGTTAAATAGATGGAATTAAGTTACTAATCTATATGAAAAATAAATATAAGAATAAGGAGCGAGCCTTGAGAGTAAAGATAATACCAATAATGCTCGGTTTTCTGGCTCTCGGGTTTCTTGGAAGCCTGTTAGCGCAGCCCGCGCCCGTTTTGGAACCGGAACCCGGATTCACGGCAGGTCATTCGAACGCGATCATCTGGTCGGAACCGACCGGATACAGCGTTACGATTACAGCGTGGGAAATCTGGGTCGAAACCGCCTCGACTGGCATACCCGTATGGCCGGACTCGGCTTATAGTGAAATACTCGGACCGGACGGGATATCGATCGGCCCGATACCTGTGGCCGACGCCGCAGATTTCGGGGTTACATACGGCGGAGACTACGCATATCCCGTCGGGAGCGGTGCATACGGCGAAGCCGACGATCCGCTTACATCGGGTTTACGCTATTGTTATAAAGTCCGTTATCGCTGGCATCTGGATTCGCCGGAAAGCAACGGATTCTCCGTGTGGTCGGAGACATATTGCAGCGTTCAGGACGCTGCACCGCCTACGGTAGAGGTCGATTCTTTGCCCGAATGGTGGAACACGGACGTAGTGGATATTCACTATATCGCCACCGATTATCTGGTCGGAGATGTTGACAGCGTTGTCCTATATTATAGAATGCCGCCATCGACGGATTGGATTCGCAGCGCTTCTGCGGTGCCGCCCGCGCCGGATTACGACGATCATTTCTATTTCGACATTGCCGGAACCGGCGACGGCGAATATGAGTTCTTCGTCGGGGCATGGGATGCACTCGGAAACGGCACGATTCCGATCGGAACGATGCACGCGCCGATGGCACGGACTAAGGTTGACGATACCGACCCGACGAGCACTATTTTGGAGACGGACAGCATTCCTGTTTTCTACACAGGATGGTCTGGGGGAGTGGAGCTATTCTATTCTGCATCAGATATTTATAGTGGTTTAGTTAAAGTATATCTTGATACGGATTTCGGCGATATTCCGGTGTTTCCTTTCGACAGCGCAGCCTATGGTGCGGTTTCGAGTGTAACGCGCGATACATTCGTATTCTCGCGCACGGAAAACGGCGAATGGAATATCAGAACCGCAGCACTCGATCTCGCGGGAAACCGCGAGTCCGAAACGGCCTGGGACTGGACGATTTATGTCGATACGGGCGATCCAGAATTCACGGCGGTAGAGGTTACCGACACTACGACGGTGCCTCATCGTTTTGATGTTCCCGCAATGGACGGATGGACAAACGATCCCACCGTCGAGGTTGTGCCGACAGGCGCGAACGATCCGGAGATCGATGGTTATGCCAGCGGTCTCGACACGGTTTTGGTGTCTTCTAACTCTGCATTTACAGAGGATTACATGGCTTTTATCCCTTCGGCGACGCCATATCTTTGGCTCGTTCCGGATGGCGACGGCGAGAAAGAAGCGCATATCAAGCTTCACGATGCTGCCGGTAATATTAGCGATTCTAGATTCGGCATATGCTTACTCGATACCGAGACGCCGGTGATCGCTTCGTGCACGCTCTGGAATCATGCGACACCGGATATGGCTACCGATACAACAGTCTCGATGACTGTGGACATTACCGCGCATCTCGATCCGTATTACGGCGAAGCGAGCGGGATATTCTTCACACAGAACGAGGCGGATCTCAACTCCATCGCGGAGACGGATTGGGAGCCGGTTGATGGGGACTATACATTTACATTCACGGGATTTACATCCAGCGACTGGATGACAATATACGCGGTCGTGCGCGACAGCGCCGGCAACGTCTGCGATGCGGCGGTCGATAGCATTCGATACATCTTCGGTAGCAAATGGGTCGAGATTTACAATATCAGGGACATCGACGGCCCGGACGTTACCGGAAGATATACCGATACGACGGAAGTCTATATCAAATTGAGATATGGCAACGGCGTCGATACGCTCATGGTTTGGGATGGCAGCTCGATGATCGGGCTGCCGGACACATTCTTCTGGGTGGACGATCCGGTGGGGGCGTCAGACACGATTACTATCGTCGGAAAGCTCGACCGCACGGATGGTTGGCATACATTCAGCGTTCGCGGCAAGGCGGACTACGATATTATCCTTACCGACCCGGACACGTCATCGATAGAGTTGGATATTCAGCGCTCGACGGTGCCGAACTTCCTCGTGCTCGATCAAACGACGCATACGGAGCCTTCGGGTCCGTTCGATGTCGCCGACACGGGTTGGACGAACGATTCCAATGTAAAGGCTTACTACACTGGTAGTTACGACACCGGCGGCGAGAGCGGCGGAACGGGACTTTATTGGTATGAAATCTCCGTCGATACGCTCGTTTTGGACGAGGGAGCCTTCCCGCTATCGTATCAGGTGGATTTTGTCCTACCGACCGGCGATGCGCCCTACGACGTCCTCGGCGACGTTCGTGACTCCTCAGGAAACTGGGCATCAGAGGGGCCGGATCCGATATTCGAGATCAAATTGGATACTTACACTCCGACAATCGATTCGGTTGTCTTGCTCGACGCCTCGAGCCTTTCACCGGATTACACCGATGAACCGGGAATCGTCGTTATAATATACGGCGAGGACGATCCATGGACGCCTGCTTACGCATCGATATTCGAGGATGCAACCGGATATCCGGGCAACGTTCGCCCGTTGCGCGAGTCGTTCGGAAGCGGCACAATTGGATATATACTTACCGACACAATTACCGGCGGACTTAAAACGGTCTATGTCGCCCTCATGGACAAAGCGGGCAACATCTCCGATATGGAATCCGCAACGATCATATACAATAAGGAAATCAACCTCGATCTGGTCCTATTCGATTACGACAGCGATCCTGAGAACACCGAGTGCTCGAACGATCCGACTATCGCCGCGCATCTAAATTCTACCGGAACTCCGGCGGCGGCATATATCCTTTCGGAGACCTCCGGGGCCACACCCATTCCATCCGACTCTCGTTGGATAGACTATCCGGAAAGCGGCGACACGATGTTCACTATCGTAGATGACCCATCGGAGGGTGAGAAGATCATCTACGGATGGCTTCTCTCGGAGAGCTTTATCGTCAGCGATATGGACGAGGACACGATCTATCTCGACATGACCGCGCCCGAGCAGGACGCCGGATTCTTCGTCTGGGATACGACATCTGCGGACAACTTCCCGAACACATTCATGGCCGCGATGGGCTGGTCGAACGAGCAGTTCGTATTCGCTCAGGTGCCGGGCGTGTTCGACGAAGGCTGCGGCGTCGATAGCATGAGATTCTCCGGCGGGATCGACCTCTCACTGTGGCAGCCGATAGACTATAATGTCGATACAGAAATTCCTTCTGTCGATCTGGCATTCAGGACGGACAGCATTCCGATTATGATGGCCACCGACAGCGAGGGTCGGAAGAACATTACATCACAGCTTCGCGATCGCGCTGGGAATTGGGGCAACGTCTTCGATCCCATCAGCGAGCTCACCGTTCACGGCGGATACGATGTTACACCGCCGGACTTCGATTTCCTCGATGTCTATAGCGAGGAGATCACCGACAGCGTGACAACGGTCGCGCCGTCGTATCTGCCGCTTAAGGTCGTCGATCAGCCGGAGACTGGATTCCTTTGGAAGGTCTGCTGGCAGATCGATTCCGATCCGGCGAAGGTCTCGTGCACCGTCTATGACACAACATGGGACACCGGTTCGGATACGATCTTCTATGCTGCATTCCCCGGCGAACTGGTCGCCGATCTCGTTCCCGATTATCATTACGAACTCGGTGTAGTCGTGATCGACTCGGCGGGCAATCCGAGCGATCTCAAGACGGCGGATCTTCTTATAATACCGGATTCTATCGACTTCTCGTTTGTGGTCGTCGATACGAACGATATCGAGGACAGCGAATATTGCGGCGAGATGACGGTGGCGACGCTTATCGATATGGAGAACCCGCCGAGCTATATGAGATTCGGCGAAAGCCCTACCGCGCTCGGAAGCTGGATAGATTATTCGATATTCGGTGAATTCACGTTCAGTTCCAGCGCGAACGGCATGAAGCACGTCTATGCACAAATCAGATACGGCACACAGGAATCGAAGATCGAGGTCGATTCGATCATCCTCGATACCCGGAATCCCGGTGTGTCGAATATCAAAGCCTTCGATATATCGAGCGGGGACGAATATTACTCCAACGAACAGACCATCGGATTTAAGGCTATCGGCGCGAACGACACACCTCCGGGCGTGATCGGCGCGATGCTGGTCGCCGAGGACGCCGATTTCAGCCTCAACGTCCAAAAATGCCCGATCGACCTAACCGATTCGACATGCACATATACGGCGAGCGAGGATCGGGAAATTGCGGAAGGCGCTACGGCATCTGGCTCGGAAAGACAAGATGCGAGAACGTTCTGGGTAAAACTTCTCGACCGCGCCGAGAACGAAGCGCCGGTCAGGTTGCCCGCGATCGTTATCGATCTCGACGAGGACATTGTGACGAACTTCCCGAATCCGTTCGACCCGACGGTCGAGCCGACCATCGTCCGCGTTAAGGGACTCGATGTCGGCGAAAGCGTCGATGTATATATTTACGATAACTATGGAAATCTCGTTTGGAACAAGACTGAATCCTCGCTCGGCGGCAGCAAGGCCGTCGATATCCTATGGGACGGCAACAACGGTAAGGGAGATGTCGTCGCGAGGGGGATATATATAGCGGTGGTCGAGGTGGATGGCGAGGTTTATAAACGCAAGATAGCCGTCTGGAAAGGGGGTGAATAGCCATGAGGAGAGTATTAAATAGATCATTCAGTTATCTCCTTTTCGTTTCGCTTTTCGCGCTCCTGTGTGGTGCCGCGCTGGCTCAGGATGGCAGCGCCGGTCAGGCCGGAGAGTTGCTTCGCAGCGGACTCGATGCGCGAAGCTTCTCGATGGGTAGGGCATATACGGTTATGCCGGTTGGAGGCGATGCGTTGGTCTGGAACCCGGCAGGTTTGGGCAAACTCAGCCGATGGGAACTTCGCCTATCGCACGCGCAGGGTTATCTCGACAGTAGGACGGAATTCGGATCATTCGCTATTCCGATCGGAAAGGCCGGCGGATTCGGTATCGGATTCGCAAATGAGGGCGTTAGCGCTATCGACGGTCGGGACGAATTCAACAGACCTATGGAAGAGCTTACATGGGGCGAATCGGCTGTCATGTTCGGATGGGGAAAAGCCTTTCTTCAGAACAAGCTATATGCCGGTCTCGCGGCAAAATATCTTATGACGAATATGGGTGACGAATCGGCGAACGGCTTCGGCGGCGTGGATATCGGCCTTATCTCGAAGGAATTCATGTTTAAGTATCGGGCCGGTCTCACAATCCAGAACCTCGGTGCGGCAGAGGTCGCGGGCGACGCATACCCAATGACGATCCGGGTGGGCGTCGGTTATAGGGCATTCAGCGACCTTTATATAACCGCCGACGGCGAGATGGTTTCCGGAAGGGACATCTCTCCGCTGGTCGGCGCCGAATATAATTTCGGTTGGCTCGCACTTCGTGCGGGTTACGATATTATGAAACCGGAGCTTACGTTCGGTCTCGGCCTGATTATCGACAATCTCGCAGGTAGGATAGCCGGGACGTATCCGCGTCTCGACTACGCTGGCGGCGCTCTCGCACCGGTAGGGAATAATTTCGTGAGAGTCTCGCTTACCCTTTTGGGCGAGGAGGTCAGCAAGCTCGAGGATATCGAGGGCGATCCTTGTCAGCAGCTTTCGAGCATCGAGCCGCACATGAGCAAGCGCGGTTTCGTCGGTGCGAAGGCGAATCTTATCTACGGCGGATGCCGCTTCAAGGCAGAGGCTTTGGAGGCGCCATTCGATGTGGAACCGAGATTGGCAGACGTATATCCGTTCTTCAACGCCGCATATTACGGCAAATACGGAGCGAGTTGGGCTACCGAGATCGTTACGGACAGCCTCGCAAAGACCGTATTTAACCAGAAGACGCATTATATGTTCGGCGAAACAAGAATGGCCAAAGGCATAGATGTGGAAGCGAAAGCCCTTCTCGAAGAGCTTATCACATCCGGTGGGGACAGCGCACAATACGATCCGCGTCTCCAGTATGACATCGCTTATATCAAAGAGAAGCTTGGCGAAGTGGACGATGCGCTAGACGATTACGAGGCGATTACGAAAAAGAATATCAACGATCCGGTTAAGGTGCTGGCTTTGTATCGTGGAGCCAAAATCCTTAAGGACAAGGATAAAAGTAAGGCGATCAATTATCTCGAGCAGATAATCGAAAAATTCGGGTCCGGTTTCTGGGACGAAGATGGCGGGCGCTTGAGTTATCCGATGTTCCCGAAATATCGTGACAACTCTATCGCCGACGAATCGCATGTGCTTCTCGCGGATATAATCTTCTCGACCGCATCGGGCGACAAAAAAACGATTAGAAAGGCACTCGGCCTTTACCTCGATGTCTTGATTCTATACCCGGATATGGATATAGAGGTTAGGCGCGAAGCGGCGGAAAAGGCTGCGATTTGTTATGAAGAACTTGGCGATGCGAACAGCGCTTCGAGCATGAGAGAAATGTCCTCGAAGCTTTAGTAGAAAGAAAGAACAAATTAACAATATCAAACCAATATGTCTCTCAAGGAGGAACAAATGAAGTTCAACCGCATCGCAAAGGTGATGCTGGCCGCTATTTTCGGCATTCTCGTTGTTGCTGGAGCAGCAACGGCAGAAAATCCGGGAGAGTTAGATTCTCTATGGTTACATACTTCCGACGCCAGGTGGGAAAAAACGGAAGAGGGTTTCAATCTCTCGATGGAATGGGAGCTTTACATAAGAAAAGCTCTGAATCGTCGTGGAACGGAATTCTCTGGTGAGTGGTCGGCTCTTTCGTTGGAGGATGTCGATTACACATTCAGGATCGAACTCGCAAGCGATTCGTCTTTTACTAATGTTATAAAGACCGAGGAAACTACCGAGGCTTCCGCAACCGTGCGTGGTCTCGATTTCGAGAGTTTTTACATCGCACGTGTTCGAATTGTCGATCCGCCGATCAACTATCGCGACGATTTCGCTTCTGGAACGATCTATAAGCACGAAAAAGCTGTTGGTGGCGCCAGCGAGGATAATTCTGGTGTTATCGGATTTATCAAATTTTCGTTTAAAAATGGCGGATGGCAAACATACGTTATCATAGCCTTAGCTTTGATGGCTTTATTTGGAGTTTTGCCACTCACCTGGGCGAGGATGCGTTTGGCGAATGTTTTTCCACCAAATAAACCTGGATTCCTTTATTCCGCTCTGCCATTCGACAGAGTCGGGAAAACGGACCACCTTTCACCGAGGGGTAATGTATTTGTGCGAGAGGTCGCCAAGTATTGGTCGCGTGCGATGGCCGCTATGGCCTCCGACCCGTCCGACTGGGAAAGCACGGAGGCATTCATTAAGGCTTCGGCACAGGAGCAAGATGAGGTGAAGAAGCGCAGGTGGCTCGATATCGGTCTTCCGGCTATCGAACAGGCGATCGACGTTTGCAAGAACGGTGTTCCCGGTATCAAGCTCAAGAAAAAGCCGCTCGATTATCCATTACCGAGGGTTCTTCTTGCAGCTTTGGAAAACCAGCGCATCAACCGCAATAATTGGTGGACCAGTCAGGAAATGGACCGCGCTGCGGACAACACCTCATTCAAAGAGATCGATAATCTCAAAGGATGGAGCGTTACAGCGTTCTGGGCTATAGGTTCCATCGAACCGATGCTCGGTCTGTTTGGAACGGTCGAGGGTATTCAGAAATCGTTTATGAATATTCAGGCTCAGCTCAAAGAGAATCCCGATTCTCCGATGGCGGAAACCATCGAAAACCTGGCTGGCGGTATTCATCAAGCGCTTATAACGACCTTTTACGGGTTGTTATTCGGTATTCCTTTTATGCTTATTTACTATTACTACAGAGGAAAAGCCGATTGGATATTCTCTAAGTGGGAAGAAATCATAATCGACCTGTTAAACAGGGCTTAATTCAAGGAGGGGCATAATGCCCAGAAAAACAAAAGAGCCGGTTCCTACACCAGACTGGACCTCCTTGATAGATATCGTTTTCCAGCTTCTGATATTCTTTATGGTCACGCTGGCCATGGGAACTGTCGAGAAGCAGGCATCTTCTAAGATGGAAGGTGACGAGAACGAAAACCTTCCCGAACTTCCTGGGATGAGCAATCTCGGTGAAGCCCTGGATATTTCCCAGGATATGATTCTTATCCATGTCGCTAACGATGAGGAAAACAAGGTTGCGGGGGATCTCGTGGTCTACCTTTTAAACAAGGAATTCCCGTCGATAGAGGAAGTGGAAAAGGATTCTGCTCACACCGCCGGACCTTTCTCGTGGGACAGGGCTTATAAGAAAATCCAGAAGCAACTGAAATTTGCGAGGGATTACGATGAGCCGCTGCCGCGTGTCGAGATGAGGGCTTATACTGGAACACCCTATGGAAACGTGCTCGATATTATGAACCTATGCTACCATGACGAAGCTGAAAAACGAATAGATCAGGTCTATTTCAGGTTTGCACGGTTGACAAAAGAGAATACTGGAGGTGGTTAAATGCAACGAAGGTATCTAGATCTCGAAAGCGCGGATTGGACGCCTTTAATCGATATCATCTTCCAACTCATGATATTTTTCCTCGTGACTATGAGCGTGCTTCCCGCTGTGAAATCCGCACCTCAGGTCGAAGGTAACATGTCCCTTCCGACACCGAGTCAGGGAAGTTCTGAGGTCTCGCATCTTGTGCAGGTAATAAAAATACCGTTCAAGGGTGATACGTATGGTTATCTCGTCCTCGATGGAACCCCGCAAGCGGCCGACCTGTATAAGGATATTGAGCGCAATCGCACATATCTTAATGATCCGTATGCACTCGAAAGCGAGATTATCCTCGCGACGAATACGGGGCTTTGGTTCAGCGAGTCCGGTTTGAGGAGTAAATTCGACGAGGCATTTAGACAGCAGGATGTGAAGGTGATTATCAGGGCGGCAAGGTCTGTGCCGTATGGCGAGATCGTCAAAATTCATTCTATCTTTTACAATATCGGTATCTCTAAGATAGCGTGGCTCGATGGACAGTTATCAGGTTTGAAGGCCGATATCAGGGAGGTGAGATAGATGAGAAAACGAAAACTCGCCATGAATCTGATAATTTTATCGGTAACAATCTTAGCGATCTTTTTGATGTCGGGGTGTGCGAAAAGAGCCGAGGGTGAAAGCCATTTCGAGTCGCCAGATGGACCGAAGATCATCTTCCGTGGTGGTTATGGTAACATCGTTATCAAGTACCAACCTCCTCCGGAACCGATTTTTCACATAGGCAACGCCACACGGTATGTTGACTTCAACGAGTTACAACAAAAATTCGGGGTTGTCGAACAACCGCTGGTGATCGCCTATATGGTGAAAACATCGGTGATGAGCGCTACGGTCGAGAGCAACACGCTCAATCCGGCGTTCGACAACGAGTTGCTAGCGATTATCAAGACCTGGACTTACACCCGATGGGGTTTCGGTAGGATGAAGATCAAGGTTGAGATGGCGAAGAGCCGGATAACAGTCGATATGAGTAATGCAAATCTTGCCGACCGTGTGCCGAATATGAGTATGCCTCGCTTTGGTGAACCAAAGAATATGGTGGCTGCATATGGCTTCGGAAAGGTTACTCAGGGAGGAATAGACTAACGATATCATTATATAATGCGCCCGTTTTTTTGGGCGGGCGTATTTTGACCATTTTTCGTTAATATCGAGATTAGTATTTAACATGAACAAAGAGGCTGAAATGAAAAAGATAATTACAGTAATTCTTTTTATGGCGCTCGTTTTCGCTGTTGGATCGATAGCACAGGAGGCCGGCGAAGAAAGTTCGCAGGCGGTGGATATCGAAACACAGCCGCCGGATGCTACAACGATCGCACCTGTGGATGAGTCTGCACAAGAGGAAGCGCCGGTTATAAAAACGAGCGGTCAAACCGGAATAGGCGCAATCAACGAGTCATACGAGGCCGGTGCGGAAGCGCTTCAGGCAGGCAATAATGAAGGCGCCATATCGTATTTTCAGACAGCCACCCAGAGCGCCGACGAGTTCCTGCTCGGTATAATAGACCCGGGTGAGGAGGCGCAGGCGAAGTATTTCAAGGGTCTTGCGCTATATTATTGGGGTAAGGCGGCAAACGAAAGTGCAAAACTCGACGATGCATCGGCAACTTTCGGAGAGGCGATCACCGCTTTCTCGAATATCGAGAAGCTCGGTCGTTTCTATCTCGACAGCAAGTATCGTCGCGGTCTATGTTCTTTCCGTCAATACCAATCGAGCAAGGTGGAGAACACGCAGATTCGCAAACTCGGTCAGGCTTACGGCGATTTTCGCGATTTCCTCGAGGATCCCGCCCTCAAAGACACCGAAAGCGAGATGGCCTCGGAGATCGAGGATGCGACTTATCTTTCAGCGCTTTGCCTTTTGCAGCGCGGAAGGATAAAGATGTTCGATCCGTCCGAATATAAATCGGCTAAAAGCGACATCACAACCGCAGAGGGTTATTTCACCGAGATGGCCGACGCAAAAGACCAGCAGATATCGATCATATCGAAATTGATGGAAGGTGAGTGCCATTATTATCTCGCACGGCTTTATATGCAGGTCTATCCGGAAGATTGGGAGTCGAGCGGTCTTTCGAATAAAAGTCGCGACGAGGTTATTATCGATGAACTCAAAATCGCCGAAACGCGAATAAATGCGGCTAAAAGCTCGGTGGGAGCCTTCGCTACCGTAGCTCCATATGTCGATTTTAGTTTGTTGTCGAACGGACTCGCTAGCGGCGCTGCAGGCGATGTGGAGAAGCTTCGCAATACGTTGGAGACACTTGCGAGCCAGTCTGCTTCGGGAGTATGGGTAAGAACGAAGGATGTCTATGCATCAGACGCCCAACTGCTGCGATACTTATACGGCGAGGCGAGTTCTGGAGCCGCAATCGGTGGTTGGGGAGGACTTGTCGGCAAGGATAAGATCGCCAATTACTGGGTAGGTTGGGTAAAATATATCGAGGCTATCGAGGAACCGAACAATTATCCTCAGGCATCGGCTAGATTCGTTAATTTCCTCGGTGCAGGCGCTGCGGGAATCAGAGAGTCGATAATGCGCGCCGACGCCAAATTCCGCGAGGCGGAGTGCACCTTCTGGGAAGCTACTTTGAAGGAGATTGCACCCTTGCTTCAGGATGCGAAAACCTCATACGAAGCTTTAATATCGAGCAGCGGGGCCTATTATCGCTATCTCCCCGAAGAGATTATTAAACAGGCCGAGGTCAGAATCCAGATTATTGCGGTGCAGCAGCGCATGGCATCCGGAACGAGCGATATCAATCGCGTCGTTACGAACCTTAGAATGCAGGGCCTCAATATGCCGGACGATGCGAAGGCATATCTCAATTTCGGTCGATACTTCCTCGAAAAAGCGAACCGCGAAGCCGGTGAGAAACGCATCCGCGACGTCGGATTGGCGATTGGATTATTCGATTATGTCGCAAAAAATTCCGCAGTCGATAACAATGTGATTCAGGAAGCGAAGTTTCTTAAGGGCGTCGGTTATGTCAAAAAAGCCACCGCAGTCCAGTCCAAAGACGACGCTAACTCCGCAATGCAGGAGGCGAAAACCATCCTGTCGAGCGTGAGCGGAAAGCTTTCAACAGAGGCGAAATACACGATCGGCGTCGGTTTCTATAATAATGAAGACAAGGCTAATGCGCGGACGTCTCTTACAAGCCTCAAAGATAGATATATTAGACCGGCATATGTTTTTGGCATGTCGAGCGACGGATGTGTCCAAAAGGGAACAAATATGCGCAAGGTCATAGCGAGCACCGAGCGTTCGGATTCATGGCATATGAAGGCTTCACTCGCAGTGGATGCACTCGACTGCAAGGGAAGCATTCCTCCTCAGTCGGGCGGATTGGTAAGCATCGGCGCGCCTATCACATACGAATCTCTGGCCGATGCAAAGGCACAGATGGACGAGCTTCGCATGAAGGCTATCCTTATGTGGCAGAAAATCGCAAGGGGTAAGGACATCTTTCCGGTTGACGATCTCATTCCAGATATGCCGCCGAAAACGACGATTCTTGTCGAATTCGATATCGAGGGAACCGACGGCAAGGCGATTAGCGGAGATCATATCCTCTCGATCGATGGCGATAGCGAGCTTGCGGAGAAGGTCGAGAGCAGTAAATATCGTGCGACCCTCAGCCGTGCGACACATAAGATTCAGGTCGATTTGAAGGGATATTATAGATTCGCCGAGGAGATGTCTATCACCGAAGAACAGATAGTTCCACTGGTGCTGAAAAAGGCCGTTAAGTATGTCCGCAAATCATCCGATGTCGATGCTTCCGGTCAGCCGATGGCGGTCGTATCCTCCGACGACGAGATTTTTATCGCTGGCAACGAAAAAAAGGTTATCTTCCGCCGCAATTCCGGTGGTGGACTTATCGGCACGATCGATTATCTGGATATTGGTGTTAAGGCCGTCACCGGTCTCGCGGTCGATGGCGATTATCTGTTGATAATCGATGGCCGTTACGGTCAGATCAAGCTTTCCACCGTGGACGGAAGCGATGTTCAGCCTATCGCTGTAAAAGGTGAATCCTACGGTGGGGTTCCTTTGGTAAAACCCATGAACGCGATATCCGTCGATGGAAGATATTATATCGTCGATGCGGGCAACAGCCGCGTCGTGGTATTCGAGGGTGTAAATTTCAGGAGTAAGTTCGGCGAGGACGAACTCGAACACCCATTCGGCATCGCATATCGAAAATCCGACAATAAGCTTCTTGTTACAGACATCGTTCAGGACAAGGTATTCGTTTATTCGAAGACCGGCGAGATGATCGAGAGCTTTGTGCTAACGAATCTAAAAAGCCCCGGAAGCATATTCGTCGATCCCGACGGCTTTATCTTCGTCGCGGATTATGTCAACGGAAATGTCTATAAATACACGAACGGGTTCGAGCTTCTGGGCACCGTTTCCGTGGATGTCGAAGCTCCGGTTTCGATGGCTCAGATCGGCAGCGGCCCCGATGCTACTCTGTTTGTTGCCGGAAGAAAGGCGGTATCCGTTCTCAAGGGCACATGGGACAATGCTTATTCCCCTGAGAAATAGAGCGACCGCATATATAGCGCTAATCTTTATGGGGGGACTATTTTGTTCCCCCATTTTTGCGCAATTGACCATCGATCTTACGGATGGGATATGCTCGGAGCGTTTTCTTCGGTCGGCGGAGGAGGTGGCGCGATCATATGCGGATGAATTGGGCGCTCCGGAGCCGCTGCCGGAGATGATCGACTCATCCTTCTTTTCCGAAGACTATATATCCGCGATCACGTTCATCTACCTTGCGCATTTTTCCGATGGGGTGGAGGAGACCTACACCGCCGATCTTGCGAGAGTCCTTTTTCTGGCGGGATGCCGAAGACTGCCGGATTCGCTTTTCGCTCTGCATCTATTGAAGAACCCCAAGGATTTTCTGGCGATCGGCGATTATGCTGTATTTTTGGCACAGAATTGGAAGTTCAAAAAAGCGCGCAACTTGATCGAGGAGAATGTCAAACGATTTCGGGGCGAGAAGAGGAATAGATTAAAGGAAGACCTCGCCATGGTTCACCTGTCCGAGTATATCGAGACAGGTCGGGATAGGGCGCTCGAAGACGCCTTCGAGGCTTTTCGGGAAGCTCGATTCGGCTCGAAAAAGCCGCGAACAACGATGAGAAAAGGTATAGTCGAATTCAAGGTTCGCTCGGTGTTTTCGCCGGAAACAGGGAAGTATCGCTTTAACATCGCCGTCGAACATGCGGCCGGATCGGATGCCGTCATATTGGGAATCAAGGGGATGGTCGATATCGGTCGGGAGATGCGCACACATCTTCCCGTGAATTCCGTTTTTGATGTTCAAGACCTTTTTGGATGTGTATATCTTGCGCCGGGGGATAAAATCAAAAGCAAAAGCGGTGCATTCGAGATCGCATGTGATCTTGGAGATTTTGCGCCGTTCTATGAGGGCAGGGTCAAATTGGAACTCGAGGTCATCTTCCCGGACGGTTCGATCAGTATTTTCAGGCATGATCCGGAGAATCTCCCGGCCGAGAATCCGGGACTTGGACATATCACGGGGGAGCTATATTACGGCCACGGTGATTGGGCATGTTCCCTTATGACTCCAATGGCCGATACCGGCGCTGTTCTTCCTAAGTGGTGGAAGGAATCTGCGAGGCTGTCGTCTATCGTCGAGGATTCGTCTCGATGGGAGGAGGGACTTAGGCTCGTCGATTCCCTGATGAATGTCAAGCTCGACCCGAATCTTTGGGTGTATAAGGGCGTGTTGATGTATCTTTCGGGCAACCCGGAGGATGCGGTTCATCCACTAATGCAGGCCATCGAAAGCGATCCAAATAATTATTGGGCAGTGCACGATATGGCGCTCGTTCAATATGATTTGGGCAATCTGGAGGAGGCCGCCCGGCTTTTCATCGAAACCGTAAAGATCAATCCCAATATGCAAGAGGATAATATACTCGCTGGCGTTATATTCGAGGAACTCGGCGATTATGAGCTGGCATTGAAATACTATAGGATTGGTTCGGCGCAATCCGCATTCAGATCGGACGAGGTTATGAGCTGGAAAAAGCTGCTCGAGGAAAGGCTCGGTATCTCCGATCCGGAATCCGATTAGTCGCCCAATAGTTTAGTCCACAACGACTTCAGGCAGGATATATTTTTTCGGATCGACAGGTTTCCCAGAAAGACGAACCTCGTAATGTAGATGAACGCCGGTCGTCCTCCCAGAATTCCCGCACGTCCCGATAATATCGCCGCGTTTCACCTGCTGCCCGGGGCGAACCTTGATATCGTCGAGGTGGCCATATCTGGTTTCGTAATATGTATGATTGATTCGCACCATCTTGCCGTATCCATGATACCAGCCGCTGAAACGAACCCTTCCGTTGGCGGTTGCACGAATCGGCGTTCCCTTTCGTGCGCAGATATCGATCCCCTCGTGCATCTTCCATACGCCGGTGAACGGATCGAGCCGCTTTCCGAAACCGGAACTGACATAGCCGCGCATCGGCCATATCGATGGCGTCTTCGAGAAGATTGATGCCTTCTTTTCAAAATGCTCCCCTGCCTCGACAAGTGCTTTGTTCTCGGCCTTTGCAGCGACGAGAAGGGAATCGAGCTTGCGGCCGATGTCCTTTGCGCGGGCGAGGATAATCGGCTTATCGGGATCTAGATAGTTCAGTTCCGGGCCGCCTATTCCATAGGAAAACTCGGCTTCTGAGAGTGGAGGAAGATCGGCGAAGCCCCGGACATCCTGCTGGAGAATATTAATCTCACCGATCAAAAATGCGAGGGAGTCGGCGTGTCTCGAAATATCGTCGAGCTGTGCGGAGAGCTTCTCGTTGGTGTTGCTTAGCTCGTGGCTCTTGCTCACATCGGAAAGAAAAACGAAATTCACAACAAGAAGTGTGATATTGATAAATAGAAAGGCCCCGACAGCAAATATCAACCATCGGAGTCGGGACCCTTCGATACGCAGCTGTTTAATCTTCCCCGAGTGCGGAGGAATTATCTGGAAATTATACTTATCCATTATATAATTTTATATTATATATATTCTCCGCACTTTTTCAACTAACACTTTCAACCCGAGAAACGGCTATAGCCTGATCTTCTTCAGAGCGTCGCTGTCCAGAGCCTTAACAACCTCGGTCAAGATCGCGATAAGGTTATCGACATCGTCGCGGTGGAGGATGCCGTAATGGCTGTGGATATACCGCGTCGCGATGCTGAGCGTGAGGCTTGGTATTCCTCTCCGCGTGACTGCGAATCTTCCACCGTCGGTGCCGCCCTTGCTAAGGCTGCCAAGCTGATAAGGGATTTTTTTGTCATTCGCGATATCTATAACGAAATCGAGAAGTCGCGGATTCGGAAGAAGACTTGCGTCCATAACGCTTATCGACGGCCCCTTCCCGATTTTCTCGCCCCATTCGGAGTTCGAGCTTCCGGGGATGTCCGCCGCGAGCGTAACATCGATCGCTATTGCGATATCGGGATCGACGAAATAGGCGCAGGTCGCTGCGCCTCGAAGTCCGACCTCCTCCTGAACGGTGCCGCCAGCGTAAAGCGTGTTGGGGTGCTTTTCGTTCTTCAAGGCCTCGGCTACCTCCATTGCGGCGGCCACACCGATTCGGTTATCCCAGGCCTTTGCCATGAGGAATTTCCCGTCCGGGCCAAGCTTCTCGAATTGGGAATAAGGCACAACGGGATCGCCTATGCGAATGCCAAGCTTCTTCGCGACATCGTTGTCCTCGGAGGCTCCGATATCGATATAAAGGTCGTCCAGGTCCATTACCTTTTTTCGCTCATCGGGCTTTAAGGAATGCGGCGCTTTCGATCCGATCAGACCATGGACGAGCTTACCCGAACGGGTGCGAATAATGACTCTTTGACTTGGAAGGACATGTGACCACCAACCGCCGAGCGGATTGATCTTGAGATAGCCTTGCTTTGTAATACCGGAGATCATGAAGCCGACCTCGTCCATGTGTCCGGCGATAAGGATTGTCGGGGATTCCGAGGTTCCGACCTTCTTTCCGACCGTGCTTCCAAGGCCGTCGCGCATTATCTCACAGAAACCGCCGAGATGATTTTCGACTATCAGCCCGACCTCCTCCTCGAAACCGCTCGGACCGAAGGCATCGGTTAACTCGATGAGCAGCTTCTCGCGTTTATCGGAGACGTTTTTTTGCTTTTCCATTATATATCCTTTCAGAATAAGTTTTTTAATTGTTTCTTAAAACCGCTTGCGCAGCCGCAAGGCGTGCTACCGGAACCCGATATGGGCTGCAGCTGACATAATCCAGTCCGACGCGGTGGCAGAAATCGATAGAACTCGGTTCGCCGCCGTGCTCGCCGCATATCCCGATCTTGAGATCGGGACGGGTTTTTCGGCCAAGCTCGACAGCTATAGATACAAGTTTGCCGATACCACTCTGATCGAGTGCCTGAAATGGATCACGTTCGTAAATACCGAGTTCGACATAGTCCGGCAAGAATTTGCCCGCATCGTCGCGTGAAAAGCCGCATCCCATCTGCGTCAGGTCGTTCGTGCCGAAGCTGAAGAACTCCGCTTCTACGGCGATCTCGTCGGCGGTAACGGCCGCGCGTGGAATCTCGATCATAGTCCCGACCGAATACGGTATATCCTTATGTGTCAGATTGTTTTTGGCCAAAACATCATTCGCCACCTCGATGACGACCTTCTTTTGAAGCTTGAGTTCGACGACATTCCCGACGAGCGGGATCATTATCTCCGGCTTGACATCGATACCTTCATTGTGAACGGTGACCGCAGCCTCCATGATCGCGCGCGTCTGCATCGCGGTGATCTCAGGATATGTGATTCCGAGGCGGCATCCGCGATGGCCGAGCATCGGGTTGGACTCGCGTAGCGACTCCACCTTTGCCTCGATCTGTTCCTGGGTAACTCCGATCTTATCGGCAACCTGTTTCCGTCCCTCTTTATCGTGGGGAAGAAATTCGTGAAGCGGTGGATCGAGCGTGCGGATTGTGGCCGATCTGCCATCCAGTGCGCGGAAGATGCCCTCGAAATCCTCGCGTTGCATCGGAAGGATTTTATCGAGCGCCTTCTCACGTCCGACGAGGTCGTCGGCCATGATCATCTCGCGGAAAGCGACGATTCGATCTCCCTCGAAAAACATATGCTCCGTCCGGCAAAGGCCGATCCCCTCCGCGCCGAATCCAACGGCCACCGCCGTGTCGCGCGGCGTATCGGCATTCGTTCTGACGCCGAGTCGCCGGACCTCGTCGGCCCATCCCATAAATTCATCATATCTTTGGAAAAGAAGGGAATCTTCGGGCTTAAGGCTTCCATCGAGGACCTGAAGAATCTCCGAAGGCTTGACAGTGATCAATCGGCGATATACCTCGCCCGCGAATCCGTCGATCGATATGTAATCGCCCTCTTTAATAATCCTGCCATCCCGTGTCGTGATCGTTCCGGCCTCGTAATCCATAGAAAGCTCTCCGGCACCGGCAACGCAGGGGAGACCCATCCCGCGTGCGACGACTGCGGCATGTGATGTCATCCCGCCGCGAGCGGTGAGAACACCCTTTGCGACCGCCATACCGCCGATATCCTCCGGCGTGGTTTCTATCCTGCAGAGGATCGCGTTGCCGTTCTTCGCAATATAGGCCGCGCGTTCGTGTTTTGGAAGTTCACCGACTTTTTTGTTCACCAAATTTACGAGTTCCTCCGCGCGCTCCGCAGAGAAAACGACTATTCCCGTTGCGCCGCCAGGCGAAGCCGGCAGGCCCGATGCGATCATATCGCCATCGTTCACCGCTTTCGCTACATCATCATGGTCGAGGATAGGTGCGAAAAGCTGATTGAGCTGATCCGCCGAAACACGCATGAGCGCTTCATTCCTGTCGATCAATCCCTCCTCGAACATCTCGACGGCGATGCGAAGGGCGGCAAAGATGGTGCGTTTACCGGTTCGCGTCTGAAGCATCCAGAGCTTGCCGTTCTCTATAGTGAACTCGATATCCTGCATGTCGCGATAGCGCTTTTCGAGCGTCCGACGGATATTCATAAGCTCGTCGAAAGATTTTGGCATCGTGTCTCGAAGCGTTTCGATAGGGTGCGGCGTCCTTATCCCCGCGACGACGTCCTCGCCCTGCGCGTTCATTAGGTATTCTCCGTAAAAAACATTCTCGCCGGTAGCGGGATTTCGCGTGAAAGCGACGCCGGTTCCGCTGTTCTCTCCCATATTCCCGAATACCATAGCTTGAACATTAACTGCGGTTCCCTCGATACCCCGGATATGATTCATCTGACGATACTTTATGGCTCGCGGATTATTCCAGCTTTTGATGACGGCGTCGATTGAGCGTTCGAGCTGGTCGATTGGATCTGTCGGGAATTTCTCGCCGGTATGCTTTTCATAAATAGCGAGATATCTTTCGACTAAATCCTCGAGATCATCGGAAGTAAGCTCCATATCGAGTTCGACACCGCATTCGTCCTTCTTCGCCTGAATCGCCTCCTCGAAATGCTCGTGCGGAACGCCCATCACGACATCGCCGAACATATTGATGAACCGGCGGTATGAATCCCATGCGAGGCGAATGTCGCCAGTTTTTTTCGCCAAACCCTTTACGGAATCGGGATTAAGGCCGAGATTGAGGACGGTGTCCATCATCCCCGGCATTGAAACAGCCGCGCCGGAACGAATCGACACCAAAAGCGGATTGTCCCGATCTCCGAGCTTTTTGCCCATAGCTTTTTCGAGTCTCTTTGTGTATCCGTAGATGTCCTCCAAAAGGCCATCGGGATAGGATTCGCCGTTTTTATAATAATACTCGCAGACCTTCGTGGAGATAGTGAATCCCGGAGGAACGGGAAGACCGAGCCGTGCCATTTCGGCAAGGTTCGCGCCCTTTCCGCCGAGTATGTCTTTCATGTCTGCCCCGCCATCGGATTTCTCTTTGTCGAAAAAGTAAAGATATTTGGTTGTCATGTCGTCAAATCTCCTATTTTCTCGTTTTATCTTTGATTTGTAAATCGTCATATTCGATGGGATAATTTCCGCTGAAACAAGCCGTGCAAAAACCGGTCTTCGGAAGCCCATCGATAGATAGCATCCCATCGAGCGATAGATATTCGAGCGTATCCGCGCCGACGAAATTCGCGGTATCCTTGACCGACGAGTAGCTCGCTATAAGCCTCTCCGGGTTCGGCGTATCGATGCCGTAAAAGCACGAATGCCTGATCGGCGGGCTGGCGATCCTGAGATGAACCTTGCTTGCGCCGGCATCGCGAATGATCTTCACCAGCGCCTTCGATGTCGTGCCGCGAACTATCGAATCGTCGATAACGACCACCCTTTTCCCGTTCAAAACCCCCTTTACCGGATTATATTTTATCCGTGCGCCGAAATCGCGTATTGCCTGTCGCGGCTGGATAAATGTCCTTCCGATATAGTGGTTACGAATTAGCCCGAACTCGAATGGGATTCCGCTTTCACGGGAGTATCCGAGGGCGGCTGTGTTCGAGCTGTCCGGCACGCTGATAACTATGTCGGCGTCTGCCGGATGCTCACGTGCGAGTTGACGCCCCATCCTTCTGCGAATCTTATCGACATTCGTGCCAAAAATTCGGCTGTCGGGACGCGAAAAATAGATGAACTCAAAGATGCACGGTGAGGGAGTCGATGGTTTGAATGGGAATATCGATTCGACCTTGCCGCTTCGGTCAGCGACGATCATCTCGCCCGGTTCGAGGCTTCGTCCGGGGGGGAGGTTCAGAAGATCGAACGCGCAGCTCTCGCTCGCCACGACGGTTCCTCCGGTCGGCGTTCGAGTTATCTCCAGCGGCCTGATGCCAGCCGGGTCGCGAACAGCGATAAGAAGCTCCGGCGTAAGAAAAACGAAACAGAATGCACCGTGAACCTGCGACAATGCATCCGCTATTCCCTCCGGCGTGGTTAGCTGAGGGCTTTTCGCCAAAAGATGTAGGACGACCTCGGTATCTGTCGTCGTGCGGAATATCGAGCCGCGCTTCTCCATCTGCCTGCGAAGCTCCCGCGCGTTGACGAGATTGCCGTTATGTGCCCCGGAGACCTTGCCGCGCTTATATTTTATCGTGAATGGCTGGGAGTTTGTAAGGCTCGTATCGCCGGTTGTCGAATATCGAACATGGCCGATAGCGGCATCACCCTTCATGTCGGAAAGTGCATCCGGCGAACCGAACACCTGCTCGACAAGACCGAGCCCCTTTCTCTCTAGCAAATCGTGCCCATCGGAAACGACGATACCAGCCGATTCCTGGCCGCGATGTTGCAAGGCATAAAGGCTCATATAAGTCTTGACGGCCGCATCGCTTTCGCCGATTATCCCGACGATTCCGCAGGATTCATGAAGACTGTCGAACATATAAATTTCGTCCTTAATTCGCCTTAGATGCGTTGACAACGTGGATTTTTCCGCTACCGAGCCTGAATATTTTGTCCGTGGTATCCCGATAATCCTTAAGGGCGTTACGCGTATCGAATATAAGCCTCGATTTCGAGACGACACGATCCCAATCGTATTGTTTATGGTTCGTCGAGATCACCACCAGGTCCGCCGATTCGAGCAACCCGTCCGTAAGCTCCACCGAATGGAGTTTCCCGCCCTTCCAGTCGATCGATTCAACGATCGGGTCGTTATAGACGATGTCGGCACCCATCGATTCGAATAACTCCAGCAGATCGAGGGACGGCGATTCGCGAACGTCCGAGATATCGCCCTTATAGGCCATGCCCATGAGGATAATTTTGCTGCCATTTATAGGCTTGCCGAATTTATTCAGAAGCTCGGAAACACGATCTACGACATACTCCGGCATGTGGCTGTTGATCTCGCCGGCAAGCTCGATGAATCGCGCGTAATAGTTAAGGCTCTTGAGCTTCCACGAAAGATAGTGCGGGTCTATCGGAATGCAGTGACCGCCGAGTCCCGGACCGGGATAGAACGGCATAAACCCGAAAGGTTTTGTTGCTGCCGCATCGATGATCTCCCAGACATCGACACCGAGGCGGTCGCACATAAGAGCCAGCTCGTTGACGAGGCCGATATTCACGCTGCGGAATGTATTCTCCAGGAGCTTGACCATCTCGGCGGCCTGAGTCGAAGAAACGGGAACGACATTATCAATAGTTTTCTCGTAAAAAGCCGTTGCGACCCTCGTGCATTCCGGAGTGATCCCGCCGACGACCTTCGGCGTGTTGCGCGTTTGATAATCCGGATTACCCGGATCGACGCGCTCGGGGGAGAACGCCAGAAAAAAGTCCTCGCCGACCTTCATGCCGGTCTCCTCGATCATCGGGAGAATAAGCTCCTCGGTCGTGCCGGGATATGTCGTCGATTCGAGCACGGCGATAGTGCCATCGCCGATATATTGCCTTATCTTCTCGGTCGCGTCGAGGATATAGGAGACATCCGGGTCCTTGGTTTTGTTGAGCGGCGTTGGGACACAGATGAGAATTATATCTGCTTTGGATAAAATAGCTGGATCTGTGGTGTTTTCCAAAAGTCCGCTCTCGATGAGCCTCGCTACGGTCTCCGGCGGGATGTCATCGACATCGGAATCGCCGCCGTTCAGGATGTCGATCTTGCGCTGCGAAACGTCGTATCCATCGACGTGAAGCCCAGCTTTACAAGCCTCTACAGCAAGAGGAAGTCCGACATAGCCCATCCCGATAATGCAAACACGCGCACTGCCGTCCGCGATTTTCGATATCAGGTTGTCGGCGGTAGTTTTGCCCATACTAAAATCTCCTTGATTTTTATTTTGCAACGTCTATTTCGTTTGTAATTAATGTTTAAATTATCCGATCACAGATCCCGGAGGAAGATCGCCATCGACGGTTAAGACTCTAACGGAATCTCCCGCCTCGGCCGCAAGGAGCATCCCCTGGGACTCATATCCTCTAATCTTCGCAGGCTTAAGATTCGTTACCACGACGATGGTCTTTCCGATCAATTCCGACGGCTCATACCAGGGCGCAATTCCAGCAACGAGCTGGCGCGTCTCGGTGCCCATATCGACCCGGAGCAGAAGGAGCTTATCGGCATTCGGCGCGCGGTCGCAGTCGATTATCTTTCCAAGAGCGAGATTTATCTTCGCAAAATGCCCGATATCGATCAGCCCCTCCACCGGTTCTTCCGTTGGAAGCGAATGTTCTTCCATTTTAAGCTCCTTTAACATTTCTTTTTCATCGATTCTTGGGAACAGCGGTTTGCCAACCTCGGTCTGCTTCTCTGGAACGAGCATTCCCCACTCGAATGCGTTGTCGAGTTCTACCTTCTTTTTTATATCCAAACGACGACGAATCTCGTCGCAAGCATCCGGCATAACAGGCCAGAACAGAATCGATGCCACTCTGAGCGCTTCGGCGGCATTATATAAAACGGTTGATAGGCGTTCGTATTCGCCATTTTTCGCAAGATTCCACGGCGCGGTGCTTTCGAGATAGCGGTTGGTTTCCCGGACGAGTTTGTTTGCCGCTTCGATTCCCTTAGAAAGATGCAAGCCGTTCCATATCTCATCGCGGATATTTTGCGCGGCAATATGGGCCGCTTCGCGGAGATGCGTTTCCTCAACGGTGGATTCTCCAGGTTCCGGGATAAGGCCGTTGAAATTCTGATGAATCAAACCGAGGACGCGGCTAATCAGGTTTCCGAGATCGTTTGCGAGGTCTGTATTTATCCTGCGAATCATCGCCTCGAATGAAAACTGAGAATCGCTGGAGATGACACTATCCCGGATAAGAAAATAACGGAATTGATCGCGTCCGAAGAGCTTCAAAATCTTGGGTATCGGCACGGCGTTGCCGAGCGATTTGCCCATTTTGACGTCCTCGACCATCCACCAGCCGTGGCTGAATACCGTCTCCGGAGGCTCGATACCGAGCGCGTGGAGCATCGTCGTCCAATAGACGGCGTGCGTCGTGACGATATCCTTTGCCATAAGGTGATAGTTCGCCGGCCAAAGCTCCTCGAATTTCGAAAGGTGTTCCGGCCAGCCGATAGCGGTTATGTAATTCAAAAGTGCGTCGAACCAAACATAGCAGACGAAATCCTTGTCGAATGGAAGATCGATCCCCCACGAAAGACGACCCTTTGGTCGCGAGATGCAAAGATCGTTGAGCGGTTTTCGCAGAAATCCGAGAATCTCATTTCGCCTCGTTTCGGGCTGGATGAAATTCGGATGTGAATTGATATGATCGATGAGCCATTCCTGATGGTTGCTCATTCGGAAAAAATAGTTCTTTTCGGTTAAATGCTTGACCGGACGTCCACAATCTGGACATGCTCCATCGACGAGGTCCTTCTCCGTCCAAAACCTCTCGCACGGTGTGCAATACCACCCAGAATACTCGTCTTGATATATTTCGCCGAGTTCCCATAGCATCTCTAGCGCCCTTTTGACGGCATGTTCGTGCTGTTTGTCGGTTGTGCGGATGAAGTAGTCGTATTCGATGCCAAGCTCGTGCCAGAACTTCTTGAAATTCTTGACATAGATATCGCAATGCTGCTTAGGGGTCATCCCTTTTGCAGAGGCCGTCTCGGCGACTTTCTGGCCGTGCTCGTCCGTTCCGGTAAGGAAAAATACCTCCTCACCGGCGATGCGATGATACCTCGCTACAGTATCTGCGAGAACAGTTGTATATGCATGTCCGAGGTGGGGATTGTCGTTTACGTAATAAATCGGTGTTGTAATATAAAATGGTTTGAACATTATCGAGCCTTTCATTATCACAATTTTAATCTTATATTATAAATCGGCTTAGATCGATTGTCAAGCAGGTTCGTAGTTTTATCTGTCGGGTAAATGGACATGGTAACCACCCTGTTTTATAACATACGGGGTGATTGTGTCCAAAAGAACAGGTATTCCGGGTTGCTTTGATTGTCGATTTGAACTATAATTATACTCGAATCGATTTTAAGAACTAAAAATAGAGTTTCGAGCAGGGGAGTGTCCATGAAGATCGATCATCATAACAATATTGCGCCGGAGGCCGTGGAGGTCGAAGGCGCACTCGGCGTAACAATCCAGTGGTTGATCTCTTCTGCGGACGGCGCACCCAATTTCGCGATGCGCAGGTTCGTCGTCGAGCCGGGCGGCCACACGCCGTATCACTCCCACGCACACGAGCACGAGGCGTTCATCCTCTCCGGGAAGGGCAAGGTTATTATCGAGGGGAACGAGTTCTATGTTGAACCGGGGAGTTTCATTTTTATCGAACCTTATGCTAAACATCGCTTTATGAACGATAGCGACGAAAGCCTAACCTTCCTTTGCATGGTTCCAAATTTAGCATAAAAAAGAAACATTTACAACACTATATAGGTTATGAAAAATTTGCTGTTATCGATCGCCCTATTACTAATTCTGAGCGGATGTTCCGCCAAAACGCCAGCAGGGCCGCCGGACCCGCAATTCGACACTACGGAATTCAATTTCGGAGTTATACCGGCGAACACGGTAGTGACGCACGTATATAAACTCACCAATGCCGGCGGCGATTCTGTTGTTATCGAGGACCTTCGTGCACATTGCGGATGCACGAAGATTCCATTGACAACTTCGGTTATCGGAGCCGGAAAGAGCGCGCCTATCGAGCTTCGCTTCAATTCGAGGGGCTATCGCGGAAAATCTCGAAAATCGGCATCGGTTCGCCTCGATGCGTGCGGCAACAAGGTTTCGCAGAAAATCTTCTTCACGGCATACACGGATACGGCGGCCATTACATTCTCCAGCGGACAAATTGCTGTGAGCGAACCGATTATCGAGTTCGTCGATTCGGTGAAAAAAATCAAATTGGAGATTTCAAATCGAATCGCGGCATCGCGCAAGCTCGTGATCGTCGATTATCAGGAGGATCGAATCGAACTTTCATGGGAGAAAAAAACCCTCGGGCCAAAAGAAAGCGCGACTCTCGTTATCGAGCGCAAAGTCCCAACGAACAAGCTTTTCGCATCGATCACAATGGAGATGAAGGGCTATAATAATTCGCGCATCACGATCCCGGTCCTCGGAAAAGATCGAAAGACTGAAAAAATGAAGAGCGTAAGGAAGATTGCGCCAAGACCGCCGCCAAAAACGAAAATTCCATGGTTGGATAAATAGTATCTAAGTTGGGTTTTCAGCAGCAAACCGGGTCGGGCTGGCGCGGGCGGGCAATGCCCGCATATGAGGCCGATGCGACGACCGGGGATAATCGATGCTTCGTTCCGGGGCGTCGTAGCTCATGTTTTACTCAAAATGTGTCGGGCTGGCGCGGGTGATGGGTCGCGGTGGGTTGTGGTTTTTGCGGCCGGAATGTATTAATAAATTATTCCTATAATGGCCATAGCAAAAACCGTGACAGCCCGGGGGGTGGGGCAGGCAAATATCCACAGAGCATGTCGAATATTATCAAATCGCCTTATCCGGATTCAAAATGCCGTTCGGGTCGAATGCCGCCTTGATCCGGGCCATAAGCTCGCGCTCCGCCTTGCCGACACCGATCGGCAGATACCGCCGCTTCAAGATTCCAATACCGTGTTCCGCCGTGATAGTTCCTCCGAGCGAGACCGCGAGTTTAAAAAGCTCCGGCACATACTCCTCCATGATTTTCCCCCAGCGCTCGTCCGGGATATCGTCCTTGAGCGCGTCGATATGGAGGTTGCCGTCCCCGGCATGTCCGAACGAGAGCACCCTTATACCGAATCGCTCGCCCAGCTCGCGCGCACCACTCCATAGCTTTCCGAGGCTCGCTCTCGGCACCGCGACATCCTCCGCGACTATCGTTGGGCTTACTATTCGCAATGCGTCGCGCATCGATCTTCGTGCGTCCCAAATCCGCTCCTGAAACGGCCGCGTATCCGCCACGAGAACATCGACCGCGCCCAGCTCGAGCGCGATCTCACCCAATTCGAAATATCGTTTTTCGAGTTCCTCTTCGCTACCGGAATCGAGCGAGACGATCAGCTGTGCATCGACTTCCTTCATCGGAAGCTCTTTGCCGAGCGCATCGCTTGTGATACGAATCAACTCCCCTTCCATGAACTCGATAGTCGATGGAACGATTTTCCGGCGGATAATCTCGCTCACCGCCGCAACAGCATCCTCAACCGAGTCGAATCCGATGAGCAGATCGACATGATGCATCGGCAGCGGGAGCAATTTCAGAGTTATCTCGGTCGTTATAGCGAGCGTCCCCTCGCTTCCGATAACTATCTGCGCGAGGTCGTATCCCGCGACGTTTTTGACCAGTTTTCCTCCGTATCGAATGATCTCTCCGGTTGGCAAAACCGCGCGGAATCCCTTAACATAGTCCCTCGTCAATCCGTATTTCACGGCAGTCATGCCGGCGGCATTCGTCTGAAAATTCCCTCCGATGCTGCAGCTATCCATGCTCGCCGGATCGGGCGGATAGAAAAGGCCCTTTGCCTCGACCGCGCGTCGAAGATCGCCGGTTATCACAGCCGGCTGCGTTACAACCATTAGATTATCCTCGTCAATCTCGATGATTCGATTCAATCTTTCCAGCGAGATCAATATCGCAGAGTCTATCGGTATAGATCCGCCTGCGACGCCGGTTCCGAGGCCGCGAGGCACTACCGGCAGGCACTTCGAGTTCGCATACTTGAGGATTTCCGCGATCTTTGTTTCATTGTCCGGCAAAAGCACGATCGATGGCGTCGCGCTGAGATTGGGTGATTCGTCGTGGCAATAGTCCTCGACCCTCTCATCGATTCTGACTTCTTCGGCAATCTCCGTCAGTCTTTGAATGTCTTCCCGTGTCGGCTTATTTAAGGCCATATCGCCCTCGTTATTCATCTCTATTCAGTATTTGCTCGATCAATTTTTTAAGCACGGTAAACGCTTTCGCGCGGTGGCTAATCGCGTTCTTCTCTTCGCTTGATATCTCCGCCATCGTTCGTCCGTCCGGAAGTTTAAATAGCGGATCGTAACCGAATCCGCCGTCGCCATGCATCTCCTCGGCGATTCGACCGTTCAAAACACCGGAGCAGGTGTGCTCCTCGCCATCCGGCATAACTATCGCGGCGACACAGCTAAAATGCGCGCTTCGCTTCGCAGGTTTTAAACCGTTCATTGCTTCGAGGAGCTTCTTATTGTTATCGCTGTATGTGCAGTTCTCTCCGGCATATCGCGCGGAGAAAACCCCCGGCGCGCCATCGAGCGCATCGACAAAAAGGCCGCTGTCGTCGGCGATTGCCGTCATTTTCGTAAATTCGCACGCCTCGCGCGCCTTTTTAAGAGCATTCTCGACGAGTGTCGCGCCATCCTCGACAGTCTCAGGAAGATCTGGAAACTCCTTCAGGCTATGGATTTCGACCGGAAGGTCCGATAAAATATCCCTAACCTCGTTGAACTTATTCGCGTTACCGGTTGCGAAAACGATTTTCATTAACGAAACCCCGATTCAATTTATCCGTCGATGAATTCTATTCGGGTATTCTATTGCAAAAAGCGATATATATCTACCGTTAATTGGAGATTTAGGCAAAAAGTGCCTTTTAGAAATGGACGAATTACGTTTTTAACTGACAGAATGC
>CAYNTG010000012.1:42634-43941 GCA_964400105.1 uncultured bacterium
GGCGCTGTCCGGGAGCGCGGAGATATATTTTTCTATGCTTTCGATAGCGAAATCGCGGTCGATCCGGCCGTTTTCGGCGTAATTTAGGAGGGTTAGCTGCCATCGAACCCGGTCGTCGAGAATCGGATTGATTTCTTCGATATAATCCGCAGCCTCATTTTCGTCGAACTCCGCCAATACATTGATAATATCGATGGAAGGGCCAAAAACATTCGAAAGAATCCATGGATTCCCGCTGATCTCCGGTTCCCAATCCTCGATTAGCGCGGTTTCGGCGAGTTGAAGTCGGAGTTGGACGTTCGTTCGCGCCCATTCGAGCGAATCGGGACTACTTCCAACCGCCCATGTGAAACCGCGTACATAGAGTCTATCCGACGGCAGATTAACATAATGGCTACATACGGTTGCGAAATTGACATTAGGCGCATCATCCCCTTTATCGAGAGCACGTTTTGCAATCCATTCGTAAATCTGTGTCGTTGAATCCGGCCCGATGAGCCATTCTTCATCCGAAAAAAGCGACTTTATGCGCGGGTCGCCGGAGAAAAACTCGCGGAAATCATCGAGAGTCCCCAATGAATTGTGCAGAATAAGGACATCCTCGCGGCATTTCTCGACCTTTTGGAGATATAACGCCGGATAGAAATCGTTGTCGCCAAATGGTATGTATATCGCGTTTTCGAGACATGAGTTGAGCGCGACTTTGTTGAATGCGTTCAGTTGCTCGACCGCCAGGCGATTTGACATGCGCGACTTTTCGCTCTTTTTCGCGTAAAATTCCGTGTAAATTGCAAACGCGGTGTCCGGATGAACCTCCTCGGCAACGACGGCGAGTGTATCGAAGAATGTCCAGTGAATTTGCCTTTCCAGAGGTGTCAGTTCCACAACGCTTTTCCCAATGATTATTTCCGTGCAATTTCTCGCACGCGATGTAATAGGCTCCTCGCGGCTGCAGCTAAGAAAAACTATCGAGCATGTAATCAATGCTCCGAAGCATATTTTCGCGGTTCGCATTTAATCCTCCCATGTGCATATCATATTCGCCAGTCAATTTATGAAGTGATTAGTTGCATACAATGTAATTCGCAGCATTTAATATGTCAATGATTTTTACTTATTTATTAATGTTTTTTATTATGTGCTATTGTTTATTATTTGCTTTTCGCGCAAAAAAAGGGGCGACCGGGCGTACTCTCTAAATACCTATTACCTAAACTATATGCAATTATATGCCAATTCTGCGAAATTTAAACCAGATTATTATCTACACAAAACCCTTTTGCAATTTAGAAAACGACCACTTCGCA
>CAYNTG010000013.1:0-1359 GCA_964400105.1 uncultured bacterium
CAAAGGCCGAATTTCTTGCCAACCTTGCTAAATGCCTCGATAGCTCTATCGAGATGCTCTTTCGTATGCGATGCCGAAATTTGAACACGCACGCGGGCCTTTCCCTTCGGGACGACCGGGAAGTAGAACCCGACCGCGTAAATTCCCTCTTCGAGAAGCGAATCGGCGAATTGGTTTGCAATCTTGTCTTCTGGAAGCATAACCGGAATTATCGGATGCACTCCGGGCCTGACATCCAAACCCAAATCTGCGATCTTGCCCCTGAAATATTTTGTGTTGTAGGCAAGTCTATCTATTAACTCCGTTGATTCTTCGAGGATATCGAGCACCGCGAGGCTTGCGCCGACCGTGGCGGGCGATACTGAGTTCGAGAATAGATATGGCCTCGAGCGCTGCCTGAGCATCGCGACGAAGTCCGCCGGGCCGCTGATAAATCCGCCGTTTCCGCCGCCGAGCGCTTTGCCGAGTGTCGAGGTCATAACATCGGCTTCGACGCCGCGATATTCCGGCGTTCCCCTGCCGGTTTTGCCGATAAATCCCGTAGCGTGTGAATCATCCACTGCAAGCATAGCGTTATATTTTTCGGCAAGCAGGGCTATCTCGTCGAGCGCGGCGATATCGCCGTCCATCGAGAAAACGCCGTCCGTTATTATAATCCGGTTAGGGTAACGCGCGGTTTGCCGGAGCTTATCCTCGAGGTCGGCCATGTTGCTGTGCTCGTAAATAAATCGCTTTCCGCTTCTGACCATCCGAATGCCGTCGATTATGCTCGCGTGATTGAGCGAATCCGTGACAATCGCCGAATCCTCGGCGTTGAAAAACGGCACGAAAAGCCCGCCGTTTGCGTCGAAACAGGCGACATAGAGAATCGTGTCCTCCATACCAAGAAACTCCGATATTCGCTTCTCGAGTTCTACGTGAATATCGAGCGTGCCGCAAATGAACCTCACCGAAGACAATCCGTAAGAGTAATCATCCATAGCCTTTTTGGCCGCCTCGATAACCCTCGGATGATTAGCGAGACCGAGATAATTGTTCGAACAGAAATTGAGCACCTTTCGCCCGCCGTCAATCGTGATTTCGGCGCCCTGACCTGACGTGATGATCCGCTCGGTTTTCCAAAATCCGGCCTCTTTTGTTTGCGCGATTTCGCTTGAAAGCCTCGATTTGAGAAATTCGTATGACATAATCAACTCCAGAAATTATCGGTGAGCAGTTATGGACAATAAAGGGGAAGCGTTATGCTTCCATTAAAAAACAACGAAATATCATATATATGAAAAGTGAAATTTCAATAAATCTATTTAAAATTCACGATCGGGTAAAGGGACATGGTAACCACCCTGTTTTATAATATAA
>CAYNTG010000013.1:1459-38038 GCA_964400105.1 uncultured bacterium
GGGGGCGCTGGCGCGGGAAGTGGGTGGTGGTTGGGATGGGATTTTTGCTTACGAAGTAACCGCAAAAATCGTGACAGCGCGGAAGGGGTGTATATCGCGTATCGACAAGGGGTAGTTAATAATGGAGAATGAAGAATGGGGCGATCTCTGTCCAAAGGCCATGCGGCTCGTAGAGAAACCAGTGAGGACGCTCGACTATACATTTTTCATCGATCTAAAGTTGAAATTGGCCGCATTTTTGCATATCTAAATAGTGATGAAACGACTTTCTACAATAATGATGGTATTCATACTCGCCGTGTTGGAGGCTCCGGTCGCTTTTGCCGAAGATACCCCGCCGCCGGCGTTGCGATACTTCATCGACGGCATGGTCGCCGAGATGGAGGGGGATTTCGACCGCGCGCTCGGAAGCTATCTTATCGCCGAGAATATCGCACCGGATAATCACGAGATTATCCGAACCATCGGCGAGCTGTTCATGGATAACGGAGACCCGCAGCAGGCTATCGCCCGATTTGCCCGGCTTGTGGATATGGAACCGGCGAACGAGTCGTATCGACGCGGCCTCGCGGAGGCGGCCCTTCGAGCAAGGCAGATATTAATTGCCTACGATAGTTTTCGATGGATCGTGAAAAACGGCCATCCCGATTACGGTGTTCGTCTGAAATATGTCACGACATCGCTCGCAATGAATAAGGAGAAAGAGGCCCTTAAGGAGCTTGATAAGCTCACAGAAGAATTACCCGATCGACCGGAGCCTTTTGCACTCAGGGCCAATATTCACATGTCCAATCGCGATTACGATAAAGCTGTGGACGATTTCAAACGGACGATAGAGATCGCATCGTCGTTCGGTCGTGCATATTTGGGTCTCGCCGCCGCATACGACGCTCTCGGCGAAACCGATTCTTCAATAAATGTGCAGAAGCGATATGTCGAGCTTAACCCACTGGATATCGATTCCCAAAAACGCCTGTTGTTCCAGCTCATCGAGATAGAGAGGCTGGAAGAGGCTTACGATGTCGCGGGCGATTATATCGATAAGTTCCCCGATGATCTGGCGGTCGTTCGTCAGGCCGCCTTCCTCGGATTTTCAAACGAAAATTATCTCGAAGCGAAGGGATATTTCGAGGATTATCTTTCGGAGGAACCGTTCGATCGTGATGCGAGGCTCTTTTATGGTCGCACACTTTTCGAGCTTGGAATGATCGAAGAGAGCATAGCCCAATATAAAAATGTTGCCTCGCAGGAGAGGAGGCTCGATGTTCTCATCGATCTCGCCCTCGCATATTCCGAAATCGACAGTCTAGGCAAATCCAAAGCGATCCTCGAAGAGGCCGAAAAAGCGTTTCCCGAAGAGCCGAGCGTAATTTTTTACCGTGGCGTCGTTCATTCGAGAGAGGGAGATTACGAAAAAGCAGCGGAAAGCTATACGCACGTCCTCGATAATAATCCTCAAAATACACAGGCCCTCTTCGGTCTCGGCGACGCATTCGAGCGACTCGGCGAAAGGGATTCGGCGATAGTAATATTTAAAAGGCTCACCGCCGTATTTCCCGGCGATCCGCTCAGCGCAAACTATCTCGCGTATCTTTTGATAGAGGACGAACGCGAGCTGGATCTGGCCGATAGCCTCGTCGAAATGGCTTTGACGATCGATCCCCGGAATGCCGCCTATGTCGATAGTCACGGATGGCTGCTTTACAAACAGGGGCATCTCCTAAAAGCGCTCGAACAATTGCTTCTCGCGGAAAGCCTTTCCGATCCGGACGATCCTGTTATTCTCGAACATATCGGCATCATTTATGAAGAAACGGGCGACATCGACGCCGCAATGAAGTATTATCGCAGGGCCGTGGAGATCGATCCATCCATGGAAATCTCATCTTTCAGGCTAAAGGAACTCGATAAATGACGAAGGATAAAGGTATGTACTCGAAAAAGGTAATGGAGCATTTCGCAAATCCGAGGAATGTCGGTGAGATCGAGGGTGCGTCGGCTACCGGGGACGCCGGGAACATGGTTTGCGGCGATATGATGCGGTTCGATATCAAGGTCGAGGACGGGAGGATCGCGGATATCAAGTTCAAGACGTTCGGATGCGCCGCAGCCATAGCGTCTTCGAGTATCCTGACCGTGATGGCTAAGGGCAAAACCCTCGAAGAGGCATTCGCTCTCACGCGTAAGGACATTGTGGAAGAGCTCGACGGCCTTCCTCCGGTAAAGATTCATTGCAGCATCCTCGGAATCGATGCCCTTCGCCGCGCGATATGCGAATACCGGCAAAAAAATGGCGGCATAGAAGCCTATCCCGAATGCGCGAAGCTCGTCGAACGCATCCCGGAGGAATGATCGACACATCTTCTTATCCCCAATCGATCGAGGCGAAAGAGCTTGTCGATTTTATCATATAAAGATTTGAGGGGCGAAAGAGTCCTCGTGGCAATGTCCGGCGGCGTGGACTCGTCGGTCGCGGCGTATCTATTATCCGGGATCGGCGCGGATGTGACGGGCGTAGCCTTCGACTTTACCGGTAAAGATATTATTACCTCTGCGGAAACCGTCGCGAAATCGATCGGTATTCCATTCATCTCGCGTGACTTTAAAGGCCGTTTTGCAGAGAGGGTGATCCGCCCATTTGTCGATGGCTATGCTTCGGGGATTACGCCGAATCCGTGCGTGATATGCAATCCCGCGATGAAATGGTCTTCGCTGATCGACGTCGCCGACGAAATGGGGATCCGATTTCTGGCAACCGGCCATTTTGTCCGCACGGATGGCAGAAGGATAATTCGCGGCATCGATCGCGACAAAGATCAATCCTATTTTCTATATCGCCTAAAATCCCGATTGATCGAGAGATCGGTTTTCCCCGTCGGAGGTCTTACAAAACCGCGTTGCCGTGAGATCGCTCGCGAGGCGGGGCTTATTGTTCACAACAGACCGGAATCGCACGAAGTCTGCTTTTTCGAGAAGGGACAGTTGACCGAATTTCTACGGGAGTCGGGCGTTTCCGGTTCCCCCGGAGAGATAGTAGATGTCGATGGAAATGTTCTCGGGCGCCACGAGGGATGGGCATCGTTCACGATTGGCCAGCGAAGGGGACACGGAGTTGCTTCTGCGAACGGCAGGCTCTATGTCGTCGCTATAGAACCCGGATTAGCGAGGATCACGCTCGGTCCGCGTGAGGCTGCGATGCACAAAAATTTCGAGATAGGTGATACAATCTTCCATGAAAACCTCGATATAAGCGAGAAGCGGCGATTCGGGATACAGATTCGGCACCTCGGCGAGGAGATCGGCGGCGAGGTGCATCGCACCGGCGATAAGACCGCCGTGGTAAATCTCGACGAAGCTGTATTCGCCCCCGCGCCCGGACAATCGACGGTTTTCTACAACGGCGAAAGCGTCGCCGGCGGTGGGATTATCCGCAATATTCTTCCCTAAGCGGTCAAATCGCCGATGAAAATATCCTTGATCCTCAACTGAAGTTGAGGATAACCATAATAATCGTTTTTCTCGATAACGAAAGCGAGATTGATCGGCTCGATGGCGTTGGCTATCTGATGCTTCATATCGCCGAATCCGAAAGCGATTACGTCGATCGCCTTACGCCCGCCCATGACCTTGAAACGAAGGTGATTCTTCCCGACGACATGGGGTTTATCGATGATATTCACGTTCTTGGCCATGAAGATTGGCCGCATGTTCTTCGGGCCGTGTGGAGAAAACAGCTTGAGCCAATCGAGTAGCTTCATGTCGATCTCCCCGATATCGATCTGTGCATCGATATTGAGATGCGGGATCATATTTTCGGGCGTGAGTTCTTCGTTCGCCAATCGGGTGAATTCTTTGCGAAAATCCTCGATCTTTTCGGGAAGAATGGAAAGCCCCGCCGCGAATTTATGGCCGCCGAATTTTTCGAGATGAATGCCAGCTTTCTTGATCGCGTTTAAGAGATGGAAGCTCGATATCGTCCTCGCGCTGCCCTGGCCAACACCGTCGGTGGTGGAGATCAGAACCGTCGGTCGGTGATATTTTTCCACCAATCGACTTGCGACGATACCGATAACACCCACATGCCATTCCGAAGAATCGAGCACGATCGCCTTATCGTTTTCGAGATCGACAGTGGTTTCTACTAATTCGGCCGCCTCTTCAAATATCTTTTGGTCGAGTTTTTTACGTTTCTTGTTTTCCTCGTCGAGGAACCTCGACATCTGTGCGGCGCAAAGAGAATCATGAGTTGTAAGGAGATCGAATGCGCTCTTTGCCGATCCGATCCTGCCGACCGCGTTGAGTCTCGGTGCCAGCACAAATACGATATTCCAGCTAAAGAGTTCCGTCCCCCAAAGTTTGGTAATCTGAAGCAGGCTTTTCAACCCAAGTTTTTTTGTGGATTCGAGCTGCCTGAGACCGAATTTAGCGAGGATACGATTTTCGCCGGTCAACGGGACGATGTCGGCGACGGTTCCAAGTCCGACGAGATCGAGGTGTTCGAAAAGGAGGCTCTTGTCCTCGTTGAGTTCGTCGAATAATGCCTCCGCGACCTTGAATGCCACGCCAACTCCAGCTAAGTCGCGCGTTTGTGCATCCTCCGGCCCGAGTTTCGGATCGACCAGCGCAATTGCCTCTGGGAGGTCGTTTCCCGGCTCATGATGATCGGTAATCACGCAATCCAGACCTTTCTGGTAGGCATATTCGACCTCCTCGATGCCTGTGATTCCGCAATCGACGGAGATAAGCAGTGTAGAGCCTTTATCGATTGCGTTGTCGATGCCAGATTTGCTGAGACCGTAGCCCTCATCGACCCTGTTGGGCAAATACCAATCGACATTAGCGCCGAAACGCGATAGAACGAGATAAAGAAGCGCGGTCGATGTGATTCCATCGACATCGTAGTCCCCGAAAATCACGATCCTTTCCCGATTGGCGAGGGCTTTTATAATTCTATCGACAGCCAAGCCCATCCCCGGAATGGACATCGGATCGGAGAGGTCTTCCAGAGTGGGATAGAAAAACGACTTGATCGCTTGTGGTGTTGAGGTTCCGCGGTTAACTAGAATCTGACTGATGATTCCGGGAATTTCGAGCTCTTGTGAGAGCTCCCTGGCAAGTCGAGGATTGATTTGCTCCGCAAGGGTCCATTTCATAAAAGCCCCTTTCCATTTTACACAGGGGCACCAAACGAGAGTCATTCGATTCTATAAGCCGGGTTCTGTTCCCCGGATCGCTTTACCCAAAAATTCAAATCTCTCGATGGCTTCGAGGGCAAAGTTAATTCCGGGTGGCGTCCATCTATCTATGTGCAGGGTTGCCCCTTGCACTTCGGCGGCCCACCCGAAGGTCGAAGAGTGGAGCCTCCTCTACCTTCCTATTTGGCCTTGCTCGACGCAGGGTTTACCACGGCTACGCCTCTCGACGCGCCGAGCGGGGTCTTAATCCCGCACTTTTCACCCTTACCAGAAAACCATAAGGTTTCCATGGCGGTATAGTTTCTGCGGCACTTTCCATTTCCCGAATCTCACGAAACGGGAACCCGGGATTATCCCCGGCACGCTGGCTCCACGAGCCCGGACTTTCCTCCCCATTGGGGCGGACGCCCGAATCGAATGGGATATTCAGTATCTTATTACTGCCCTTCCTTTTCTCGTTTGGTCTCTGTGTGTTAACATTTACAATAAAAAATATTCAAAATCCAGCTCAATATATCCATCCCCGCCCCAATTTCCACAAAAAGATGAAATTCGGTGTGGTGCGGCATGGCCATTTTGCATCGCTAATTGACATTGCTAATTTTACATTGTATTTATCCCCTTGTCCCTTCGAAACGGGTGGATAATAATAAGGCGACTCACCCTATGGGTTTCTCTACGGGCCGTATGGCCGTCCGGTTTGCAAAGTTAAGGGTTTATTTATGTCCAACGGCCTCGAGTGGTTCTTGAGCTACGTTAAAGAAGGGCTTATGAAGCACCTCGGTATGTCTCCCGGAAAATTTCCCTTGTATATCAATGAAATGAAGTTTAGATATAACCATAGAGATGATATTTATCCTATTGTTGCTAAATACCCAATGTGACCTTGTGCCAAAAGGACCTAATTACCAAAATGCACACTTTAATTGTATTGATTATTCGGCGGATATACATAATATTTTAGTTAGGAGCCAAGTTTCATCGATGGTTTAGTGCAATATTGCAAAATTAAAAAAGACTGTATAGCATCGGGCGCTTCGGCGACGAAGACCTTGTGTCGGGCTATAATATTTTTTATAGTTTTGATCCCCACTATCACGACCTCTCTTGCTCAGAACGCCCTTTTCGATGGGGATTTCCACTCGAAAAGCCTATGGCCCGCAACGACTTACTCCGGCAGGTTTCTTTCCACGTCATGCTCGTTTGGCAGGATGGAGATCGGTGGCGATAGCAACCTCGACCTCGATGTGACCGGCGCGTTTCCAATCGGCCGGAATCTGATTGCCGGTGTGGATGGATCGTTCGAGAGCGACCGCTTTTTCGCGGATCATAGCTGGAATTTTTGGTTCGGCGGAATATTCCGCGAACGCCTGATCGTTGCGGTTTCCGGCGATATTGTGGGCTACTCGTTCGATCCCGGCGATGCACAAATCGAGGATATCGACGATCACATCATCTCGCCGCATAACGAGTTGCGGCCATCGGTGAGCGCGGGTTTTGCATTACAAATCGGGAGGGATATATCGGTCGCGGCGGTTGGGAAAAATCTTCTGAGGCCGGATATTTCTATCGGCAACGATGCCGAGGATCGCCTTCCGGCAATGCTTTCCGGTGGAATCGCCATGAGGTTCGGCAAGGCTGTCCCGTTCGCGGATATCGATATCGAGCTTGGGGACGACCCGATTTACGGTTTTCGCGCCGGAATCGCCATGACATCGATGATGGACAGGGCGCGTTTGACATTCGGCGGCGGAAATGAGTCTGTATTCGGTTCTGCTGGATATGATTTTGGCGGCGGGATCGCGGTCGGTTACGGGATCGAAAAGCCTGTCGGAGATGCGGCGAACGTGCGCGGCCTGCGGCACGAGATATACCTCGAATTTACCGACCTCGCCGCAAGCCGGATCGAGCCGGATACGCTGCCGAAAGGCTGCCCGTCGAATCCGCTTCCCGCGAAGTGGCTGCGGATATCAAAGCCTGCGGGAGCCGCGCCTTATCTGCTTTCGATCCAGGCTGAAAGATACGACTCGATGCTTTTTCATATTTCGCCAAACCGTTATATAATAATGGATTGGGACCGCGAAAACGGGATATGGAGTGTTGAACTCGACGATTTTCCCGGGCCGAACTTGTGGGTCTCGGCGTTCGACGGCGAAGATGGATTCTGCATTCCAAAGATATACCGCGACGGGCCTTCCGCAGCGCGCATGACGGTTATCATGGACGAGTATGAGCTTCTCGTGCCGATGGCTGGCGCGTCGAGTGGAATGGAGATCATTTCGGAGATTCGAGCGAAAGGGGTTCCATTTTACCTCGACTCGGATGACGCAAGCGAGTGGAACGCCTATCTCGATTCCCCCGATGCGGATCGCTTTTTGTTTGCTGCGCCCGGTTTCGATCCGGAGCCGCCGCAGATCGAGCTTTCATCGGAATTCGCCGTCGAGAAGATCGATAACCGAATGCACGCGGTGGTCGAGGTCTCCATGACCGGAATGCCGCACCGGATAATCGCAACGTCCTCATGGACAGGCGATTGCGCGGTTAATTCGGACACGCCTTCGGATACGCTGACATTCATCGTGCCGAACCGGATTCCGGGGACGGTGCCGCTCGTCGTTACAGGAAGCGCCACCGATCCGTGGTTTCGCGTGCATATCATCGGGCCGGACACGCTGGACAACGTCGTTATCTCGAAGGTTTGGGATGGCACCGACTACACGCTTTTCAATTTTATTTATTATGCCGAAAACGACCGCCATTGCCGGGGTGACGTCGATCCCAAGCTGGCGCGCCTGATTTCCCGCGCCGAAGAATCCGGCGGCAAGCTTATGATCACCGGGAAATATTTCACTGATGCCCATTGCGCTTATAACCATGCACGCAAGACGCTTCCGGCATCGCAGGTGCGCATCGATCCGTCGCTCGTTTCGGATGACCGGCTCTTTTCCGGGCTTTGGAAAGCCCCGGATTCACTATGGTTCGTGAATAATTTCAGTCAGGCGATAGTCGAATGGACGCCGACTCCGCAGCCGGACGATGTTGCGGGTTATATCGTATTCGCGAGCGGATCCGCGATTCCACCGGCGACGAATTTCATCGAGGTGAAGGGATTTCAGATAAATGCAGAGCCGGTTTGCGGCGATATGTTCATCCTTTCCGGCCTGACGCCGGAAATGGATTACCATATCCGCATCGCGCCGATCTCCGGCGACGGCCGTCTGGGCGAGCTTTCCGACCAGCTTATCGTGCGGACGAAGGCGATTCGCAAGACGAGTATTTATGAGTTCAAGAGCAAGCTCGGCAATCAGTCCGCGTTCGATTTTTCGGAATACAGCGAGGTGTCGATGCTCTATAAGAACTTGTCGCTCATAGACATATACCTTGGGACAAACGCATCAGGCGACGATTATGGCAGCCTCATGCTGAAATCGCCGTCGAGGGTGACATCGGAGCGCAAGATTTGGCAAACGCGGAACGCCGGCATCCTTTTCATGGATGTCGAGCCGTTCGATGCGCCCTTCGACGTCCAGAAATTCACCACGATGGGGAAGGCGCAAGAGGAGCCGTGCAGAATCGGCGCGAGGTATCTGGTTCGGACGCCGGATGGATATGAGCTGATCATCCGCGTGGAATCGGTCGAAGGGAGCTTCCCGAACCGGCGGATCGAGATTCAATATCTGTATCGGCTGGTCGAGGACTCGCCGGTCTTCGATCTCGGTGAAAAATGAGCAAAGCGATTTTCAAAAAGATTTTTGTCCTCTTGCTTTTTGCTGCGGTCGCTCTCGCGGAGGTTCTGGGCACTATCTATGTCGGTTTCGATATCGACGATACGAGCATCGGCACAGGCACGGAGGAGAGCTTCGATCTGTATATCGACTCGATCCGCACGGAAGCCGGAGGCGTCGTGTATTCCGCTGGCGAATGCCTTCACGAATATCAGACCTTTTGGTTGAGATCGAGCGGACGGCAGATCGCCAATATCGCCGAGGATAGCATCTGCCGATGCACGGGATCGTCCTGTTATCGAAGCTACTATACGCATTCCTCGCCCGCAGATCTTTATCGGGATGTCGTCTCGTCGGCGTGTTATTTTCTCGTGTCGGACAGCCTCGATTCGGCTTATGCATTTTCTCCGAGCCGATATTCGTTCGTCGTTTTGGGGTATCGTCCGGGCAATGTGGCCATCTCGCTTTCCGAAAAATTCACGACGACGGATTACGATGAATGGTCGGTCGTGAGCGACACCATGGAGCTGACTATCGTCGGGCCGCCTATCGAGTGCGTTCCGCTTTTGCCGCCGGAGTGCCTTGAGGTCTATAATGTTACCCCGCTTGCTGCGAAGGGGATTTGGCATCATGTCATGCTTCACGACGGCTATCAATATTCGATCTCGCCGTCCGCGACACCGCCCGTTTCCGGCATCGACCTCGACACGAATTATATCTCGATATCGGGTCTCGCGCCGGAGACGAATTATTATCTTCACGCTCGCGCATGGGCAAACTGCGAAAGCTCCGGGCGGACTTATTCCGATTGGTCGAGCGTATCGTTCAACACGCTTCCCCAGCCGGAAACGATGATCCGCACCAGCCCTGCGGGACTCTTTTTCTACGCCGACAGCGCGCTATACGATTCGACTACGATATTTCTTTGGCCGTATTACGCCTCCGGCGGGCCGTGCCACTGGCTGGAGGCGGTCAGCCCGCAATATGGCGAGCCGGGAGGGATTTACTTCTTCCGCGAATGGAGCGACGGCGGGGCTTATGGCCACTGCTATTATGTTACCTCGACGAACACGACGATAACCTGCTATTTCGACTCGATCTCGGCGGAGTTCGTCTCGCAGACGCCGCCGCCGTCTTCGATTTGCGCCGGTGCGACATTTTCTGTTTCTATAACGATGCGCAATATCGGAAACCTCGATTGGACGACGTGGGAGGGTATCGAACTGACGAGCCAGAACCCGCCGATGAACACGACATGGGGTGAAAGCGGAATCGAGCTTTCGAGCATCGTAGGGCCGGATGAGAATTTTGTTTTCGATTTTGACATCGAAGCGCCGGAGACGCCGGGGGATTATGTTTTCGAGTGGCAGATGCGATACGGTTCGCTCGATTTCTTCGGGGAGCGCTCGGAGAGCGTGCTCGTTACGGTCGTCGAAAGCCCGGTTGCGAGCGCATCGAACGACGGCCCGCATTGCGAGGGCGATCTTGCGAACCTATCCGGCGGGCCGGACGGCATGACCGGATATATCTGGAGTGGTCCGGGAGGGTTTATTTCGACGGTGCAGAATCCTTTTCTCGGAACGGCAACCACATCGATGAGCGGCAGCTATCGCCTTATCGTAACCAACGGATACGGATGTGTCGATACGGCAACGACCACGCTTACCGTCGGTGCGAAACCGGTGGCATCGGCGAGCAATACCGGGCCTTATTGCGAGGGGCAGACCGTCTCGCTTTCCGCTCTTCCTATCGGCATGGGGAGCTATTTCTGGAGTGGGCCGTCCGGCTTTTCGAGCGCTTCTCGCGTGCCGACAATCGCGGACGCGGCACTTTCGCACGCGGGGGAATATACGGTTATCGTAACGAGCGTTGCGGGATGCGTCGATACGGCCGCGACCGTGGTCGTTGTTCACGAGCGCCCCGATGTCGAAGCCACGACGAACGCGCCGGTCTGCGAGGGGGAGATGCTCGAGCTTCGCGCGAATCCGGCCGGTCTCGAAACATACTATTGGCTCTTCCCGGACAGCAGTATTCGGATGGGGCGAACGCACTTCTTTCTGCCGTGCACGGCGGAGATGACCGGCTATTACACTGCTATCGCGCTCAGCGAGGACGGTTGCGGCGACACATCGACTATCTATGTTCGGATAGATACAACGACGAAGACGCTGACTATCGAATCCCTCACTGCCGACAGCAGCGAGATATTTGAGGGATCGGGGACGTATATCCATTGCGATGTCAGCGGATGGGCTGGCGGCGTTAGTTATCGATGGGACCCGATGTCGAGTTTGACATTTCCATATAGCGCCGAGCCGTTTGCGGAGCCGGAATCGACGACGACATATGTGGTTACCGTTCGCGATAGCCAGGAATGCGGGACCTATTCGGTTTCCGACAGCATTACGATAACCGTTTTCGACGAGCTCGACTGCCGGTTGAGTATCGACACGCTGACCGGCGATACGGTTTTTTGCTGCGGAAGCTCGGCTCAGCTTTATGCCGGAGTTTCCAACCCGCTCGGCAATGTTTATTATAATTGGTCGCCATCGACATGGCTTTCGTCGCACTTGATTCGCAATCCCATATGCACGCCGGATTCGTCGATCATATACACCGTTTTTGCATGGGATGATTCCGGTTGCGTGGACACGGCGACGGTTTCGATAGTCGTCGATGAGGCGCGCGTGGTCGTCGAGCCGGATTATGCGAACCTCTGCCGGGGCGAGAGTGTTATCCTTCGGGCTTCGGGTGATGGAATCGCGCCTTTTTCATTTTCGTGGGAGCCGGATTATGCCATTTTTCCGCCGGGAAGCGCAATGGTGTCGGCTTTCCCGGAAACGACGACCGTCTATCGACTTATCCTGACCGATTCGGCGGGCTGCAGTTCCGAGGATACGATCACGATCGTCGTCGATAGCCTTATTGCATCGCTCGGTTTGCATGTTTGGGTTGAGGACTCGGTCGTTATACTTGGCGAATCGACGCGGCTTCACGCCGATGTTTCGGGTGGTGTCGGCGCGATAGGCTACGCCTGGACGCCGGAGGAGCCGCTCGATATTCCGCACCTTCCGAATCCGTGGGCCGAGCCGTTCGAGTCTGGCTGGTTCGTCGCGGCGGTCAGCGACACGCAGGGCGCGTGCGTCTATTCGGTTTCGGAGAGCGTCTTCGTGCGCGTCGATGACACATCGAGCTGCCCGCTCACTATCTCGGATATTATCCCGAACACGACGATCTGCCTCGGCGAGAGCATCGCGCTTTGGGCGACTGTCGATAGCGCGGTCGGCGATGTGCATTATCTCTGGCGTCCGGCGGATTATCTCGACGATCCGACGTTCTCGATCCCAAAAGCATTTCCGCCGATAACGACCTTCTTCTGGGTTGTAGCTTCCGACGACAGCTGCGCGGACAGCGCGCGCGTTTTGATCACGGTCGATTCGCTCTCGCGGTCGATGGAGATAATGGACGCTCTCGCGACGCGCGACAGCATCGATATCGGCGATTCGACGCGGCTTTACGCCGTCGTCTCCGGCGTGGCGGGAAGCCTTATCGTCCATTGGTCGCCGGAGGACGGTTTGAGCGATCCCGATTCGGTCTCGACCTGGGCGAGTCCGCTCGAACCGACGACATATACCATTGTTGCTATCGACAGCCAGCGATGCGGAATACATTATGATACATCGTTCGTGCACATTCACGTCGATACATGGCTCGGATGCTCGCTTTCCGTCGTGGCGAGCGGGTTCGATTCGATCTGCCCCGGCGAGGACGCGCACCTTTCTGCGGATGTTGCCGGTGCGATGGGCGATGTCGCATATTCGTGGATGCCTACCGTTGGCCTCGGCACTCCCTTGATGCGGACGACTCTCGCTTCGCCCGATTCATCGATCCGATACACCGTCACCGCAGTTGATGATTCCGGCTGCGTGGATACATCGAGCGTAGTGGTTTGGGTGAAATATTTCGACGAAAGCGCGCTGCCGGAGCTTTCGATCTGCCGTGGGGATACTATCGATCTCGATCTTTCGGTTTTTGCCGGAAGGCCGCCGGTTAGCTGGCTTTTCAGCCCGTCGATCTTCCTCGACGATTCGATGTCCGGATCGCCGCGCTGCTTTGCGGAAACGACAATCGCTTATTCGGTTACGGCGATAGACGGCGAGGGGTGCCTTTTTTCGACGAATATTTTGGTTGAGGTCGATTCGGTGATAAGGACGATGGCCGTCGCGCTCTCGCCGGACACGATTATCGCTTCCGGCGGGAGCGGTAATCTTCGCGCGGAGATTACCGGCGGCGTCGGCGACGTCTCGCATCGATGGTCGCCCGCGCTCTGGATCGACGATCCTTCGGGCCTGACGCCGACAGTTACTCCACCGGTTCCGACGATCTATTATTTCGATGCTTTGGATTCGCAGGAGTGCGGCGTGTTCGTAGTTTTCGATTCGGTTTTCGTGGATATCCTTCCCGCGTTCGAGTGCAGCCTCGATGTGGTTTCGGCGTTCGTGGAAACATCGATTTGTCGGGGCGGTTCGGTCGAGATTGCGACCTCGGTCTCCGGCGCGACCGGGCCGGTGGGATATTCGTGGTCTCCGATCGATTACCTCGACGATCCGGGTTCGCCGTCGCCGACAGCAGTGGGATTGGACAGCTCTATTCTTTACACCGTTTTCGCTTTCGACGACAGCTGCACCGACTCCGCGATTGTTTTCATCGCCGTGAAGCGGCTCGGCCTCGATTTGCCGGAGAGCCTGCGAATATGCCGTGGTGAGAGCCTCGCGGTTTCGGCGGTTTTCGAGCACGGCGAACCGCCGATCGATTGGCGCTGGACGCCGGAGGCGTTCCTATCCGCGCCGCACGCGCCATCGACATTCGCCTTCCCGGAAACGAGCGCGGTTATCAGCTTGATCGCAACGGACATCGACGGCTGCATCGATTCGGCGGAGTTCTCTATCGTCGTCGATACGGTCTCGCGTGCGATGACCATCGAGGCAATCGCTTCGCCATCGATCGTTTTGCCGGACGACAGCACATTGCTTATCGTGAATATCGTCGATGAAGCAGGGGAACTCTCTATCGAATGGGTCGGTTCCGGCGTCGATTCGCCGGAGGAACTTTTGACATGGGCTTTTCCGCCGTGTTCGACATGGTTCCGCGTTACGGTCGTCGATAGTCAGGAGTGCGGCTCGTTTTCGATCACGGATAGCGTATTCGTCGCGGTCGTATCGGCGATCTGCTCGCTGGAGGTTGTCGTTTCACCGGGCGGGACGATATGTCGTGGCGACAGCGCTATCCTTTCCGCCGAATGCCGATTCCAGACCGGCGATGTTTCGTGGTCGTGGCGTCCGGGCGAATTTTTAATCTCGCCGGATTCAGCATCTACGATAGCCTTTCCCGAATATTCGACCATATACCGGGCGATAGCAACCGACAGCGCTGGTTGCATAGATTCGGCGAGCGCGATGGTGACCGTCCGCCAGCCGCCGCCTGCCGATGCCTACACACCTGCCGACAGCATCGAGGCCGGCGGGGATATCGAGCTGATCGCTTTCCCGGAGGATGTATCATATTCCTATTTCTGGAGCGGGCCGGCAGGCTTTACCTCGTTCGACCGGTGCCCGAATATCGAGGACGCCGATCTCGATAACTCCGGCCTATACCGACTCTCCGTCGCCGACAGCTTCGGATGCACCGGTTTCGATTCGATAGAGATTTTTGTGTATCGCCTGCCAGCGGAAGCCGAAATTTATGCTATTCCGGGCTGGCTTAATTTTGAGATCGAGCCTTCGGAGACGCTCGCGCTTCCGTTGCTCGTCGGCAACGCAGGCGACACGATTCTGTCTATCGACAGCGTGGTTTTTGCTGGAGGTTCGACCGTTTTCGATTTTTATCCGGTTTTGTCTTCTATTTTGGAACCTTCGACGGCGGAGACGCTTTTCGTGACATTTTGCGAGGATGCGGTCGGCGTCTATTTCGACACGCTGACTATTTTTTCGAGCGATTCCGATGAAACAAAATTGCCGGTTCCGCTTTTGGGCGAGGTTATCGTAGTCGGGTCGCCGATTATTCTGGCGGAGCCGGAGACGCTCGATTTCGGTTCGGTTACTATCGACGAATGCGCGCTCGAATCGACGGTCGTATCCAACGCGGGCGACGGCGTCCTCGCGGTCTTCCAGCTCGATTTCCCGCGTATCGATCTTCGGCATATTCGTCCGCCGCTTCCCGACTCGATATGGCCGGGGGATAGCTGCTTTTTCGTGTTCGAGTATTGCCCCTCGGCGGCCGCTTCGCTTTTCACATGGATCGAGGCCGTGTCGAACGACACGACGTCGCTTACGCTTCTGGCGCTCGGGTTGGGAGTCGAGGCGGAGGGCTATTCGATAAACACGGAGATTATCACTCCGAACGGCGACGGCGGTAACGATGTATTTCGCATCGAGGTGCCGGAGGGCGTAACCGAATGGATTTTAAAGATTTACGATTCGCGGGGTCTGGTTGTTTTCTATGGAAATACCACCGAGTGGGATGGAACGCAACACGGGCGCCGCGTTCCTATCGGCACATATTATTATCGCGTGCTCGTCAATGGAGCGGCCGTGCTCGCCGGTTCGATAGCGGTGATATATTGATCTTTCAGGCGGGGGGCGTCGCCCGACGAGGAATCTCGAAGCCCCCCATTTGCGAGGAAATCGTTTTTAAGCAATGTATCTGCGATGTGATTATCGGTGGCCACGATTTAGACCGATTCTGGCGCAAGGCCGCCTTTTTCACCCAGCCGCTCACGGTTAGAAAGCCGCGAGTGTAACGACCGTTGCGGCGGAGAGTCCCAGGCGAATTCGCGTTCTCTTTTCTTTTGGCCACGTCGTTCTCCTTTCATGGTCGTTCCTAACTCCACAAAGAAGGCCTTAAGGCCCCCCTTTTTTCAACTAATTTCTAAACACACAATATATTACAAAATCACGGTTTTATTTTTGGTTGTTTTTAATTGCAAGATTATGTATACTAATGCAATTATGCTTATCTTGACCGAGAATAATGTAACGGAAAGAAAAGGGACACTCGAATCGCTCGAGGCCGAGATCGAGGCGTTGGATAATTTACCGATTCACGTCGCGATCATCATGGATGGCAATGGACGATGGGCGAAAAAGCGCGACCTATCCGTTAGCGATGGCCACGCGGCCGGTGTCCGGGCGGCGAGGGATATCGTCAAGATTGCGCGTAAGACCGGCGTTCGCATCCTTAGCCTATACACATTCAGCCTTCAGAACTGGAAAAGATCATCATTGGAGATCGGCGCGCTGATGAAGCTCCTTTCTGATTCGGCATTTGGCGAGGTGAAGGAGCTTATTGCCGAGGGGGTTAGTGTAGTCGTCTCGGGTGATTTACGTGGCTTGCCGCTGAAGCAACGCACGGCACTAAAAATGGTTATCGATAGAACCGCAAAGGGAAAAAATCTTATCCTCAATCTGGTATTGAACTACGGCGGCAGGGAGGAAATCGTCCGTGCGGCGAGAAGCCTCGCGCGTTCCGCAGCAGACGGCGATATCGACCCGGGAGATATCGACGAGGAGATTTTCTCGAAGCGCCTTTATACGGCCGGATTGCCGGATCCCGATCTCCTGATTCGCACCAGCGGCGAGTTCAGGCTGTCGAATTTCCTTCTATGGCAACTCGCATATTCGGAGATATACATCACCGAAACGCTATGGCCGGATTTCGACCGCGTGGAATTCTGCCGGGCGCTCGTTGCATACGCCGAACGCGATAGGCGTTTTGGCGGGAGGGAAGAATAGTGCACCCGGACCTGTTTAGCATAGGACCGATCACGGTTAAATTGTGGGGCTTGATGATGGCGATCAGCGTCTTGATCGGGACGTTGATCTCGGTGAAACGCGCGAAGAGGATCGGCATCGATACGGATTCCGTCTATGACATGATCTTCGTGGTAGTCGTTTCGTCGATCATCGGAAGCCGTTTATGGTATGTCGTCTTCCACCTCGATGAATTTCGCGGGAACTGGCTCGACACGATCAATCCTTTTCATGGCCCTGGCGGTTTCGGAATCGCAGGCCTCTCGATGATGGGTGGGATCGTTCTTGCGATAGTTTCGGTCGCGCTTTATTCACTGATTAAAAAGGTAAAATTCGCCCGTCTCGGAGATGTCATCGCGCCGGCATTCCTTCTCGGCGCGGGGATTACGAGGATCGGATGTTTCCTCAATGGATGCTGTTATGGCAGGCCGACCGACAGCGCGTTTGCCGTGGTTTTTCGCGATGGAGCCGCGAGATATTTCTGGGAAAATTATATCTTGCTGCACCCAGATTCGGGGATGACCGGGCTAATTCCCACACAGCTTATCGCTTCGCTTCTCGGGTTTGCGCTATTTTTCCTGGTTTTATGGCTCGAGCGGTGGCGTTTCTTTGACGGATGGACATCGTGGCTCGTTTTGATGTTGTATTCGGTGGATCGATTTGCGGTCGATCAGTTCAGGTCATACGAGGTGGAGCAGATCTTGGGATATGTCGGCCCGATCATGTTGACCGTGAACGAGATCATCGTTTTCGCGCTGTTTGCATTCAGCCTTGCGATGTTTATTGTCGGAGCATCGCGGGCGAGGAGGAGTCGTAAATGATATTTCCGGTCGATGCTTTAAGATCGACGCTCGGCGATATCGTCGATCTTTTTTTGCCGCCGCACTGCGCTATCTGCGGAAATCGCACCGATGGGCAGCCGATCTGCGAAGATTGCAGCGAGCTTTTCGAGGCGGATGGAGTCGCGAGATGCTCGGTATGCAATACCGTGATCGACAGCCTCGACAACGGCTGTCCGATCCACGGACACGGGGCATACCGATTTTATATGCCGGCATTCCACTTTGGAGACGGGGTACGCGAGTCTATCCACATGCTAAAATACTCGTCGCGAAGGGATATCGGGCATTATCTCGCTTCGTTTGTTGCGAGATTGTGCGCCGAAAATGGCGCTCTGGACAGAGTGGATGCGCTGCTTCCGGTGCCGCTCCATTCGGTCCGAAAACGCGACCGTGGTTACAATCAAAGCGAGGTTATTGCGGAAAGAATTTCATCCGAAATGGGAATTCCAATCGAGCGAAAAGCGGTGGTGAGAACGCGAAACACAAAAAGCCAGACCAAGCTCGGTGCGGCGGAACGCGCCAAGAATATCGCCGGGGCATTCCGGGCAAAAAAGGACCTAACCGGCAAAAGGTTCGCAATCATCGACGATGTCATAACTACCGGCGCAACGACGGGAGAGCTGGCAAACGCGGTGATCGCGGCGAATGGTGAGGTTCGATGCGCGATATGCATCGCATCACCGGATATCGAACAATCTAAAGAAAATCAAGTTTAATCGAAAGGTTCATGATGCTAATCAGTTTTTTATCGCTCCTTATGTCGACTTCAGGTCAAGCAGGAGAAGGAGCGGAGGGCGCTCCGAATCCAATTATCTCATTTTTGCCGTTTATCCTGATCTTTGTGGTCTTCTATTTCCTATTTATTAGGCCGCAATCGAAGAAGCAAAAAGAACATGGTTCAATGCTTCAATCATTACAGAAAGGCGAGAAGGTGATTACATCCGGCGGTTTGATCGGAACGGTCGTCGGCGTCGGCACCGATACGGTCACCCTTCGGTTCGGAGATAATTTCAAGGCGGAAGTTGGAAAGAGCTATATATCCGGCAAGGTTAGCGATCCAAATGCCTGATCGGTTTCCAGAAGAATTAAAATTTTGTTACTGGGGAAATCCGATTCTTCGGAAAAAAACTGTCGAGATCGAGAACCCCGAATCGGAGGAGACCGGGCGATTCGTCGAGAAGATGATGGAAAAGCTAAATGAACACGATGGCCTCGGTCTCGCCGCGAATCAGGTGAATTGTGACCGGCGAATATGTTTGGTAACATTCCTGAAGAAAGACGATTATTCGCATGTCGAGGCGTTGATTAATCCACAAATAATCGAACAAAGTGGCGAGATCATGATCAACGAAGAGGGGTGCCTTTCATTTCCAAAATTATATCTTCAGATTCCCCGGCGTGAGCATATCAGGGTGCGCGCTTATATCCACGGCAAGGGAGATGTCGAGTTCGAGGCGGACGGCCTTATGGCGGAGATCATCTTGCACGAAACCGACCACCTCGACGGCGTCGTTTTCATAGATCATCTGACGCAGCTTCGACGGGCGATGATCAGGAAAGAGCTTCGACTAATCGCGAGGGAGTATAACGAATAAATGCCGATGAGGATTATATTCTTCGGAACGACCGATTTTTCCGTGTCGATGCTCGATTCGCTGATCGAAAACGGCCATGAGGTCGCGGCGGTGGTTACGCTTCCCGATAGGCCCGGAGCGCGTGGACATAAGCTGATTCCGACACGTGTGAAGAAATTTGCACTGTTGCGGGGACTTAATATTATCGAGGCCGCGAACTTGAAAGACGGGGGATTTGCACAAGATTTGCGAAACCTGAACGCCGATTTGGGCGTCGTGGTTTCGTTCAAGATTCTCCCGCGTGCGGTCTATACCGCCCCCCGGCTCGGGACGGTGAACGTCCACCCATCGCTTCTTCCGTCGCTTCGAGGTGCGGCGCCCGTTCGATGGGCGCTAATTCGCGGCCTTTCCATGACCGGCGTTACGACCTTTTTGCTCGACGACAAGGTCGATACGGGCGATCTGCTTCTATCGGAGAAGATAGATATAGATCGGGATGAAAACTGCGACGAGCTTTTCAAAAAGATCGAGGCCGTCGGCGTGGATCTGCTTCGGCGAACTATCGAGCAGCTCGAAGCCGGGACGACGAAGCCGATTCGCCAGGACAACAGCCTCGCGACCCCGGCACCAAAGCTCAACACAGATATCTGCCGGATCGATTGGACGCAACCGGCGATATCGGTGCATAATCTTGTTCGTGCGCTCTCGCCATCGCCTGGGGCATGGACAACACTCGAGAACGAAAGGTTTAAGATTCTGAAGGCGCGTCCTATCGAGGCGGATGGAATACCGGGTGAGGTTGTTCTATGCGATCCGAGGAGGGGGCTGGTTGTCGCGTGCGGAGAGGGTGGTATCGAGGTCTTGAAGGTTCAGGCGTTCGGCAAGCGTCCACTTGAAACATGCGCGTTTATCTGCGGATGCAACGAACAATTAACCGGGAAGGTCTTCCTTTGAAGGATAGCGGAGGAAAGGGCCTGTTTATCGGTCTTTCGTGGGCGGCTTTTCTTATTCTAAACGCGATCTTGCTGCTCGTTATTTACATGGTTTATCCACGGTTCGCGATGATCCATTCCGGTTTGCCTATCGCTCTTTGGGTCATTTGGGGATTGGAGATATTGGTCGTTGGCGGCGGTTTTTTGCTGATCACGATAACGGCGACCACTGGATTGGACGTCCTTTATCCTCATAGCGGCGAATCGATCACGATGCGGGTGCTTTTCCCGACGGTGCTCGGTCTCGGCAGTGTGTTCGGTTTCGACCGGCTGAGGTTGATGGAGGCCTTCGTGGACACGAACAATTCGCTTCTATGGGCGCAGCGCAAGCGGCTTTCGACGGAAAAAACGCTCGTCCTGTTGCCGCATTGCCTTCAGCACCACGAGTGCCCGTGGCGAATAACGTTCGATATAAAAAATTGCAAGCGATGCGGCAAGTGCGATATCGCGAGGCTTGCGGAGATCACCGAAAGACTCGGGGTCGAGGTTCGCGTGGCGACCGGAGGAACGTTGGCGCGCAAGGTCGTTAAGGATTATAGGCCGACGGTTATATTGGCGGTCGCCTGCGGAAGGGACCTTTCGTCCGGGATTATAGATTCACACCCGATCCCCGTATTCGGGGTGCTGAACGAACGACCGAACGGCCCATGTTTCGACACGGGAGTCGATACAAGCCGGGTCGAAGAGATACTTACAAAAATGCTGTTGGATTGATTAATTGATTTATAAAACCAACAGGCAAAAAAACTAAAAAGAGAGAGAATGTTAAATGTTAAAGGTTAAAATATGAAAACACAGATTATAGTGAACAAGCAGCTTCACGAGTCGCGAATAGCGATACTCGAGGGCGGAAAGATGGTCGAGCTTCTGGTCGAACGACCGGACCAGCGGCGCATGATCGGGAATATATATAAGGGCAAGGTCGAGAGAGTCCTTCCGGGGATTCAGGCGGCGTTTATCAATATCGGAATGGAGAAACGCGCCTTCCTTCATATATCCGATGTCGCGCGATATAATCCATTTGCAGACAGCGAGACCGACGAAGATGATGCCAGCAATACCCGGCCGCAAGGCAGATCGAGAAGAAGGAATTCCCATCGATCGGACAATATCTCCGAGTGGCTGAATAACGGCAACGAAATCATGGTTCAAATCACGAAGGAGCCGATGGGCACGAAAGGCCCGCGATGCACCACGGAGATAAGCCTTCCCGGTCGCTACCTCGTGATGATGCCCGGCCAGAATCATATCGGCGTATCGCGTAAGATAAAATCTACGAGGGAGCGGGATCGTATTAGAAGGATTATCCGTGAGATGAAAACGGAAGGGGACGGGCTTATAGTCCGGTCGGTTTCGGAGGGTCAGAAGAAAGATGTCCTCAAGCGCGACCTCGATTATCTTATGAAGGATTGGGACCATATCAAGAAAAAGGCCGATGCTCTCGACGCACCGACCCTTCTTTACCGGGATATGGGAATGGTCGCCGCGATGGTCCGGGACCTATTCTCTATGGAAATGGACGAGATCATTCTCGATTCTAAATCGGAATTCGACAAGCTCAAAAAATACACGCACGATGTTGTGCCAAATTTGGAGAACCGGGTAAGATTATATAATAGGCAAAAACCGATTTTCGATGAATATGAGATCGAAACACAGATCGAGAATATGCTCAAGCGCAAGATATGGGTCAAAAAGGGCGCGTATATCGTGATCGATAACACCGAGGCGCTCGTCACGATAGATGTGAACTCGGGTCGTAATGTCGGAAAAGGTAAAACATACGAGGAGAATCTGCTTCAGGTGAACCTCGCTTCGGCAGAGGAGATCGCCGTCCAGCTTCGTCTTCGCGATCTCGGCGGGATCATCGTTATAGATTTCATCGACATGGAGATCGAGAAGAACCGCAGAACGCTGATGGAGGAGTTCCGAAATGCTATGTTCGAGGACAGGGCGAAGCACAAAATCCTCGACGTCAACGAATTCGGTCTCGTGATAATGACGAGGCAGAGGGTTCGACAGAGTGTCATGGAGCGTATCTCCGATCCATGCCCCACATGCGGAGGCGTTGGATTGGTATTCTCGCCGGTGACCATTATTACACGTATCGAGCGATGGCTAATGCGTGCCGCATCATCGAGGACCAAAAGCTTTATTATTGTCACGCATCCACTTGTGGTAGAAGAATTTACAGCCGGAAACTCGGAGCGTCTGAAGGGCCTCGAAGACGCATACAAAGTGAGATTGGAATGCTTCGCCGATTCGGTTTTCGGACCGGATGAATTTTCCATCCTTGCCGCAGATACAGGGGAGGAGATGACCGACGATTTTATTGGATAGGGAACGTTCGATATAATTCTTTGATATTTTAACGGGGCGTTTTTGTTCAAAAACGTCCTGTTTTATCTCGAGATGGCACCATATTCGCTATGTTATTAATTTGAAGAAAACTATAAACTTGAAATCGATAAGTTCAATGTGTATATTATACTAAGTTATGTTATTTAACGTAAAATCGGAGAGGTTATGATCGGCAATGTTTGGCAGATGCTCGTTACGACGGGATTCTTCGGAAAGCTCGTTCTGCTTGTTCTGCTTGCGCTTTCCGGGTTTTCGTGGGCCATTATAATAAAAAAAGCGCGTCGATTCTCAAAGCTCAAGAAACAAAGCTCCAGTATAAAACGGCTCATTAGCAACCATCGCGGTGTCGAGATTCTGAGGCTCAATCTTCCCGGTCGCGATCACCCGATGACATATATCGTCGAAAATATACGCCAGGAACTCGGGCCGCAGTTCACGACCAGCATAGCGCGAATCGACGATACTTCGAGAATCGCGATCTTCGAAGCGATTAGCCAGCGCGCGGAGGCCTCTATCGAGGAAGTTCTCGAACGCGAGGAGCACAGCGTCGATTTTCTTGCGATGACCGCAAGCGTCGCACCGTTTTTGGGACTCCTCGGGACGGTATGGGGAATCACCCAGAGCTTCTGGGAGATCGGACAGCAATCGAGCGCAAATATCGCGGTCGTAGCGCCGGGTTTGGCCGAGGCTCTTATCACGACGATCGCCGGGCTTCTGGTAGCTATCCCCGCCGTGATCGCTTTTAACCTGTTCACATCGCGGCTAAGGGAGATCGCAGGCGAGGCGACAAGTTTCAGCAAAAAAATTGTAGCCCAGCTCAAGCGAGAGCTTTTTGTAAATCGAAGTGAACGGATATAAGGAAAGATATAAAACGCAGATACAGATGAACATCACATCGATGATGGATGTGGTGTTTATGTTGCTCATTATCTTCATGATAGCAGCGCCGCTCATGGAGGCACAGGTCGATATCAAGCTCCCAAAATCTTCTGCGGCGAAGGTCAAGGACGAGAATGCAATTACCGTGTCGATAACAGAAGGTGGGAGGATTTTTATCGGGAAGAGCGAGGTCGAACTCGATGAATTCGAGAAGAGAATCGGCGAGCTTGCCGAAGCGGGTGGGGTCAGTGCGGTTTCGCTGAAGGGGGACGAGGGCGTGGATTACGGCATCGTTATGCGGGTGGTCGGATATATCAAGGAGGCAGGAATTGAAAACCTCGGTCTCGTGGCTATCCCGGAAAAAAGTGGAAGATAAACCGTGCGCCGCGAGCTTATCATAAGCTACGCATGCCACGTCGCGCTCATTCTGATTTTCATATTTGCGAGCGCCTTTTCACGCCCAAAGGAGCCGCCGCAAAAGGTTTATACGGTTAAGATAATCGCCGCGCCGCAACCTAAGGTTATAACGCAGCCCGAAAAGGAGCCGGAGCCGGAAAATATTATCGAGACGAAGCCGGAACCGGCCAAGAAAACGAAACCTAAGCCAAAACCGGTCGAGCCGCCGAAAACAAAACCTAAAACGACCAGCCCGACAGGAAATGGTCATATAAGCATCGATGGAGCGGATTTCGCAAACGACCTGTATCTGAATCTTATTTATATGAAGGTCTATCGAAATTGGATACCGCCATCCATCGGAAAGGAGATCACCGCGACGGTCTATTTCAGGATACTGCGCAACGGCGATGTGAAGGACGCGAAGATCGAAAAGCGAAGCGGTGTTCAGTCCTTCGATAGAAACGCGCTTCGAACGATCCTCTCATCGTCTCCGTTCCCGGAGCTGCCGGAAGACTATTCGGGAGATCATCTCGGCGTTCATTTCGAGTTCGTGCATAATCCATAAAGAATATAGTTAGGTAAAAGGATTGACAGTTAAATTTTTGATTTTATTCGTAATTATTGCTTTAGCGCCGGTCGCTTTAGCGCAGGGTGATGCATACCTGCGAATCGCCGATTACGGCGGTGGAGTGATGCGCATCGCCGTGCCGAATTTCACGGCGCGTTTCGATAATTACGGCGTGAAATGGGATACTACGATAGTAAAGCTATCGAGCGTGCTGCGAAACGATCTTCGTTTTTCGCCGTTTATCGACGTGATCGACTCCTCGCTTTATAAGCAAAGCGGCATCGTCGATCCGAAGGACATCGATCCGTTCGCATGGACGTGCCTGAATGCGCAGGCCATTGTTCTCGCGCAATTCGACACCGATGGAAGACGCGTTTCGATAGATGTCGGGCTGTATTCAGTGGCATCGCAGGCGAAGCTTTACAAGAAAAAGTATGAAGCGGACGCGGTTCAGGCGAGGAGGCTCGTTCATCGGATCGCTGACGACATTCACAAAGCGCTAACCGGAGAAGACGGGGTCGCGCAAACACAGATCGCGTTTATTTCCACCAGATATGACGATGTAAAGGAGCTATATGTCTGCGATTACGACGGTTACGCTCAGCGAAGGATAACCAATGCGCGTTCGATAGTTCTTTCGCCGGATTGGTCGAATGGTGGGGATAAGCTGACATATACGAGCTTTAAAAACGAGAATCCCGATATCTACCAGTTCGATATTTATAAGGAAAGAGAGACCGTCGTAGTCGATCATCACGGGCCGAACCTCACCGCGACATGGTCGCCCGATGGCCGCTATATCTGTTATTCGCGGATCGCGGACAACAACTCGGAGCTTTTTATTCTCGATGTTCGCACCGGCGAAGAAACCAGATTGACGTTCACCCCTTATTCGATAGAGACCGCACCGACATTCTCGCCGACCGGCCGCGAGATCGCTTTTACCTCCGATAGAAGCGGCAGACCGCAGATATATATAATGGATATCATGGGAACGCATTGCCGAAGATTGACGTTCGATGGGTCTTATAACGACGGTGCGGACTGGTCTCCACGCGGCGACAGAATATGTTATACGAGCCAGACGGATCAAGGTTTTCAGATCGCCGTTATCCATGTTGCTTACGGCGAACCGGCCTATCTTACCGGGGTCGGAAAGAACGAGAATCCATATTGGTCGCCGGACGGATACCATGTCGTTTTCACAAGCAACCGCACCGGAAATTATCAGATTTATACGACGAATTGGGACGGAACCGATATCCGGCGTATTACGGGATGGGGATCGAATACGGCTCCGGCATGGTCGCCGAGGTATCGATGGTCTTTCGATTGATTTTCAAGGTAAATGGAAAAATCTGTTGCGTTATTATAACTTAACATTATATTCCTATAAATGTAACTAACGAAAAAAACCAAATGATAGCAAGGAGAGGGAAGAGATGAAAAAAACAACTCTCGTAAGCATTATTACCCTTTTGGTATTGTCGATCTTTATTGCGGGTTGCCCAAAGAAGACACCGCCTCCGCCTCCGCCTCCACAGGTCGAGACTCCACCGGAACCTGTTATCGAGGAGCCGATCGTCGAGCCTGAGCAACCGCAGATCGATCTTCGCGTCGTGTATTTCGATTACGACAAATACAGCATCCGCGACGATCAGGAGGCAAGGCTGATGGATAATGCCGGGCAACTAATGAAATTCCACGATGTCAATATCGTTCTCGAAGGCAACTGCGACGAACGCGGCACGGAGGAATACAACATGGCTCTCGGCTCAAAGAGGGCACGTGCGGTAAAGGAATTCCTCACTGGCTACGGCGTTGCGGCAACACGTATCACGACGCGCTCTTACGGCGAAGAAAAGCCGCTCTGCAGGGAATCCACGGAGACCTGCTGGCAGAGAAACAGGCGTTGCGAATTTATCGCAGTCGAGTAAATGAGACAGGCCGATAGAATATGCTTGGGAGCGGCGATAGCGTCGCTCCTAATCGTTTTATTTATTGGTGGTTGCGCGACCCGAGGCGAGGTTCTGCGATTTCAGGCGCAGATCGATTCGCTCAGCTTGAATAACCAGATACAAACCCGCCAGATCGCACGGCTCGATTCGCTCATGGAGATGAATCTCACACTCCTGCGGGCGATCCGCGCCGAACACGGCGCCGATATGTCCGTTCTTCAGGAGGAAATGGGCATCGTCGAGTCGATAATGCGCGATTCTGGCTTCAAGGTCAGCAGCCTCACCGAACGGATCGAATCCCTCAAAGACGATATTAGCGAAAACGCGGCCGTTTCGGACTCTGCCGATACGTCCGAACCGAAGCAGCGAGGGGAGGAGATATACTCCGTTGCGCTGATCGATCTGAACCGGGGGAAATACGATCTCGCGATAATGGGTTTCGAGTCATATCTCGAACAGTTCGCCGACGGCCCACGCGCAGACGATGCCCGATATAATATCGGCGAGGCGCTTCTTGCAAAATCAGATTATGCCGAGGCCGCTATCAGTTATCTGGCCGTTACGAGAAAGTGGCCGAAGAGCGATCTCGTGCCCTCGGCGATATATAAGGCCGCGCGCTGTTATGAGAAACTGGATCAGGTCGATATGGCGAAGAACTACTATCGCCAACTCATCGATGGCCATTCCGGGACCGCAGAGGCGGAGCTTGCAGGAAAACGTATGCAGGAAATCGAAAAGTAGCAACGATAGCGATGAGGATTCTAAATGCAGCGAGCGTCGAAAAGACGCGATTATAAAAATATCCTCGTCGTGCGCTTTTCGTCGCTCGGGGATATAGTCCTTACGACACCCGTTTTGGATGGCCTCCGTAGGGTTTTGCCGCCCGACACCGAAATCTCATACCTTTTGAAAGAGGAATTCGCACCGCTTCTGAAAAACCATCCGTCGCGGTGCAAAATAATCCCGCTTTCCGAGACGGTGCGCGCCGATTCGACCGCGTTTATGGATTTCGTCGAGAGGTTGAAAGAGCGAAGATTCGATCTGATCGTCGATCTCCAGGGGAATGGGCGCTCCTATGTCGTGCGCCGACGCCTTAACATGGATTTTCTCAAAATAAAAAAGCACACGCTCAGGCGCATCGGGGTCGTGAAATTCAAGATCGGCGCGAAGAGACTTCCGAATATCCGCGACAGGTTTTTCGGAACATTGAAGGGGATCGGCATTCGATCCGTGGAACCGATTCTGCCGAGGCTCGGCTATACGGAGGAAGAGGTTGTCGCCGCGCGCAAAAAATTTATCGGAAAAATCCCGGATCGCCCGCTCGCGGTCGTTCATCCGGGAGCGAAATGGCCGCTTAAGGAGTGGGGGCGCGATAGGTTCGAGAAGCTCGTCGAATCCCTCGTGATTGAAGGATTCACGGTTGCGGTTTTTGACGACAATATATCGGAAGCGCCGCATATCTCGAAACTTTCCGGAACGTCGATACGGGAGATGATAGCGCTTATCGCATCGGCGGATGTCTTTGTCGGCAACGATTCCGGCCCGCTGCATATCGCGGAGAGCGTTCGAACGCCGGCGGTGGGGATATTCGGCCCGACGAGCGAAGCCCTCGGATACAGCTCGCGATGGCCAGGCTCGAAGATCGTCGGGGTGGACATGAGATGCCGTCCATGTTCGCTTTATGGTCGTGGAAAGTGCAGGACCGGAGGACACGAGTGCATGGAGAAACTGTCTATCGAAGCGGTTTTAAATGCGGTTATCGAGCAGTTCCGATGGGGAAGGAGCAATGAAAGAAATGTCAAATAAACTGGAATCGAGAGGCGCGGTTTTCCTCGATCGAGATGGAACGCTCATCGTCGATGCCCATTTTCTCGACGATCCGGAGCGCATCGAGTTTTTACCGGGTGCAGTCGAGGCGGTCGTCCGGCTCAACGATATCGGGATCGAGGTGATAATTCTCACAAATCAATCGGGGGTCGCGAGGGGATATTTTGACACGGAGCGGGTCGAGGCGGTGAATGCCCGTCTGTTAAAACTCCTCGAAGAGCGCGGTGCGAGTGTGGAGGATATCTACTATTGCCCGCATCATCCCGATGGCACGGTCGAGAAATATCGCAGCGATTGCTGGAGCCGTAAGCCAAACCCCGGAATGGCGCAGCAGGCCGCGAGGGATTATGGGATCGACCTCGGAAAAAGCTTCGTTATCGGCGATAAGATGAGCGACGTGCTTCTTGCGAAGAATATCCATGCCGAGGGGATATTGGTGCGCACCGGCGAGGGAGTGGAAACCGAGGCGCAGCTCGACGATGGCGATGTCACCGCCGTTTTCGATACGATTTCCGGTGCGGTCGGCTATGTTGTCTTTATGGTCGGGAAGGAGAAGCGAGCGAAATGAAAAAAGCGGAGTTTTGGAAGGCCGAAGGCGAAAAAATCAGGTGTCTTCTTTGCCCTCATAAATGCCTTATCGATGACGGTAAGGCCGGTATTTGTCGGGTGAGAGTCAATGACCATGGCGTGCTTAAAACATCGGCTTACGGCGAGGTTATCTCAATCTCTGTCGATCCTATCGAGAAGAAACCGCTATATCATTACTATCCCGGATCGGATATTTTGTCCACCGGTCCGCGAGGGTGTAATCTATCGTGCAAGTTCTGCCAGAACTGGACTATATCGCAGGCCGACGGCCCGATATCGAAGGTGTCGCCGAAAAAACTCGTCGAATATGCCGTTAGCGAAAATTCGGTCGGGATAGCATTCACATATACCGAGCCGATCATCGCATTCGAGTATATACTCGACGCCGGAAAAATCGCCCACGAAAAGGGGCTTGTCAACGTTCTCGTCACGAACGGATTCATAAATCCGGAACCGTTCGACAAATTACTCGAGGTCGTCGATGCGATGAATATCGACCTCAAATCGATGGAGGACGATTTTTATCGAGATATATGCGGCGCACGCCTCGAACCTGTAATGGATACGATCCGCGCCGCATCGAAATCGAATGCGCATGTCGAGATCACGAACCTTCTCATTCCGGGATACAACGACAGCGACGATGCGATAGAGAAATTTGTCGATTTCATCGCCTCGGTCGATCCGCTTATTCCGGTTCATTTTTCCGCGTATTATCCCTGCTATCGATTCGACGCGTCGCCGACTCCGGTCGAGACCCTCGACAGGGCCTATGATATTGCCCGTGAAAGACTTAACTACATCTATGGCGGCAATCGCCGAACGATATGGGGCAACGATACGAGATGCCCGCAATGTGGAAATCTTCTCGTTCAGCGAACCGGATATTCGACGCGCATTATCGGTATCTCCAAAGATGGTTTATGCGAAAATTGCGGAAGAAAGGTCGATCTGATAGGAACATGGAGCCGGTCCGCCTGAAACCCGTCTTCTGGGACATCGTGCCCATTGCTGTCGTTTTTGCGATAGCGATCTATCCGGTATTTCGTTCGACCGACCGGGGAAGCGTCGCCGTTGTCTATCGAGGTGGAGAGCGCCTCGCTGAAATCCATATGGCGAACGATACAACGTTCGAGATAGAATCGGCGGTAGGCCCGATGACCATCGTCGTCGAGGATAATGCGGTGTCGGTGAGCGATGCGAGTTGTCCTAAGAAAATCTGCGTTGCGACCGGTCCAGTATATCGTCCCGGTGCCGCTATCGTCTGCGCTCCTGGGAAGACCGCAATCGTCGTCGAGGGGCGCAAGGAGACGGATGCGATTACGCGATAGAAACCGCCGCATCGCAATTTGCGCGCTTTTGATCGCTATCGGCACGGTGATCTGGTCGGTGGAGGAGATGCTGCCGAGGCCTATGCCCTGGGCAAAACCCGGTCTCGCTAACGCCGCGACAATGATGGCTATCGCTCTCGGTGGCCCCGTGGAGGGAATAATAGTCGCGCTTGGAAGGGTCGTTCTCGGCGCGCTTCTTCTCGGTAGAATCGGGTCGGCGAGCTTTATCATTTCGCTGAGCGGCTCCACAATCGCAGCGATAGTAATGGGACTTATCTGGCGCATGCGATTGCCATTTTCGGTCTATGGAATAAGCATCTTCGGCGCGCTGGCGCACGCTCTTACACAAATCATCGTCGCCGGATGGCTCGTATATCGCCCGGATATCGTGCTTAATCTATTGCCGTTCGTGGTTTTGCCGTCGATGATAACCGGCGCGATAGTCGGGCTTATCGTGGCGATTCTTTTAAATAGATTGAAAAAAATCGACCACTTTTATTTAAAATAGCTTGCGAAAAACCGCCCGTCAAATTAACATGAACCTATGCGAATTCTTCTGATCCAAACAGCATTTATTGGTGATTGCGTCCTTACCACGCCGCTTATTCGTCGTGCAAGCGAGATTTTCACCGAAGAGGCCGTCATCGTTCTTTTGACCACCCCAAAAGGCGCGCAGGTCTTCGACGGCAACCCCCATATCGACGAAATAATCCAATACGACAAACACAACGAATCCGTCGGCCTGTCAACGTTCTTCGGCCTGGCAAACAGCCTCGTCGATAGACGATTCGATATCGCTATTTTGCCGCATAGATCGTTTCGCAGCGGGATGTTATCGATGTTGGCGAGGATACCTAAGCGCGTTGGTTTCGCAAAATCCGACGGGTCAATTTTTTATACGAAAAGGATTGAACGCCCGGTTGATAAGCCCGAGCCTGAGCGTATGCTCGAGCTGTTAAAACAATCCCCGGAGGATAAAATCGAGCCGTGCCCGACGGAGATTTTCCCCGGCGAGCAGCGCGAGGCGACCGCTATAAAAATTTTGAGGGATCTCGGAATTGACGAAAAGACTAAATATGCGACGATTGCTCCGGGAAGTGTGTGGGGCACAAAGCGTTATCCGGTTGACCTTTATGGCGAAGTCATCAAACTGATGCTCTCCGAGGGAATAGTTGAATCGGTGGTGCTTATCGGGGGACCGGAGGATGCCGGTTTGTGCTCGATAATCTCAGACGATGTTGGCAAAGGGACATTTTCCGCCGCCGGAAAGTGCGATATTCTGACATCTGCCGCAATTATCTCGAAAAGCCGCATTTTTATCGGCAATGACAGCGGCCCAGGACATCTCGCCGCCGCCGTCAAAACGCCGGTTGTGAGCATATTTGGCCCGACCGTTCCACGCTTCGGTTTCGTGCCATATGGCGAAAAAGTTGTCGTGATCGAACCGCCGTTCGAGCTTTCATGCAGACCGTGCAGCCCCCACGGAAAGATGGAATGTCCGCGAGGCGATCTCGCTTGTATGGTCGGAATTTTCCCGGAAAGGGTTGTGCAGGCGGTATCGAGACTTCTCGAAGGATAAAAAAAGCCCGTATAAACGGGTTTTTTAACGAATCAAATCGTTTAATTTATTATACACGCTTCAAGGCCGATTCGTATCCAAGTTTCCGGAGACCGTATGGGTCGTTCGATTTGCGCAGGCGGCGATGTGCCCTCTCGATACGGCCTGCGGCATATTGAAGTTCGCGGTCCGCGAGTGGGTGTTCGAGGCTCGCGAGGCTGTATACCGTCCAACCGAACTGAAACCCACGCCATCCGGACTTGTTATCGTGCGATAGGTTCATCGTCTTAATGCCGCGCTTGACAAAAGATTCGCCGATAGGGAGTTTGGAAGCGATAAGCGCTCGCCAAAGCGAAAGACTGCAAGTCGTGCAGCAATAATGACCACGGTCGAATGCAGCTCGAAAATGACTCGCCCGACCGAGCATTCCAGTCAAGCCCTCCTGGATGGAATGTTTATTTGGGTCGCGCCATTTTGAAAGCGCCCAGAATGCTTCCTCGCCGAGAAGATGCGCCGTCCCGGCTCGAGAATGGATATTTTCGCCGGTAGGAAGCTTCGCCAAAACGTAATCCTTCTCCGTTGGAGCCGCGAACCCGAGGCCGAAACGTCCAGGGTCTTTCTGACGCTTCACTATCCAATTGAGAGCCTCATCGACCTTTTCTTGGTTCGGTTTCGAGCCGTTAAGACGAAAGTGTTCGAGGTTCCAAAGTGTGAGTGCAAGGCTACCGTGGTTTAATATGAGCATAGAACTACACTTTACAAAACTATGTTAATATAAGTATAATATTGATTATGAATTATTTATACTAATATAATGTGCTGTTATCCAAAAAGCAAGTATTTGATTTTTTTGGATTATGTAACATATTGTGTGTATTTAGAAATTAGTTGAAAAAAGGGGGGTCTTAAGGCATTTTTTGTGGAGTTAGGAACAACCATGAAGGAGAACGACGTGGCCAAAAGAAAAGAGAACGCGAATTCGCCTGGGACTCTCCGCCGCAACGGTCGTTACACTCGCGGCTTTCTAACCGTTAGCGGCTGGGCGACATTGAATGTGCCGAGGTTCAGGGGCGGGAAATCGCCGCCGCCGCCATTGTTCGGGCCTCGCGGCGTGCGCATTTACGGGTGTATTTCTCCCCCATCTGCGATATAAAGTCCATTTATCCTACTCGAAAACAACTCTTCTTATCCCTTTTTCGTCGTTGCCGGATTTACGAGATAAATATGTCCTAAATGCATAGTTTGGTTTTCAAATAATCCTTATTCTTAAATCCTTTGATTTCCAAACTTATCAAATAATCGATAAAGCCCTGACCTTTAACATCACGATATTCAGATATATAACGGTTAAATGATGGTTCAAGTTGGATTTTTAGATATTTCTCTAACCTTGAATTTAATTTAGAATACTTTTTCTTTTCTCCGCTATCTTCGTAAAGCCGATTATTTGTATACGGAACCGAAATAAAAGTAATAAATAGCGATTTTTCGTCTACTAGGATTTTTTTTGCGCTTTCTATATATTCTTTTTCTTTAAACTCTTTTTTATCCTTTCTTAAGGAAGCCCGGTAAGCCTTGATGTTTTCTACATTCTCTTCTTTTTCATTCTCCTTCAGCCAAGCCGGGTAATGCAGGTAAACTAGGTGAGCTTTGAGAAAAGAATGAAACCATGCTTTTTCACGTGCATCGAAATGCGAAGGTATTCTTTCTATGAAGGACCTCGACGAGCACTTGCCAACATAAAGACATTCGGTTTCTTTGCTATCTTCCTTTTCAAAAAACAAATAAACACCATTAGGGCATGGTTCGTAAGTATATCCGTCATCTCCTTTACGAAAAAGGAAATCTTTAAGGGTTAATTCGGATACAACGCTCCCGGCTTCATAGATTATTTCACCGTTTACTACCCGATTGTCTTTCAATATTTCTTTTAAATCAATAAACATGCAAATCTCCCTTACTTTTTACCTTTTCCTCCATCCTCCCCATCTTCCTATCGCGAAATAGAGGATCGAGACTATACGGTGGAAGGCGGTTATTTTCATTTTGCGGATTTCTCCACAATTTTTATTTTTTCGTCTGTGAAATATTCGTCGTTTTTCCAATTCGATGGGTTTAATCGAATATATTTGCGAATTCGCTCAAGGTCGGCATTATTGCGAACGATATGGTCGTGAAACCGGGGTTGCCAGGCGAACGATGGATAGATTGGTCTTGATAATTTGGTTACGCCTGCCTTAAAACCGCGAATTATCGATGCGAGATTCTGGGATTGTGGACCAAACCGATTTTTCGGTTGTAGAGACGCAAGATTTTGCGTCTCTACGAATTTATCGGATCTGTCGGATACATCAGAATTTTCATCCGGTTTGTCGATGACGATTATTCCGTGAATATGGTTTGGCATTAAAATATATTCATCTAATTCGACGAAAGGGAAATGACGCGGAATATCGTGCCAACATCTATCGATAATCGCGCCAATTTTGGATAATTCTACATCATCGTTATGAACTCGACCGAGGATGTTCGTCCTGTTTTTCGTGCAAATCGTTACGAAATAATATCCGGATTTACCATAATCCCAACACGCCAAACGTGCGGATTCGATGCGATATTTGTTTTTATATTTGGCCATCGGTTATTTTTAGCTTCACTCTTTATCCTTCTCCGTGCGCAGATACACCGTCTGGTGCGGATATGGAATCTCGATGCCGGCCTCGTCGAACCGGGTCTTTACGAGGTATTTAAACTTTCGCGCGATAGCCCACTGCTGCGATGGGTCGGTTTTTATCAGAACGCGGATATCGACCGAGCTGTCGCCGAGGTTGTTCACGCCCATGATTGTGAAGTCGCGGATGAACCGCCCGAATGATTCATCCTTTTTGAGTGACTCGCCGATGCCGTTCAAAACCTCTATCGCTTTATCGATACTGGAGTTATAGCTTATGCCTACATCGATCAGTGCGCGGCTTTCCGAAAATGTCATATTATCGACCGCCTTGATCTCGCCGTTCGGGACGACATGGACAACCCCTTCGAGGTCGCGGATGACGGTCGTTCGGAGGTTGATGCTTTCGACGGTGCCGGTGCGGTCCGCGATCCGTATCACATCGCCGACGCGGTATTGGTTTTCGAGGAGAATGAGAAAACCGTTGAAGAAGTCCCGGACGATGTTCTGTGCGCCGAAACCGATTGCCAGTCCTGCAACGCCCGCGCCGGTCAGAAGCGGTGTGATATTCGCGCCTATCTCCTTGAGTATCATGAAGCCGACTATCACCCAGACGAAGACCTTTGTTGTGATATTAGCGACCGTAAAAAGTGTATCCGCACGGCGTTCGCGCTCGCTGCGCGTGGTGTCGTCCTGGTCCTCGAACCGCAAGACTATCGCCTTGCCCAGCTTTCGAACGACCTTCAAGATTACGATTGCCGCGACGATATACAGGACTACACGAACGCCGCTGGTAATGAGCCAGTTGCCGCCCTCGAAAACGATTTTATCGATTATCTCGTTCCAGTCTATTCCGAACATATTAGCTCCTTTGAGGCATAAATAACATATCGAGAACTCTGAGAAATGGAGATTTAACAGAGAATCAAGTTACGAAAATATTCATTGCGAGCGAAGCAAAGCAATTTCACGTTTCACTTCGAATGGTCTGTCATTATTAATTCTACATTATACATTCTATTTATGTCTGACGGTGAATGTCAAAACCGTTTCGCCGTCCTTTGGAACCGTCACATCCCACTCATTGGTTTTCGCATCCTTCTTTTTGCCTTTCATGTTTTCGGATTTGATAAACCAATCTCCCCAGAAATGCTCCAGAACATTGACTACCACGGCCTCCTCCTTGTGGTTTCGTATCTTGATCTCATAATCTTCTTCGGAAATTCGATTCGTTATACGCCGATAATCCTTGCGAGTCCGTTCCGCAACGATGTCGAATGCGTTGCCGAGGTAAATCCGCACCTCCTCGTCCTTCGGCGTATGCTCGATTTTGTCTTCGCCGACGAATTGCGGCGCACCGGATTTATCCTCCTTATAGACCCGAATAATCCCTTCGGGAAGCGGCATTCCGAGCCCCTTTTCCTCAGAATTCTTGAATTCCAACTCGACACGGATGTCATTTCCACGATTCGATTCAAAGACGAAATTTTTCGTCGCATCGGTTTCCGAAGACGGGAAAAGCGAAAGTTGCTTTTCCTGCCGGTCGGCGACCGTCGCCGGTCTCGGAAGCGTATAGAGATGATATTCGAAGAACGACTCCTCCTGAAACCCCTGCGGAGCGGCATCCTCGGTCATCATAATGCCGGATGATTTGGCCATTCCGCGATATCGTGGTTCCTCCACGCGATGAACCTCGCCCGCAACGATCTTCAGTTTGGCATCCTCGAACGTCATTCCGGTATTATTGCGGATCGTAACCCATCCATCGATAGAAAGGCGCGTATCGTCCTTGTTGACATTCGCAACGTATGCAGCATCCCAATCGATGCCGTCGGTCATATACGAAAGCTCGGTGTCGCGCTTGCCGGATTCTGAGGAATACACATTCCAAACCAATGTTGGTCGGGTAAAAAGTTTCTCCGGTCTGTCGAGAAATGAAAGCTCGATGATACTTTCGATTCGGTATGCACTCAGCACGCCATCGACATCGAGAAGCATGGACGCGCTGTTTGCAGAGAGCAATATGCCTGTAATCGATTCATCGCTTTTTTCGAGCGAAATCTCGATTCGCTTGTCGATATTTTTTTCGAGAAGCCGCTCGGTGCTGACGATATCGTATTCGTAGTTCTGTTCGAGGACGGCGAGTCCATCACCTCCAAAATGCACGGTCTGCGGCGTAATTCGTGCGGGAACCGGCGAATAAGCAAACTCGCTCGTGCCCTTTGAAAAATCGAGCTTTCTTTGCTCCTTGACCAAAGCAAAACCGTCGCTGTAAATGGTAACGGCGATCTCAGCAAAAGCCG
>CAYNTG010000013.1:38138-43378 GCA_964400105.1 uncultured bacterium
CCGGCTCGTCGTCCCGACGAGAGTTCTCGTCGGCCGACGCCCGCCTGCGGCGTGGCGGGAAGCTACGGCCATACTATTTTCAGAGAAATCATATTTTATTGGGCCTTTGCTACCCGTTCTTTCAGAACGGGTGGATTTGCGGCTTTCCCAACGATCCGGCGGCGCTGCAAACATTCTCGAAAACAAAAAAATCCTTGATAATATTTTACTAAACCTTATTTTTCGGGGTAGAAACAGTATTGTTTAAAACCGTATAGTGAAAATTAATGAAAGGCATATATTATGTCAAAGTGGCTGGTTACAGGTGGATCGGGGTTTTTGGGAATTAACCTAATTCGCAAACTTATCGAGAATGGCGAAGAGGTAATCTCTCTCGACCTTCTGCCATTTGATTACGAGGACTGCAAGGATAAAATCACCCATGTCATGGGAGATGTCCGCGACAAAGCAACCGTGGATAAGTGCATGAAAGGCGTGGATATCGTCATGCACGGCGCGGCGGCGCTGCCGCTTTATTCCAAAAAGGATATCTACACTACCAATATCGATGGCACCGAAAATGTCTTTCAGTCGGCCTTCGAGCATGGAATAAAGCGCGGCATATATATATCATCCACGGCCGTCTATGGCATCCCCGACCATCATCCGCTTTTCGAACACGACGAACTGGTTGGAGTCGGTGCTTATGGTGAAACTAAGATCGAGGCGGAAAAGCTCGTGGGGATATTCCGCGAAAAGGGAATGATCATCACGGCGATCCGGCCGAAATCTTTCATCGGACCGGAGCGGCTTGGCGTGTTCGGGATATTCTATCAATGGGCGAATGAGGGCCGTAGCTTCCCGATGATCGGCAGGGGGGAAAATCTATATCAGCTTCTCGATGTCGGCGATCTCTGCGAAGCGATCTGGATTGCGGCCACATTGCCCGACGAGGATAAGGTAAATACCGAATTCAATATCGGCGCGAAGGTTTTCTCGACTATGCGAGAGGATTATCAGGTGGTTCTCGACAAAGCGGGTTTCGGCAAAAAGATCAAAAGCTCGCCGGCAAACCTCGTCGTCTTCGCTCTCGAGGTTCTGGAGCTTCTCAGGCTATCCCCGCTCTATCCCTGGGTCTATAAAACCGCGACAAAGGATTCCTTCGTTTCGGTTGAAAAGGCCGAGAAGTTGCTCGGATTCACGCCAAAATATTCCAATAAGGACGCATTGCTTCGAAATTACGAATGGTTCCTAAAAAATGTCGAAAAATTCGAGAGCGGCAAGACGCAGGACGGCGTAACCCATCGCGTGCCGTGGAAACAGGGCGTTCTGGGCTTGGCTAAATACCTTTTCTAATACATCGATAGGTTTAGAGGCCACCGATTCACCGGTCCGGTAAGCCGTGGTCGAAGATTCCAATTAAACCGGCGCCGCCGACAATAGACACTGAAACCAGTGAACTTCCGGAGAAATAATCCACTTGCGTGAAAGCAAAGGACATATTATATTGATAACCAACATAAATAGAACGATGCCTCGAGTCGATTAAACCATTTCCTACGCAGAAGCGTGGATGTAAAAATAAAAAAAAGGAGAAAACAATGGAGTTACGAGGAAGCAAAACCGAGAAGAACCTGCTGATCGCATTTGCGGGCGAATCTCAGGCGAGAAACCGCTACACCTATTTCGCGAGTCAGGCGAAAAAGGACGGTTATATGCAGATTTCCGCAATCTTCACCGAAACCGCCGCTCAGGAAAAAGAACACGCCGAACGACTCTTCAAATTTCTCGAGGGCGGCGAGGTCGAGATAACCGCCGGATTCCCCGCTGGAATTATCGGCACGACGATAGAGAATCTTAAGGCCGCTGCTGCCGGCGAACATCACGAGTGGACCGAGATGTATCCCGGATTTGCGAAAATCGCCCGCGAGGAGTGTTTCGACGAAATCGCAGTCGTGTTCGAGAATATCGCTGTTGCGGAAAAGCAGCACGAGAAACGCTATCTCGATCTCGCAAAGAATATCGAGAACGGCCGCGTTTTCAAGCGCGAAGAAGAGGTTGTATGGCGCTGCCGCAATTGCGGATTTATCCATAAAGGCAAATGCGCAGTGAAAAAATGCCCGGCGTGCGCGCACCCTCAGGCGCATTTCGAGATTCTCGGCGAAAACTGGTAGGGGAAGACAAGGTAAGTTGGGTAATTGGTAAAAGGCAATAGGATGTGATGTTATAAACCCGTAACGAGGAAGAAAAATGTGCTGTGAAGAAGAAATCTATGAGGACGAAGGCATGCCTTTGATCGGCGATCCCTTCCCGGAATTCAAGGTGCAAACCACCCGTGGAAAGATGACCATTCCCGACGCTTTTAAAGGAAAATGGTTCGTGCTTTTCAGCCATCCGGCGGATTTCACCCCGGTATGCACAACCGAGTTCGTGGCGTTTCAGGGAAAATACGCCGAATTCAAGGAACTGGGTTGCGAGCTTATCGGAATGTCCGTCGATCAGGTTTTCGCTCATCTTAAATGGGCGGAATGGATCGAGGACAATCTCCATGTCGAGATCGAGTTCCCGATTATCGCCGACGACGGCACAGTCGCGAACGAACTCGGCATTATCCACCCCGGCAAAGGCAGCAACACGGTCCGCGCGGTCTTTATTGTGGACCCAAAGGGGATTATCCGGGCGATGCTGTATTATCCCCAGGAGCTTGGCCGGAATATGGCCGAGATCGTCCGCATGGTTCGCGGGCTGCAGATCGCCGATAGTAACAGGGTTGCGATGCCCGCCGATTGGCCGAACAACGGGATCGTCGGCGACCACGTTATTGTCCCGCCGGCATCGGATGTCGAAACGGCGAAAAAGCGCCTCGAAGACAAGACCATCGAGTGTTTCGACTGGTGGCTCTGCCACAAGAAGTTATAAACCGCAATCCGGCGACGCTATTGAGCACCTCGGCTGTTGGCGCTGCTGGCCGCTGGGCGCATGGTCGCAGAGATTCCCGTAGGGGAGGGCCTGCGTGCCCTCCTCTATGATGGTGGCGCGGAAATCGGGAGCACACATAGGTGCTCCCCTACGGACAACCGTGCCAAACGCACAACCAAACCCGGCGACGAGAAATTGGGGATGGGGATATGACAACAAACGCTGAAAATATAAATTCGACTCATTAAGACATTCAAAAACAAAAAAGGACAAATTGTGATCTATCAAAAAATTTCTGAAGACATAAAAGATAAGTTTTACCAACAAAATTTTCCAAATGACGGACAACGGTTTGTCGCATGGTATTTAAGAAACATCCACCTGAGAGACATGAACGAAGCAAAAGACGATATAACGGATGGCCCTGTCGATAAACAGATAGATGCTATCTTTATAAACGATGACCAACAAACAATCTTCGTTATACAAGGCAAATTTATAGGAACTGGAACTGTAGATGCAGAACCATTACGGGAGGTTTTGTCTTCTTGGGTTCAGATGAGAGATTTAGTGAGATTGCAGGAAGTGGGCAATCATAAGTTGAAAAGAAAACTATCCGAAGTTGCAAGGGCAATAGATGAAGAATACGAGATTGAGTTTGAGTTGGTCACAACTGGCAAATTGACAGAAATGGCAAAAACGGATTTAGCTACATTTCAGGCACAGTTGGTTGAACTTAGCGATAAAAACGATTTTTTCGCAGGCATCAAAATTGTCGACAAAAACGAATTAAGAAGGCGATATGATATAGCACTTGAAAAAGATAATCCTTTAATTAACCATATTGTAAAGCTGCAAAGTAGCAAAACAATGGAAATTCTAGTCTCTGGAAAGAAGGTTATAATAGCAGCCTTGCCTTTAAGTGAATGTATAAGAATGCCCGGCATAAAAGATGGAACTCTCTTTCAAAAAAATGTTAGGCAAAGTCTTGGGTTGAGCAATAGGGTTAATAAAGGGATAAAAAATACAATTTATTCAGACGGTCATAAGGATTTCTTTTTCTTCCATAATGGAATTACAGCAATATGTAATAAGTTAGATATTACTGAAGATGAATTGAAATTATCTGGTTTTAGCGTCGTAAATGGTTGCCAATCGCTTACGACGATATTAAACTGTAGTGAAAGAGTAAAACAACTCGAAAACACTTACATATTATTTAGGTTTTACGAAATACCTGAAAGGGAAAAAGGGGATAAGATTAGCATCAACACTAATTCGCAAAGCGCAGTAAAACCAAGAGATTTGAGAAGCAATGATAAACGAGTTTTAAATATAAAGAAACAATACGAGCAAAGATATCCGAACGGATATTTTATCACTAAACGTGGTGAACTTGCGCCTGCATCAAAAGATAAAGACTTCGTCTTAGATTTACTGAATTTGGGGAAATATTTAATTGCTTGGCACTCACAAAGACCGAATATATCATATAGCGAAACAAAAATATTCGATAAGTATTTCGATCAACTTTTTAAAAAGGATTATTCGCCGGATAAAGCTCAAGCATTAAATACATGGATGACTGAAGTATGGAAAAAGTGGGGAAAAGATAATCCACTTGGCTTAAATGAGAGTCTTCTTGCAATGCGCGCATACGCACCATATCACCATCTATACGCAATATCAGTGTGTTTTGGTGTATCAAATGCAATGCCTATGGAAAGTGTTCCTGATCCTGCTGCTACAATAAATATGGCAAAAGAAAGAAACCAAATTAGTCAGATAGTTGATTTAGCTGGTAGATCACTTAATTTCGCTCTTGAATCAGCTGCTAACGAACCTCAACCGTCTAATAGGGTTTTTAGCCCACAAAACTGGATAAAGACAAAATCTTGTTTGGCCGCTATTAGGGCTGCTGTTAGCCAAAGCTTAAATATGCTTCCGATGATGGACCAAGAAATAGCAATGAAGATTAAGAATGGTCTTAAACTAGAGAGGGAGCAGTTTGAAGCTAGATGGACTGCAGATTGACTTATCCCGGTTGTTAGGATTGTCATTGTTCTTTTCAAATATTATTTTCGTTCGGGCGTGGGAGCGGTGGAGGCCGTAGGGGAAGGCCTGCGTGCCCTCCCTTATGATGGTGGCGCGGAAATCGGGAGCACACATAGGTGCTCCCCTACAACCGCCAATTCCCACGGAAGCCCTCCCTTTTTTTCGATTGGGATAAAATAAAGGTATTAGGTGAAAGCACTACGCGAAGTTATACGGAACTCGAAAAGATGGTAACATAATTTATTCAAAAAATAAGGCGGAAGTAAAAAATAATGCTACTACCCATT
>CAYNTG010000014.1:0-9521 GCA_964400105.1 uncultured bacterium
AAGATCAGAATTATTCTTGGAACATGGTAATCTGCGGCGGTGAGGTCCGGCGTGCATGGCCCGGAGAATAAATAATCGCCTATCAACTCGACCGGAGAGGGCATAGCGAGCGTGCTCGTCGATATCGCCAAGGACAACAATACTGTAATCAATAACATCGCTTTTACGGTTCTCATAATGATTCCCCTTAACTGTAAATTGATCGAACAATTAATAATATACATATTTTTACCCAAATTAAAATAGCAATATTTGTGCCATGTTCTAATTGCGTGGGACGCAACGAATTACATCACTGACAACCTGTGGCATGGGTAATATTGCCTAATTGTCTTCGGGTTATTGGGTAATATTGCCCGTATCGGAGGCGATTTGGAATTTCCAGATGTCGCAGGGGGCAAGCGCATCGCCCACCAATGCGGTGTTTTCCGTGGGATTTTCTCTACGAGTCGGAACGGCCCATTGGTCATTCGGTAGTGGTGACCAGCGGTCGCCCTTTTTCATTGCCGTCGGTTTTTTCACAACCGACGGAATATGTGGGCGCTGGTGTGGGGGACGGGAAGGAATTTTTGTGCGAAGCATGGGTTTTCATGTCCGAAGGAACCGCAAAAATCGGGACAGTGACCGAAGGAAACACGTCTGTGCACGGAGGGGTGTGGGTTACCATGTCCATTTACCCGACAACCGAACATTAAATACTATTTGCCTTTGTTATTCTGTTATTATATATTCTTAAATTGCAGTTTTTCGATTATTAACTCCTCTTTGAGTTTAGCGGAGGCAAGATGAGGACAACAGCGTTATTAACAACACTCGTTATTGTATCTTCGATCTTCGGCGGCAGCACGCCGGAGGATATCGGAGCCGCAGTGGACGAAGCCCTAATTGCAATAAAGATGCGTGAAAGCGATCTGAGCGTTTTGTCGCTCATGTTCGATCCTTTCAGGTTATCGATAGTCGATAGTTGTATGGATCGACCGCTCGAGATGCCGGCATTTCTGGATTCCGTTGGAATGCGATTCACAAACCCGGACGCCGACCTCGTTCAGCTTTTCGGCGAAGCCTCGGGAATAATGGACCTTCATCCAGAGCGTCCCGTGATGAAATCGGCCGATGAAGAATATGCATGGAAGGATAAAAAGGAGATTCCCGTCCGGTTGCGTGAAGCGCTGGATATTATCTTCGCCGCGTTCGAGGGGGCCGCTGTCGATTTCGAGGCGGCATTTTCGGAGATCGACAGCTTTCAGATGGACACTATCGAGACCTTTGGAACAAGCCATCTTTTGAGAGACGGCGAATCAGACATCGATTCGAAGGCCGGGGAATCCACCCTCGAGGAGCTTGACGATGCGGAGTTAGAAGATGAAAAGCGCGTAGAAAGGCTTTTCAATATCACAGCCGAGGTCGATAGGGAGCGCCTCGCCGCCGCTGCGATGACGATTCTCAATGCTGCGCTCGCCGCCGAAGACAAGATCGATGGTCTTACCGCCAAGACCAATGGCGGCATCGATGTCCCGGATAGCATCGCATCCGGCGACGTGATTTATTGGTGCGAGACGAAGCGTGGCCCCGTCGCTATCGGCGGGCCGGGCAGGACGATTTATAGCGGGCGTTTCGCCGCTGTAATCGATTTGGGTGGCGATGATATTTATCTTGGCGCGGCCGGTGGCGCGGACACGAACGTTCCATTCGCGGTCTGCATCGATCTCGGCGGCGACGATACATATTCTTCGAGAGAGCAGTTCGCCTTTGGAAGCGGTGGAGTGGGCGTTGGAATCCTTATCGACAGCAAAGGCGACGACCTCTACCGATCTGGAGATTTCGGGATCGGTTCCGGGTGCTATGGAACCGGTATCCTAATCGACCGCGAGGGCGACGATATATATTCCGGCGATATCGCCTCTCAGGGCGCGGCTTTTATGGGTTTCGGTTTCCTCTTCGACCGTGAGGGAAACGATTCCTATTCCGCAAGATTATTTTCGCAGGGGTTCGGCTATGTCGGAGGTTTCGGCATGATCGCCGATTTCGACGGCAACGACAGCTATATCGTGCAGGGGGCCTATGTCGATAGGCTTCGATACGCCGACCACCATCTTTCCCTTTCGCAGGGATTCGGATATGGCAACCGTCCGGATTGGTCGGGAGGTATCGGACTTCTCCTCGACCGCGCCGGAAACGATATTTACATCGCGGATATTTTCGGTCAGGGATCGAGTTACTGGTTCGCTTTAGGCGGTCTCTGGGATGGAGCTGGCAACGATGCCTATTCGGCTTATCAATACTCGCAGGGCGCTGCGACGCACCTTTGTGCAGGAATATTGCTCGATAAATCGGGCGGCGACAACTATGTTGCGCACGGCGTTTCACAGGGATGCGGCCACGATCTCTCGGTCGGATACCTGCTCGATCTGGAAGGCGACGATAACTACGTCGTATCCGACCTTTCGCAGGGAGCCGGCAATGCAAACGGCGTCGGCATCTTCATAGATGTTGCGGGCGACGACGGTTATGTCAATAAAAAGGAATATAACGTTCAGGGCTACGGCAGTTGGCGGCGCGATTTCGGTTCGACCGGGATAATGCTCGATCTCGGCGGCTCCGATAAATACAGCGGAAAGGGCGACGATTCATCCTGGTGGAGTTCCGGGAAATATGGCATCGGAATCGATTTCCCGGCAAAGATGCCGGAGGAGTCGCAATGATCGAATCAGCTGGCGCATTCGCCGGACAGCATATTTTCATGACGGGCGCTACCGGAGGGATCGGTTCGGTCGTTGCAGGGAAGCTCGCGCGCGAGGGGTGTCGGATATCGGCGGTGGGCCGCAACAAGCAGCGGCTCGCGGACCTCGAAGAGTTCATCGAAAACCTCGGCGGAAAATGCAGGACGATCCACGTCGATCTCGCCGAAACCGATGTCGCAGAGGGCGCTGTCGATGCCGCCGAAGCCTCTTTCGGTCCGATAGATTCGGCATTTTTGTTGGCCGGTTCGTTCCCGTTGAGTCGAATCGAGGCCATTTCGGAGGAGCGGATCGCGAGCGCGATTTCGCTTAACCTCGTCTCGCCGATTCAATTGATTCGCCGGATAGCGTCGAGCATGGCATCTAAACGCGGCGGAAAAATCTGTGTTACATCGAGTGTCGCCGGGCTTCTTCCGATGCCTTATCTCTCGGTTTATTCTGCTGCGAAATCGGGCCTGGCTATGTTTTGCAGATCGGCCCGTCCGGAGCTTCGAGATATCGGTGTTTCCTTGACCTGTGTAGCGCCGAGGGCCGTCGATACACAATTTATCTCGGCTCTCCGCCCGATTTACGACCGCCTCGGATGGGCGATAGATTCGCCGGAAACCGTAGCGGAGATTATCCTGCGCTCGACAGCCCTCGGAAAAAACCTTGTGATCATAGGCGGGATAGAGAGATTCGGCGCGGCTCTAAGCTGGATTTCGCCGGATATTACAGAGCGCATTCTCGAGAGTATGCGCAGGATTATAGGAAATTTTCTCGACGGAAAGAGCGATGAACCCGATTAAAAGATATGCAATTTTGATAATCACCTCGATGGTTATGGTTAGCGCCGCCTTCGGGATGTCGCCGAAGCAGCTTCGGCACGAATTTTTGATACTCTCGGCGGGCGATTTAAAATATCGTTCCATGAAATCATCGGCGAGGAAAAAGTTGATCGGCGATGGCGATCACGCGGTGCGTTTGGCTATCGATTATATGGGACGTAAATCCCCGAAGATAGCTAACGCCGTGGAATTCATCGTGGTCGGAGTCGATGAGGATGCGGTCGAGACTTTGACATATGTCCTAACGCGGCCAAACGAGGGCGAAGCGGCTTTTGCGGCCTATCTTCTCGGCAAGATCGGCTCGTCGAAGGCTGCGGTTCCGCTGATGCTCGCGGCGAAATCATCCGGCGAAAGGCTTCGGAGTGTTGCCATCGGCGCGCTCGGTAGCTGCGGCGATACGCTCGCCGTGCCGATCCTAATCGAAGCGCTCGCCGACTCGAATACATCCGTTCGCCGAAAAGCCGCACATAGCCTCGGTCAGCTCGAGGCTTTATCTGCCGTCGAGCCGTTGATCCCGCTTTTAGGGGATTCTTGCTGCGATGTCCGTTATGCCGCATCCAATGCGCTTGCCGCTATCGGCGACAGCGGCGCGGTCGTTTTTCTTATGGAGAGTTTCGAGAGCGATTCTATCGACGATATCGAGAGGTTTCATATCGTCGAGACACTCGGTCTTTTACATTCTCTGGAATCGCTTCCACTGCTTCTCGAGCTTCTCGAGGATCCATCCTTTCTAAATCGCGGATTCGCTTGCCAGGCTCTGGGGCATTTTCGCGGTGATTATAAAGTAGCCAATGCGCTGAAGCGCAGTCTTTGCGATGCTTCCGGTTTTGTTCAAATGATGGCCAAAGAAGCGCTTAAAGGCTTTAAAGGGTAGTGAGTGGCTGTGAAGCGGAGTGCAATACAAATTCTTATAGTTCTTTTACTCGGCGCATCGCTTTTTTCTGCCATGGAAATCGAAGTCGATTCATCGAACATCGACTATACATCGTCGCTCGGGATTCCACGGAACGGCAGGGTTTGGCGTCCGATTATCCATGGCGATTCTAGTATCGCCCTGGTGCTGTCCGGCGGTGGAGCGCGCGGGATGGCTCAGGTCGGTGTTATCGAAGTTCTCGAAGAAAATGGGATTCGGCCCGGATTGATTGTCGGGGTGAGCATCGGCGCGATCGTTGGAGGCCTTTACGCCGCAGGATATTCACCTATGGAGATCGAGACCTTCATCCGGGAGATCGAATGGAGTGAATTGATATACGATTCTCCAAAGCGCACCCGCCTTTTTCAGACCCAGCGTATGGCGACCGAGAAATTCATCCTTCACTTGCGCATGTCGGATTTTAAGCTCTATATTCCGGGTGGGATCAGTGCCGCGCAGATCATATCGAATACGCTCGTAAAGTATTGCACATTGCCCAATTACTCCGCAGATGGCGATTTCGACCGGCTTCCGATTCCATTTCGGGCGGTGACGACCGATTTGAGGAGCGGCAAACCTCATATATTCAAGGGCGGCAACCTCGCCGTTGCGCTCCGTGCAAGCTCGGCGATTCCGCTTTTTCTCGCGCCGTTTGAAACGGACAGTTCCCTTTTGGCCGACGGCGGATTGATCTATCCGATTCCGGTAGAGATCGCTATGGCATGCTGTTCCTCGCTGATTATCGCCGTCGATGCAACAGCGGATGTCGTCTATTCGGGCGATTTGAACAACGCTCTTTTGATCCTCGATCAAACCACCAATATCATGGCCGAGAACAGGAAAAAAGTCGAGCGCGAACTTGCCGACGTCCTTATTCGACCGAACCTCGAGGACTATGGCAGCTATGATTTTTCGCATTTCGACGAGATCGTTGAGTTGGGCAGAGAGGCTGCGCGCGAGGCTTTACCCAAGATAGAAGCGCTTTTAAAGATCCAAACGGATCTGGATTATCCGAAATACATTGTGGCCACGGTCGAGGGGAGCGATCCTGTCGATCTCGCTCCGGGCGATTTGGCCTCTATCGAGCAGGTCGAATCGAAGATCGACGAACTGTATTTGCGGGGGATATTCGCTTCGGTCGGCGCGAGGATGAGGATTTCCAAAGATTCCATTTACATCGATGTTATCACGAAAGAGAACCCGCCACTCATCGCGGTTAAAGCATCTGGAATGAGTGCCATGTCGTCCGACAGCATCGCAGGTTTCTTTGAAATAGACTCCACGCTTCCGGTCGATTTCCGCACCGTAGATTCGACATTATCGTTCATTGAGGAGCTATATCATTCGATGAATTATAGCCTCGCTCACGTTACTTTCGCGTCGTTCGAGGCCGGGACTCTCGGGTTCATCTTCGACGAGGGGATCGTCGAGAGGATCGATATTCGCGGGAACGAGCGAACGAGGGAATGGCTTATCCGAAGCTTTACCTCGTTAACTTATAGTAAAAGATTTGACAAAATGGAACTGGAGAAAACACTCGAAAACCTCCACGCAACGAATCTTTTCGAGTCCGTAACGCCGCGCCTCAGCCGTGGCGATAGCGGCGTAGTTTTCACTATCGACGTCGTCGAAAAACCATACCTCGGATTGCGTCTCGGGACTCGGTTCGATCTGGTTAATGGTGTCGAGGGTGCATTCGAGATCGGCGACGATAACCTGTTGGGGATAGCGTGCAGGTTGAATATCGGTGCATCCGGCGGGGAACGCCGATGGAACATATATTCGACAATCGAGAGCGATAGAATATGGCGAACATATCTCACCAGCTGCGCGACCGTTTTTGCGAATGGAACGGAATATAACGTCTGGGACGCCGATTCGATCACGGAGACCTACGCGATCAATCGATATGGGATTCAGCTGTCTATCGGCCAGCAGATTAAGCGTCTCGGCACCCTTTTCTTCGAGCTCGGCACGGAAAATGTCGCCTTTGGTCCGCAGGGGGAGAACCTGAAAGAATATACGCTCAACAGGCTCACGTTGCGCTCTATCGTCGATACCTTCGACGATCGCCAGTTTCCGAATTTCGGCAAATACCACGATGGATATCTCACTATCAGCAAGGATATCCTCGGCGGGGAATACTCATTTGCGAAATCGTTCATCAGCCTTCAGAGCTATTGGACATGGATAGAACCGTTGACATTCAAGCCTTATGTAATGGGCGGATATATGTCCGGCGGGCCTCCGTTTTTCGAGCAGTTCGAGATCGGCGAGGAGATTCCATTTTGGGGCATGAGGGGGGACGAACGTCGCGGCAATTCGTTATTCAAATCGGGATTCGAGATAAGGCTCAATCCGATGGACCCGGTCTATATCTTCGGAGGCCTTTCGTGTGGAAGAACGTGGCAAAAGGACGCCAATCTCGCTCTCGAGAACATGATATGGGGATGGGGTGCGGGATGGGGTGTCGCTACGCCGCTCGGGCCGTTGCTTTTGTCGTGGGGAAGGAATACCGAGAAGCTGGAGAGCGTCTCTTTTTTCTTCGGGTATGATTTCTGATAGCCTTAAACGGTCTCCATACTCCCTTTCATAAATGAGATATCCATAGTGAGAATCATCGTTCCGATATGCTTGTCCATATCTCCCGTGATCTCCTCGACCCGCTGCACCAAAGGCTCGATCTCGTCCACGGGAACCACCGCCCATATCGTCTTATGATATTTAGATCGTTGCCCGAGAAAATTAATATATTCGGCGAAGAGCGGCACCTTTGTGAGAACGGTGGACATCCCCTCCGACTGAGTAACCGATGCGCCGATTATTTCAAATTCGACGAACAGCTCCATAATATCGATGAAATACTCCTCGTTCTGGATTACGATCATAACGAGCTTATGCTGTTTTGTTTCGTGTGGAATATCATCTGGTGCGGCGTGCCGGAGGAATTCTTCATAGAGCGCAATTCGGGTTTTTGCCGCCATAAGCTCACGCCGGACGGATTCCTCGCGAAGAATAAGGGAAACCTCGGCGAGGATTCTAACATGCGTCTCCGGCTCTCCATCCGGCCCGACGATGAAACAGAAGAGATGAACCTTGCGTCCGTCCATCGCGTCGAAGTTGACGCCGCGCTTTGACACGGCAAGCCCGACGATGAATTCCGAAATGCCGGGAATCCTGCAATGGGGTATCGCCAATCCGCCTCCGAATCCGGTCGAGCCGAGTTCTTCGCGTTTCTTAAGCGCGGTTGCGATCTCATTCCCGGAGACGCCGTCGATGGCCGGGTGTCGTCCGATTATCGCGGCCAGTTCATCGATCGAGGATTTCTTTTTCCTCGATCTAAAATCCGGCTCGCACAGCTCTTTTCGTAAATACTTATATAAATCCATAATCTCCCCGCTTGTTTATAGATCGGCTCCCCTTATGATCGCGAATTTCGAAAGCGGCGGGCCGACAAGCTCGTTAATAAGCACCGAGAAAAGGACGATATTGAACATCTCGTCGAGGGCAAATTTCACGGTATCCGGAGCCGATTGCGCTATCGGCGATGCCTGAATGAACAGAACTAAACCGATGGCCACACCGGCTTGCGGTATCATTGCGAGGCCGAGATGTTTTCGCAATTTTTTGTCGCAACCGGCGATGGTTGCCCCCATCCAAACGCCAGAATATTTCCCAATCATTCTCGATAGAATAAAGATCATTCCGATTAATAAAACCGATCCGCTGCCGAGCATCCCAAGTTTGAGTTCCGTGCCGGCGATTGCGAAGAATGCGGCATAAAGCGGCGGAGTAAGCGGTGCAATCGAACGAAAGACCTTCGAATTTCGATGTGAGATATTGATCAAAAACGTGCCGGCGGCCATATTCGAAAGCAGCGGTGAAAGATTGAGCGATATACTGACCGCCGTGATCAAAAAGATGCTTCCCAAAGAGAGGATAAGCACCTCTTTTTGGTTCTTGTTTCGGGCGATTGCGAGATGAAGCATCGCGCCGCCCACTATTCCGATTAGAATCGATAAGCCGATCTCGCTTAAAACATTAAACATCACGATTCCGAATCCCTCGCCCTCGACGCTCAGTCCGAGCATTCCGCAGAACAATGTGAAAACGGTCGCGAAAAGAACGACACAACCGGCATCGTCCAGAGCTACGATGCCGTAAAGTGTATCGACAAAATCTCCCCTCGCACGCAGGTTTTGGATGATCACTACGGTCGCCGCCGGCGCAGTGGCGGTGGCTATCGCCCCGAGGAGAAGTGAATACGAGAATGGAAATTTGAAAAGCGTCAACGCCACGGTAACAATAAAAAAGGTCGAGAGAAGCTGAACGATGGTGATTATCAGGATTCCTTTGCCTAATCGCCTGATCTTATTTCGGCTGAACTCACCGCCGATAGTGATCGCGATGATCCCAAGCGCTATATCCGTGATCGTGCGAAGGGTCATCGACATCTCGCTATGAATTATCCCGGTAATCGAATCCCCGAGCACCAATCCAGCAAGGATATAGCCGGTTATCGCCGGAATCCCGACCTTCTCCGCGAGCTTTCCGAAAAGATACCCGAAAAGCAGGAGAATACCCACGCCGAAGACGACATGGTTGTTGAAGGTATCTCGAATCGAGATGAGTGTTTCATAAATAATTTCCATGAAGGATACATTCTAATTGAGAAAGACCATTTTTGCAAGGATAAAGGAACTTTCGGAGTATGTCGCTCACAATGTGTGTTTTTTCGTTACGTCCGAAAATTTCTGTAAAAATCGTTCAGTGAGTTTTTCAAGAAGGCCACGTCGTTCTCCTTTCATGGTTGTTCCTAACTCCACAAAGAAGGCTTCGTGGCCCCTTTTTTCAACTAATTTCTAAATACATACAATTTTACATGTTACATAATTGTTATCGTTCGATCGACGGTCCGTTTGAAAGACCAAAGATACAAAATTCTTGCGATGGGTGGTAAAAAGAGAGGGCGACCGATGGTCACCCTCTCTTTATTTCGCGGTCGTTGAGCGAAGTCGAAACGACCTCGGTGGTGGCGCCAGC
>CAYNTG010000014.1:9621-41365 GCA_964400105.1 uncultured bacterium
TCTTTATTTCGCGGTCGTTGAGCGAAGTCGAAACGACCTCGGTGGTGGCGCCAGCGCTGGTGTGGTGAGGCGGTAGGGATGGGGAGTCAAGCGGAAAGCGCCGACTACGATAGACCGAAACGGCACTCAATTCAACCTCTGTCGCTACACCGGCCTCATCTGCTGGCATTGCCAGCCCGGTCTAATCGAAAACCAAGAACATCGTTTTAATATTTAACGTAAAAACCATTTGCGATTGATGATTAACTTTCTATATTTATACTCATTGAGTAAAACTATTAATTTTAAGAAACGGGATGCTATGAAGAGATATTTTTTAATCGGATGCCTTTTATTCGCGATCAGCGCGATGGCTCTGACGATTTACGACATCCAGTATTCGACGACCGGCTCTTCGCCCTATGACGGCGACGATGTAACCGTATCGGGAGTCGTGACCGCAGCCGATTTTAGCGGTGATAAATACTTCATCGCCGATCCGGAGGGCGGTCCGTGGCGCGGCGTCTATGTCTATGACTATTCGAATTCTGTAAGTCGCGGCGATTATGTAACGTTCGACGCGACCGTGGACGAGTATTATGATCTCACCGAGCTAACATACGTTACAGGTTTCACCCTGGATTCGACCGGCGCGGTGCCGTCGGCATATGCGACGACCTGCATCGAGGCCGATTCTTCCGAGGCTCTCGAGGGCGTGCTCGTTACGCTTTCGGATGTCGTTGTCGTCGGTGGAACGGATTCACTGTGGGAGATTCAGGATGCCACCGGCAGTCTCAAGGTAATGCGCGACTTCGATTATGACTACTCGCCGGTCGCCGGCGATACTATCGAGATAATCGCCGGAATGATCGACTATTCACATAACGAATTCGTTCTCCAGCCACGCGACAATAACGACATATCGGCGACTGTGGACACGAGCGACACGACCGGCCCGTCAGACACGCTGGTTATTCCCATCGCGGATATTCAGGCCGATCCTTCCGCTTTTGACGATGTGGTCGTCGAGGGCGTTATTACTGCCGCCGCCGGAAAGCTCAAGACTACACAGCTCAAAGCCTATATCCAGGACGCAAGCGGCGTGGGGATTCAGCTTTTCGAGTGGAGCCTCACCGCAGAGATGGAATCGCTTCTCGTGCGCGGCGCGGTGGCGCGCGTATCGGGGACGATCAGTGAATATCTCGGCACGACCGAGATCGAGGTCACCGATTGGGAGGTTATCGGATCGGATACCTTGCCCACACCACTCGATTATAGCGACGTCACAACCAGCCTTACCGATTTAGAAGGGACATGGATGGTCGTCGAGGGCACGGTTTACGACCGTTACAGCACCGGCGACGGCAACTGGAACGCGGATATCGAGGTCGATGGCGAGTATGTCTCCGCACGGATTTGGTCCACAACGGGCCTTAACGGCGACACGCTTATCGTCGGTGGCCATGTTATGATCTACGGTATCGGCGGCGTCTATAACGATGCATTCCAGATGTTACCAGCCGATGTCGGGGACATCGTGATCGTTTCGCCGCCAATTCCACCCGAGAAGGACGATGTTCAGCTTATCGTGCCGGATGGAGTCTTCGTCCCGGCAAACGACGATAATATGACGATAGCCTTCTCGATTCCCGCCGGAAAACGCGCCGTTCTGCGCGTCTTCGACCGGATGGGTCGAAACGTTACGACGATCTATGACGCCACGCCGATATCATCCGTTTCGATGGACTGGGATGGCCGCGACGAAACATCGCAGCTTCTGCGGGAGGGTGTTTATATGTTACTGCTCGAATCGATTTCCGAATCCGGTGAGAGAAAATCGGCAAAGAAAACAATCGCAATCGGGAGCGCTTTAAAATGATGAACTATAAGCTCTTATTCGCATCGCTTTTACTTTTATCCTTCGCGGCGATGGCCGTGTTCGAGGCCCCTTCGCCCGATCCCGCTGCCATTGGAATGGCGGACATTACTCCGGCTATCGGCCCCGGACCGACATCGCTTTTCTACGAAAGCGGAATCGCCGCCGGCAGCGCATTCCAAAGGTCGTTAGATTTCGCCGATTTCGACCATGTATCGGCATGGGCTTCCTGGTCGCAAGACCGTATCGGAAGGATCTCGGCATCGTTCGGCACGTTCTCAGTCCCGGATATTTCGACCGAGACCAAGATTTCGCTCGGCTACACTCGCTCGATCCTATCCGATATCCATACGGAGTTGAACATCGCGGCCTGCGGGGATGTTTATTCGCTTTCATACGGCAAAAGCCTCGGTGGAATCGACCTCGGCTCGGCGGCGGCTTTCGCGCTCGATCTCGGCGCCGAGGCGATCATCTATAACCGGACGAGGATTCGTGTCCTTGCGGAAAACCTCACCGCGACAAACATGGGCACCGAGGGTGACATCGAGATTCCGCGCGCCGTATCGGCATCGATCGGATATTCGCCATATAACGCGACCGACATGGTCTTCCACATCCGACGCGAAACAGGCGTCGACTACATTTATGGCCTCGGCATCTCCGTCTCGCCGCACAAGATGATAACATTTCGACTCGGAGCCGTCACGAACCCGGACAGGGTCACCGCTGGCATCGGGCTGAAATATAAATTCGTGCGGTTCGATTACGCCTTGAAAAGCCATCCGGCGTTGCCTATTTCGCACGCCGTAAGCATAGGGGTCGATCTTGAACGTTAGAATAACTGTTTTAGCAATTCTGTGCATCGCGCTTGTCGCGATTGCACAGCAGGTCGAGCTTAATTCGAGCGATTGCTCGGTGCTGGAAAATCTTCCGATCACGCCGGATCAGCACGATGCGATCTGCGAGAAGATGATATTCGGCGGCGGGTTTTCCAGCGTCTATGATCTTCTCGATCTCGGCGTTTTCACGCCGGAAGAGTTCGCTCGAATAAAGCCGCTCGTGAGCGTAGGCTTCGAGATTTCGGCTCAGTCTCCGCTCGACCGAATCGATTCGCTCTATTTCCGCGTCGGCGACTGGCTGACCGGCGAGGGCGTCTCGGACGAGGTTGTCGATGCATGGGTCGATGTTATTCGCCTTAAGCCGACCATTTCAGAGCTTGACTACCGCGATCTGGTTTCGCTGCAGAATGTCTCGGCGACCGACGCCGTCGCACTTCTCAAACATCGATACGAGGTCGGCGAGATCGCGGACAGGCGACAGCTTCGTTCGGTCAAGGGCCTTTCCGCACGCGGGTATGTCTCGGTGCGAACCTACATCGGATACGGCGAGCCGAAACCGGTTAGCTGGCTGACTGGCGGTTATACACAGGCCCGGTTCTCCGGTCTTTCAGGAGAAACCGCGCCATATTCGCACCTCAAGATTCGGGTTAACAACGGCCCGCTCTCCGAAGGAATCCGATTCGGACGCAACGAGGGAGAGGTTATCGAACACGGGGATTGGGCGAATCCACTCGAATATCCCGACCTGAAATTCTATGCGGGATTGAACCGATACGATATCGGCCCGGTAGTAGTGCGCGGCTTCGTTCTCGGCGACTATTCCGCCGCATTCGGCGAGGGCGTAACATTCAACTCCGGCGATTTCTTCGTCCCGAGGTGGACGGGCACCGGATTCGATGTGCGAAATCTCGGAGTCCATCCAGACCTTTCATCTTCGCAGACCTATGCCCTTCGCGGAGTCGCACTCGAGATGAAATGGAAATTCATCGAACCGACTTTCATTTTTTCGAGCCGCGACAAGGACGCTATCCTCACGGAAGACGGCGGTTTTGCGGATCTTATCTCCGGCGCCGTGAACTGGGAAGACAAGGTTAATGAAACGATGTTCGGCGGCGACATGACATTCTCGCCCCTCTTGAACCTGCGCCTCGGATTGACCGGATACCGCGCCAACTACGACAAGCCGTGGGATCCATATCCCGGCGCGATCATCGACCCGAAGTATATCCCGACCGGCAGCAGCTCGAAGGTCGATGAGCGCGACGCCGAGCTTTTCAATGCGACATATAAACAGGATTACCGCGCTGCGGTCGGTGCCCACGGGCTTTGGACGATCGGGAATCTCGCGCTTTCAGCCGAGTATTCCGAGGTATGCCGCGACAGCAATATCACGTTGAACTGGCACTCCAACGGCTCTATCGACACGGTTCGCGGCGATCAAACCAGCATGCTGCCTATCGGGGACGATCCTTACGGTTTGGTCGCGAAGGCGCATTTCGTCTCGAATCGCCTTTCGGCGATTGCCGTTTATAGACACTACGATCTCGGTTTCGATAATCCATATAATCGCGGATTCTCGGAGTATGCGCGCTATAAAGGCTCGCTGGTCGAGAAGGATTATCGCCTCGTCGATGAGTCGATGGTCATTCTCGCCGAGGAGAACCCGCGACCGATGGCCGAGGATGGGCTTTATCTCGAACTTTACGGCAAACCGTTCCGCCAGTTCGACGGCACGATCGAGTTCGACGCTTTCACGCGGCTTTCGGATCAGGCCGACTACCGGCGTATCGTGCTCAAGGCCAATTGGCGACCGAATAGCAATCTGACTTTTCGGTTATGGCGCAAATGGCAGGGACGCGGCGAGGAAAACTCGCTTACCCCCACAAGCTTTACGGTCGATGAGATTCGCCTGACCACGGAAACGCGGCTCTCAGGCTTCTCGAGACTCGGATTCACGCTTATCCACAGCTTCCTCGGAAGTCCACCGAGGCCGCAATACTCCGCCAGCGCCGATCCGCTGGGCGATGACCAGTTGATGGGCGGTGTGGTCGATGTTTCGGACGGCCTTATGCTCAACTACGACCTCAACCTATCCGATCACATATCGGTAAAGGGTCAGGCGATAGTATATCGCGGTTGGCTATGGAATTTCGAGGATAACGAATTCTCCGAATTGGACAGCCAGATCGACGCGATCCATTGGTGGCTGTCGTTGCAGGACCGGCTGGTCGAGAATCTTTCGTTGACGGCAAAGCTTTCGTTCGACGCGCCGCTCGAAGCGAGCAACGTCGATATCCGCAACACATATGGCACACCGGAATCGGAGATCGAGGGGACGCGTGTCGGCGAGACGACGGCTTCTTGGCGCATTCAACTAGATTATTTCTTCTGATAATATAGCGAGGTAATATGAAAAAGGCGATCTTAACTCTCACGATGATAGCCGCAATTGCGGCGGGTTACACATACCACGGGGCATTCCTTCTGGACGGCCCGATAATGCCCTCCGGCGCAGCGTCCGGTATGGGCGGATTGACCGTGCTTCCGCCGGAGGAACCGGCGGCGGCGATATGGGCACCGGCGAATATCCCATCCGACGGACTTCATATCGCGCTCGATATGGGACTCGTCAACGCCGGCGAAGAACGCTCCTTGCCGCTTTTCGACTCGTTCGAGGATCGGATCGGATGGACACCTTACGTAAATACCACTGAGACCTATCCAGATTTCGCGGGATTCGTTTCATATGGTTTCGACAAGCAATGGGTGCCCTCTATCGCGGCGGGTTATGCCAAGATTTACGACGCGAATTACTTATATCGCGAGCAGCTTCGCCAGCGTGAAGACCCCGGCGCCGACCGGCTTATCGGAGTCTGGAGCATCGACTCGGAAGGCGCGCTGGCCGGGCCGGCGTTCGCATTGCGCGAGGACATTATGGGATACGCAAGCGTCGGTGTATCGATGACGATGCTCTCCGGCACGATCGAGATGCACCGCTCGCCGGCGGCCTCGGATTCTATTGTACACAATGCCGAGCCGTGGGAAGCGGTATTCGACGACGACACGATATATTCCGCCGAACTTTCCGGCACGATGATCTCGATTTCGGCCGTCGCAAAGCCGACCGAGCGCTGGCAGATCGGCCTTCGATACACACCATCTGTGGATTTGGGCGAAAGCAAATATCCCGACATGCTGCCTTCGCGGCTCGGAATCGCCGTCGGATTTCGACCTCCGGGCTACGTCGTAAGCCGCATGGTGGTCGAGTTCGAGATGGTCGGCTATTCGGCATTGGCCGAGAAAGACAGCGCATTCGCGCAGCTCGACGATTCATGGGAATTTCGCATCGGACTGGAGCACATGCTTCCGAGGAACGTGCCGCTCCGCATCGGTGCTTATTACAAAAAGATTCCGTTGATCGATCCCGTCGCGAGAACGGGCTTTACTCTCGGTAGCGGATTTTCATTCGAGAATGTGAATGTCGATCTTTTCGGCGCCTATCAGATGAGCACTTATAACCACCACGATCAGTTCCCAGAATCGTGGCTGCCATCGTCCTATTCGACGGCGAATCGCGAGGACTACGACCGGGTCTATGAATCGCTTCTCACCGGAGGGATAACGGTTGAGGTCGAGCTTTAGATTCGCATCTTTTGCAGCCTTTTTTCTGATGCTTGTTTCGGGCATCGGGTGCAGCGGAAGATCGTCCCCCTCCTGGATAGATTTACAGGAGTGGGAAAACGATCTTTTCGATCAGATAAATTCGGACAGGCAGATCGTCGAACTGCATAGCCTCGAACGAAACGATGCCCTCGATCGCGTCGCGGGAGAATTTGCCTTTCTTCTCCTTAGGGATCGAACGGACGGAAGTAGCCTTACCGAGCTTTTGGATGAGAATGGCGTTACGGCTTATGTTCTTGCAGGTCAATTGCTTGTAACATTCGAGTCACCATCGAACGAGATGCCAAGATTGGCGCTGGAAGCACTCAATGAAGCGGACGAAGACCTATTGGAAAACGAGGATATTAATTCTGCGGGTATTGCGCTGAGATTCGAAAATGGCATATACTCGTCGGTCTTCATCGGCGCGATGCTTATCGATACTCTCGATGACGGAGGATTAAAGCCGTTCGTTTCGAAAAAACTATGGTCGGTGGAAAGGCTCGAGAAGTTCGAGGCGATCCATTTCGAGCGGCTCAACGATGTGCGGAAGGAGAACGAGCTTGGCGAGCTTCAGCTCGACCGTCAGCTCTCTGCGATGGCGAGGGTATATGCGGAGAAGATGCTGCAAGAGGGCTTCTTCGGCCACAACGATCCGTCTGGAAAGGGATTTATAAGCCGTGTTGGAGAGACGAATCTCAAAAGATATAATGCATGGGGCGAGAATTTGGCGTCGCTTTTGAATCCGAAAGACCCGGCATTGGATGCCATGACCGATCTGATGAACTCGCCGGGACACCGTGCGAATATCCTCAGATCGACATTCACGCACGTCGGGATCGGTGCGGCGACCGACGGAAGATGGTGGATGTTCGTGCAAACTTTTGGGACTATTAAATGAACGACAAAATGCGAAATATTAGGTTTTTTCTTTCGGTCGCGTTCGCGATCCTGCTTATTTCGGGCTGCGGCCAGAACCCCTTGGGCAGCGACCTCGAGGACCTACTGCCCATCTCCGAGGTTCGCCCGCTGGAGGAAGACATGTTCGACATGTTAAACTCCGACCGCGCGGATAGCGGTCTCTACCCGCTGCTTCACAACGAGGACCTTCGCGATGTGGCGCGTGATCATTCGGAGGACATGTATCTACGCGATTTTTTCAGCCATACAAACCCGGACGGCGATAGCCCAGCCGACCGCGCGGATTTCGCCGGCATCGACTATATCGCCATCGGCGAGAATATCGCGATGAATACCTACGATAATCCTGTCGAATCAGCACAGGAGGCGCTGATGGATTCGCCCGGATACCGCGCGAATATCCTTTCAGTGGAATATAATAACGTCGGCGTCGGCATCGCCAGCGACGGCGAGACATACTATTTCACCCAGCTTTTCGCAGACCTTTCGATCCCAACATATAAATCGATAACCACAATAATTTTCGAGCCGGCGGAAGAACGCTGGCCCGATCGGTTAGAAACATTTAACGAGGTATGGAATAGATGAAAAGAAGATTTCTTATCCTTATATTATTAGTCGTCGGTATCGCACAAGCTGCGCAGTCGTGGCGTCTTAATGTTATCTTTAATAACGACCGGCACGGAAGTCTTGCCGCTGCCGATGCTACGTTCATGAACCCGGAAACTCCGCCGCCACTCGGCAAATTCGCATCCGAGACGGCGGTTGTCGGGGACATGCGCGAGTATTCAACCGCAAACGGCGAGGGATTCTTATATCTCGATCAGGGCGACATATATCAGGGCGCTCCAGTCGGTTCCCTATCGAAGGGGATGGCCATCGTCGCGGCATACAATATCCTCATGCCAGATGTCGTTACCGTAGGAAACCACGAGATGGACGATGGATTCGACAACCTGAAATCACTCGTCGCGGCATCTGAATTCGACTGGCTATCCGCCAACCTTATCGACAATATCACCGGCAAACATGTCGAGGGGATAAAGCCTTTCGTGATAAAGGAATTTTCTATCGGCGGTGGAAATAAGATCAAGATAGGAATCGTCGGCATCACGACGAAGGACACCAAATCGATGTCCTTCCCGGAAAATACCGCGCAGATCGAGATTCTCGACGAGGTAGAGACTGCGAACGCATACGCGGAAACGCTCCGCACAAAACACGATGTCGATTTCGTCATCTTGAGCTGCCATATGGGATTGCCGTTCGATCCGAAAGCCGCATACTCACAGATAGGTGAATCGGCAGCGCAATACGACGAGGGACATTATAACAGCGTGAATATGATCGAGATGGCCAGCAAGCTCGAGGGTGTCGATGTTGCGTTCGGCGGACATATCCATATCGGATACAAAAAGCCGTGGGAGGACCCAAATACACACGTTCTGGTTTTCCAGAACTACGCCCACGGCACCGGTTTCGGCGGTGTGAGCTTTATATTCGACCCGGAAAGCAAGGTATTCCTCGGATACGAACCGATCGCGAAGGACAACGCCCTCGTAACGCTTTTCTCCGACGAGTTCTGGCCCGATAAAGATATGGAGGCGACAGTCGAGTCGCTTCAAGCCGAGTCCAACAAAGGTCTCGATGAGGTTATCGGCGAGGCGACGGCGTTCCTTCCGCGCGGAGAAGCGAGCGTCAACCGCGTCGGGCATATCGTCTGCGACGCCATGATCGAGGCGACGGACGCGGACGTATCGATCAGCAATATGGGCGGCGTTCGCGCGGAGATTCCCGCCGGGCCTATCACCCGGAAGGACGTCTTCAATGTGATGCCGTTCGACAACAAGGTCGTGTCGATGCCGCTTTCCGGCAAGGAGATCGTCGAGGTAGTCGAGCGGATGGCCGGGAAGTATTCCGGCGCGCTTATCGCAGGAGCCGAAGTGATCTACGATCCGGAGTCCGGGAAGATCGTGGAGATGCGCATCGGCGGCAGCCCCGTGGACTCTTCGGCGACATATCGACTCGCTGCAACCGACTATGTCTATTATAGTTATGGCGTTCCACAGCTCGACGCCTTGCCGAAAGAAAGCGTCGCCTTCACCGGCATATTGCTCCGGACGGCCATCGAGAAATGGATTTCCGATCACACGCCGATCTCGCCCGACGTCGATGAACGATGGAAAAACCTGGATTAATTATGAGACAAATGATACCAATTATCGAGGGATTCCTTCTCGCGATGCTGCTTTCGATTTGTGGTTGCAATGAAAAGAAACCGCAAAGGCTTGTGCCGGGCGAGGTTACGATGTCTTTTGTCTTTTCGGAATCTCAATTTTCGACGGGCGAGGCGATTTGCGTCGCTATCGAGGTGACAAACGGTACGAGCGACGACATCGCGTTTATCGATTTCCCGGCGAAGAATATCGAGCTTATCGGCCCGGACGGATCTCCGATCCCGCGCTTTCAGAGGGCAGAGTATCCACGGCCTCCGAAGATGTTCCTTCATTCGGGAGAGGCCTCCGTCTCGGAGATGAACCTGACCGGCTTCTTCGAGAATCTCGGCCCCGGAATGCTCTCGCCGGGAAAATACAGGTTGAAATCGCGCTTCAGCTACTATCGCGGCAAGGAGATAGCATTTAAACAGCAAAAAAACGATCTTGCGGATTCGACCGAATTCGAGATCGTCGATCCGACCGGCGGTGAAAAAGAAGTTTTTGATGAGTATATCGCCGCTATGTCCATCGACGGGAGTATCGAGGATTATCTAAGGATCGGTCCGGTCGAGCTTTCCGACGAAGCTCATGCAAAACTCGACGAGATCGCCGAAAGATATCCGCAGTCGCCGATCGGGTCGAGGATTCTGGTGAACGACATGTTGATTTGGTATCGAAACGTGCCGCTCGACAGGTTCATGAAATTTTTTGAGAGCGTCGAACCGAAATGCCCATGCTGCGTGCATAAATATGTGATCGACCGATTGATAAAGCGTTATGTTATCGCAAGCGAGCGCGATCGGATACTCGATATCGCGGAGGAGGCACTCTTAATCTATCCGGCGGGAAGCCCCGTAGGGGATCATCTTCGGCGCGCATTCGCGTTTCGTATCGAAGACGACAGGATAATTCGATGAGCAGTTCGCCAGACAGCATGAAGATGCCATACGAGCTTTCCGTGGAGGAGATTCGCCTTTATGTTTCCCCGCTGGTCGGGGCAGGCAACGACATGCCGAAATCGAACGAGTGGATAAAGCGTTGGGTTTTGATAAACGCGAAGCTGGTCACATACGACGGAATCGGTTCGTTCGTTGTGTCCGGGCTTCGGAAACCATTCGATGCGCAGGTCGAGATTCGACGCGTCATGCCGCCCGATATGGGAGGTGCGATGCCGCGATGTATCGGCGATTTCGCGGTGCGCGACACCGTTTTCATGGTTACGAAGGTTCCACCGGGAAAACCGCCGGAGGATTCGAGCAGGCTACCGGTTATCGCGACCGCCCTCGTCAAATTAGATCGACTCTTTCGGAAAGAGTGGGGCGATAGGCCGCTGCCGGATGGAATATCGACCGTCGATTTCGATTTTGAAAAGCTAATTCCCATCGGGAAAAGGATTCCGGGGATCGAGAAACAGATAGGCGAGATAGTCGAAACTATGGCGAAATGGCCTTTCGAGCGATTGACCGAATACGCATCCGGTCTTATCCACGGCGATCCGGGAGTCGATAACGCTTTTTTGTTCGAGGACAGAGTCGTTTTCGCGGACGGTCCATGCGAGACCGGCCCGGAACTGGTCGATGTCGCCTATCTTATGCAATCTGCGGCGGCTTGCATGGATAATTTCGAGATGGAGCCGACCGCCAAAGCGCTCGCTGAATTCTATGAAAAGCCTACCGAAGAGATGCGCCGCGATCTCATTCTCGCCGACGCGGTGGCCCACGCGATGGTCATTCGCTGGTTCGATCGATGCTCGACGGAGCTATTGCCCGATTACGTCGAGGCCTACGATCATCTTATTGCCGAGAGAATAGATTGTCTAAGCAAACTTGTAAAAACAAAAGCGATATGAGCATAGAGGAAAAAACATACACGGCTCTCATCGAAACTTAACAGATACGAGAAGGAAAAAGCGATCATTAAGTTAATAGAAGGATTCGTAGATTAAATATAATTATATAATACTACAATGATATAATTGTCACATATAGCCTATATATGGTATATTCATAGCAGTTGTTTTGGTGATTTAATATGAAACTTGGATTCAGATTTATTATATCAATAGTTCTTCCGGTATTTTGATTAATTTTGTTTTAAAGGTCTAAAACCACGGAGGTCTTATGCACAACGGATGGTTGACATATCTCTACCAATTCATTGTCGGAGGGCTTTTTTTCGCCGCCGGGACGATCTATGTGGTCGTCACGAAATCGGCGAACCTAAAACTCGCCGAGGATAGAAAATGGGTAATCGCGCTGGTCGCTGGATTCTTTGGGTTTGCTATCGTCTTCGGCGTATGGACCTATTTAGCAATACACTCATAAAGGGGGACTGAAATGAATGTAATGGGAACTCCCATCGATTATGCCATTTTGGTCGTCTATTTTGCCGGAATTCTCGGATTCGGTGCGTATTTCGCCCGCTTCACGAAATCGACGCAGGATTTCTTCTTCGGCGGGCAGAGATTTTCGTGGTGGCTAATTGCGGCATCGCTCGTCGCGACCGGCATCGGAAGCTACAGCTTCCTCAAATATGCCCAGACCGGTTTCACTGCGGGATTAAGCTCAACGATGACCTATCTCAACGATTGGTTCATGATTCCGCTGTTTATGTTCGGTTGGTTGCCGATCATCTATTTCAGCCGGATCAAGTCGGTGCCGGAGTATTTCCAGCGCCGCTTCGACCGAAGAACCCGCCTCGTCGCGACGATATTCACGCTGGTCTATCTCGTCGGCTATATCGGGCTGAATTTTTATCTCATGGGTCTCGCGCTTCGAAGTATGCTCGGCATCAACATGTGGATCACTATCCCGGTTGTGGCGGTGATCAGCGCAATATACGTTACGACCGGCGGTCAAACGGCGGTCATCTTCACCGACCTTATCCAAGGGCTATTTCTCTACATCGCCGGCGCGATATTGCTGATCTACGGACTGAGCCATATCGGAGGATTTTCCGAATGGTGGGCGAACCTCGATGTTGCCCACAGGCTGCCGTTCCCCGGATTCAACAGACCGGCTGAGTTCGAGTTCACCGGGCTTTTCTGGGGTGAAGGGATCGTCGGAACGCTCGCGTTCACATTTATAAACCAGGGCTTCATTATGAGATACCTCGCGGTGAAGTCTGTGAACGAGGGCCGCAAAACGCTTACATTCAACACGCTGCTTCTGATGCCAATCTCGGCGGTCGTTGTCGGGTGTATCGGTTGGGTTGCAGCCTCGATGATCACGAGTGGCAGCATCAATACCGGCGTCAATGCGAAAGACATCTTCATGATAGTCTCGAACGTCGTTACGAAACCGGGGATATTCGGATTCGTGATCGCGGCACTGACTGCAGCCTTGATGAGCACAATCGACACGCTTATCAACGCAGTGGCGGCTATCGGGATTTTCGATATTTACAAAAACTACATCAAAAAAGAAGCTCCCGATAAGCACTACCTCAAGGCGGGACGATATGTTTCCGTCCTCGCAACGCTTGTCGGCCTCGCGTTGGTGCCGATATTTGCCCAAAGCAGAAGCATCCTTCAGGCGCACTATGCCTTCGTCGCGATGGTCACACCGCCGATGCTCGTGGCGATCATGCTCGGCATTATTTGGAAAAGGTTCACACCGAAGGCGGCGTTCTGGGGAATGATCATCGGTGGAGCGCTGATCTTGCTCTCGGTGATTTTCCCGCAGATAATTATACCGATAGCGAGGACGCACGGTCTTACCGACGGCAGCGAGGCGAATATCGTATTCGAGGCGGTCGATAGCGGCCCGATAATGGGACCGCGTGCGGCATATAACTGGGGCGAGATATTCGGTGCGGACGAGGGAATCGCGAGCGATTACCTTGTTGAATACCAGTTGAAGGACGATTTCGACGGCGATTATAATAACTCATCGCCGGTCTATACACGCTTCGACACGATTAACGAGATACCGGTGCAACGTTTCTGCGCGCCGCTCGAAGGACTAAAACCACGCGACAGCTACGCCTTCCAGGTAATAAATACATCCACCGGCGAGAAGATAAACGCCGTGCTCGATAAGGGCCTCGGCGAAGACGAACTGCCGGTTATCGAACTGGTCGATGCGAACACCCTGCCTGCGGATGTCGAGGGGGACGTAAAGAAATTCGGCTTCAAAACCGCCGGAGATTATAAATATTTCCGGTCGGTATTCGGCCTTATCGTAACGATGATCGCGTGCATCGTCATAACCTTCTTCACCAAACCGAAGAAGGACATAGACGGACTGACCGTTGGAACGATCTTTGCCGCAAAGACCAAATTCAAGGGCGGAACCCCTCACGAGGAAATGGGAGCCAAGGTTCATTGCAAACTCGATATCCTAGCCAGCGACGACGAACTCGTCCACCTCTCGAAGGCCGACATGGAGAAGATGAAGGCCGTGCCCGGCGACCTTCTCTATGTTGCCGATGCTCGAGGATGGCTTGGCGGCTTGCGCTCGATACATATCAAGGCCGGCGAAATGCACGACGACGAAGGCATGATTCGCATTTCGAAGAAGGCTATCGAGGATGGCAATTTCCTCGATGGCAGACCGGTCAAGGTCGAGAAAATCATCTAATTCTGCAGGAAAAAAATCGGGCGAGGTTCGCCTCGCCCGACGCCTTCGATTAAACGGTGGTGCAAGAAGGGTGATATGGATGAACTTATCCCGATATAGAGAATCCAGAACCGAATTTATCTAATATTTTACTTGACGCGGATTAATTAGATATTATTATTTTCACATGCTTGCGGTGCATGGATTGTCAATAGTTAATAGTAGTGTTTGTTGTATGTAGATAAGCAGTCTTAGCAGAAGTTCCACGCCACAGAAAAGCCGGACCAAACCGCAGTTAAATTTGTTTGTTATTTCTTTTTGGGAATTACGTATATTTTATACCTGAAACGAGTATGGTTAAAATCATTTATCGAGACCAAACGTCCGAGACAATAATAGCCCGCGACGATGTTGCCGGGGAAAACGAATTGCACGGTAATTTCGCGTCGGACGGTTCTCGAACAGCCCCTACACACGATAACGATGTCCGTAGAGGTCGGTCGCAAACGGCCAACTCGACCACCGAAACAAGAACGAAAACCAAAGACGGCTTATGCGGATCAATCAAATTATTGTTCGGAAGAGACCGTTCTCGTAACGCGATCATATGGGCAATTATTGGGTGGACATTCGCTGTTACAATCGCACGAGCCATACGGATGCCAAACGACTTTTCTGAAGCTCATTGGCTTCTTGACTACAGGTTCGGCTTTATAAAGCGCGGACTGATTGGATCGCTCTGCAGCATCTTCACGCGCTTGCTCGGCTGTGAGATGAATCCTCATATTATTCTCGCACTCTCGGTTGTCATGGTTTTCAGCATGTATGCCGCAATGCTTGTTATTTTTTATCGTTCATTTCGCCGGAACCAACCAAGAGATAGTTTATTTGCGATTGGACTTGTGTTTGCGTCGTCACCGTTTGTGGTCATGAATGCCCACCTGCTTGGGTATTTCGACGCTATTCTGTATCTGTTCACAATAGCGTCGGTCGCGCTTACTCTACACAACCGCCCTTTTCTTGCCTCACTTATCTCCGTCGTGGCGATTCTATCACACGAGAGCTACCTCTTGATCGGTTTTCCACTTGTATGTCTTGCGTCCGTGACAATCCTTATATCACGCAGGCAACATGCAAGGTGGAGCACTTACATCGTCGCCCTCTGTATCCCCGTGTTGGCCTTTATAGCTATCGCCTTGATTCAATCCCTGACGACTGACGCACTGACACTTCGTGGGCAAATTGCCGAGCATTTGCACGCGTTTGGAATCGATGCAACAGGAAGCAAGAAGTTTTCCATATGGCAAACGACAACATTCATGCAGTTCTTCCGCCGGCAAATTTGGAATTTTGGTGAGCATTTGCTGCACCCGGCTGTCCTGGCAGCTGTTGGACCATCGCTGTTGGCGATCTTGGTCTACATTTACTCTTCGTTCAAAATTCGCATTTTCAGTCTTTTTTCGATATTCTTGTTCTGTGTAATATGCGCTCCTCTCGCGATGCACGCGGTGGCCTGGGACACTGCACGTATTTCAACATACACCATCGGTGGCACCTTCATCGCCGCGTGGATACTTTCGGAAACCAGAGTGGCTCGTAAGACCCATGACGCGTTCTTTCTCATTGCCATTAATGCCGTAATACTGAATTCTTTCGCGCGAATACTGCTGATGGACGGCGAGGTTGAACGGTTTTCCGACATATCACGTATGCTCATTTATCTGCCTGCTATCCTCCTTGTTATCATCATCGCTGCAAGTAAGGCTCAAAAGAGTTCGAGGCAAACCGGATTCCCTATAAGCTATTGGCGACGACGAGCAGGAATCGGAGGTGGATGAGGAAAAAGTAGATACCGCGTTGCCGAATAATAATTAAAATCTATGTGAAAAGCACAAATATTTTGACTTACAAGTTATTTATATATATTTTTCAAGTGAAGAAGCGAACAAAACCCGCTAATTAGTCACCTAACAGTAAGCTAAGACAAGAAAACATAATTAGTAATTTAGACGAGAGGGCATTATGGTAAGCGTTTGAGTCTATGACTTGGCACGAAATAGTAAGGTCGGGCAGTCTTCCGTTTTCGTTTCAGATATAAATAGGGAAGCCCAAAGAAGATTAGAAGAAATAAAACAGGATGATGTAGACCAGATATTCTCTTTGCGGCTTACAGGGAAAAAAGGATTATAGGTATAAGAGAGGCACATATTCTGAAAATACTATGTTGGGACCCCAATCACGAAGTTTGCCCTTCTACGTTAAAGGGTACTTAACCCATGAACACCCTCTACTACGGCGACAACTTAAAGATTCTGCGGAAGTATATTCCCGATAAGTCGGTGGATTTAATCTATCTCGAAAATTGCTCTAAAAAAGCTTGAACGATATTCTAACGTTTTTCTATATAAAAGAATGATATATAGGAGTTTTATACTGTCTTTATAAACATAGTTATGAGGAACGGATAATGACAAAGAAATCTTCTGAAGGCCTATGTGAAATGTGTGGGCATTATGTCAAAGTAAGGCAGAGGGCACATATCGTTGCGGAAGGCCCAAAGAAAGGCCTTAATTTACTTATGCTGTGTCCATCTTGCCATATTATGTTTGATACACATATAAAGCCGAAAGTGTTTAAAGCCCTGGAACAAGCTGGCGTTGTCAACTTACCGAGCTCCTGGGAGAAATCTATTTATCAACAAGCTGCTGAAGCTTCACGGGTGTCGAGGAAAAAGAAATTGAAGAATCTGTAGATTAATAGTAGTTCTTATATGTTTTATCGATTCCTTCAGTTTTGTATGGGAATAGTTATTCTGATATTCGGGCGCGAGGCTTCCATCGCATCGTTCATTATATTTTTATATTTCGTAGGTGAACACCTGTTGAGCGGAGCGAAATCCCACGGGTGTGTGCTCCCGGTTCTAGGAACAGGCGAAAAACTGGCTGGACGAGCACGCTAGTCTCCTACGAAACAAGACTGTCGGCTGGCACGGGAAGCGGGGGTCGGGGGATGGGGGTTTTGCGTCCTACTGGAACCGCAAAAACCGTGACAGCCGCCGGCAAGATTTATTTAGCAAAACATGTTGCGTATTCAATAAAAGCGTATTATCTTGTTGCTAAAAGCAACGAAGACGAAATTTTTTAAGGAAAGAATACAAATAATGTTTAACAAGGAGGAATGATGAAGACAGTATCGATCTTGTTTTTGATTCTAACCGCTGCCCTTTTCGCGGCAAGTCCGGGGGACATCGTGGTCAACGAGATCATGTTCAACGGCCCGGAATCCGGCACCGACAACGAGTGGGTCGAGCTTTACAACATCACAATTGGGCCTATCCATCTCGATTCGACATGGACGCTAACCGACGGCGAGGGAACATTCGATTTCGCTCCGATCAATATTATGGGAGGAAGTTATCTCACAATCGAGGTGAACGAGAACAGCACGGTGCCTTTCCCATTCACTCCGGATATCGACGCCACCGGCTTCGGGATCGCGCTTGGGAACTCCAACGACGACATCGTTCTTCTCGAGGGAACGACGGTTATCGATTCCGTTACATACGACGATGCATGGGGAGCCGACGGCGACGGCCCTTCTTTGGAGAGAATCGATCCGCTTGGCCCGTCGAATTCAAGCTCGAACTGGGGACCGAGCACGGTCGATGCCGGAACTCCCGGTGCGGAAAATACGCTTCACGGCGCGGATGTCGATTTCCCGCCGATGGTCGAGGACATCGCGCATTCGCCGGAATATCCGACCCCGACAGACGATGTTACCGTCACGGCGACTATCACCGACGACGGAATCATCACAAAAGCGCTGCTCTTTTACAACGTAGATGACGGTGCAACCGATTCGACAACATTCGCGGACGACGGCGCGCACGGCGACGGTTCCGCAGGTGACGATACATGGGGCGGATTTATCCCGGCTACACCGGTAGGTTCAACCGTTCGGTATTATCTCGTCGTCGAGGACGACAGCCTGCATTCGGACACATCGTGGACATATGCCTATTTCGTCACCTCCGGTGACACGATCGACGGCGATCTCGTTATCAACGAGATAATGTTCAATCCACAGTATCCGCGCAACGACAGCTATTTCGAGTTCATCGAGTTTTACAATCGCGGCACGACAGATATTTACGCCTCCGGCTGGTTTATCAAGGACAATTCGGAATTCAACACGTTCATGCTGCCACTCGGCGGCGTTACCGTTGCGGCCGGTGGATATTTGGTCGTTGCCAAGAACGCCGATTCTATCGAGGCGAACTATTCCATCACCGGCGTCGTTGGAGGGATGTCTTTCAGCCTCAACAACGACGGCGACGCGGTGCGGCTTTACAACGGCGACTGCGACCTCGTGGACTACGTCGTATTCACGGATACCGATCCGTGGCCGGAGGCACCAGACGGAGACGGCCCATCGCTCGAACTCATCAATCCGACTTTCGATAACTACCTCGCATCGAGCTGGCAGGCGAGCGCCGGCGACGGCACTCCCGGATCATCAAACTCGGATAATATCGACGAGGCGGGCGTTAGGCCGGTCGATTTCGCGCTGATGACAATTTCGCCGAATCCGTTCAACTCGACGGCAAAAATCTCGATAGAACTTCCGGAAGATGAAACGATAAAACTTTCGGCGTTCGATATCGACGGCAGACTGGTCGATGAAATATTCTCCGGCCAAATGAGCGCGGGTATCTATAAATTCGCCCTTACTCTGGAAAAAGCACCTTCCGGTGTGTATCTTATCAAGATGCAAACCGGCGGAAAAACTTTGACAAAAAGGGCTTTGTTGGTCAAATAGCCTTTCCGGTCGGACGGCAAACATATTTTCGGGGGTCGCGAATGCGGCCCCTCGAATAAAAGGATGAACGGAATGACTTTTATATTGTCGATTGGACAAGTCGGGGTTCCATGAATTGCGCGCAGAAAAGGGCTTCGACCTCTTTAATAATCGCGCTGGTTTTACTTTTAGCGGTTTTTGGGCTTCTCGGCCAGGAGCTACAAACACCGAAGTTTCGCGTCCTGTATTGGTCCGGCGGCGTGTTGGACAGCCTTATATATCAGCCTCGCAACGAGGGTATCGACGCCTATGTCTGCCACAATGGATATTGGCCCACAGACGGAATCTATTGCGACAGCATCAATTATGGCTATTCACCACAACTTGCCATGAAAGAGGACTGGCACTGGACGAGGCGTTCCTTCATCCGATTCGACACCACCTTAGCGACATACGATTCGCTGGAAACATGCCAAATATGGTTATACAAATACGGCACCGCCACGAACTCGAACTGGATACAGGCGTATCTCGTTACCGGTGCGTGGGAGGAAGCCACAATAACCTGGGATACCGCTCCCACCGTCAATATTACGGTCGCCTCCGATCAATGGACGCCCGCCTTTCCCGATTGGGAGGGGTGGTTTTCGCTCGATATATCGACGCTTTATGAAAACTGGGTTGCCGGGCCAAACTATGGCCTTCAACTTCGACAGCAGGACCTCGATTCCAACGATGGCCAGGAAGTATATTCATCCGATATGCTATTTTGCTCTCTATCCATCGATTCACTATGGCTTTACGAGGAAACCGACTGCGACGGTGAGAATCTGGTCGAGATTTGCTATGAAGCGAACGACGGCGTTGTAGATTCGTTTTTTACCGATTTCAGATTAACCGATTTGGGAACTCCGGTGCCGGTTCATACGATACTCGAAACAGTGCCGGGTTATGCTCCGCCGAATATCGGCTGGGTAAATTCCGGCACGCACTGCTTTTACTGGGATATGCACGCCGATTATCCCGAACACGAGGGCTGCAATTTCGAGATCGAGATTTCCGCGCATAACCAGACCCTGGAAATACTTACGGTTACAGACTCCTTCGCTATTACAGATGCCGAAGGCGTAGCATGGGACGGCGAATTTTTACGGGTTACGCGAAGCTGGTATAGTTCGCCTCTCGACACACAGCGCGTCTTTCGCGTCGATCCGTTCACGCACGAGGTTTTCGCGGATTCTTGCAATGTCGATGACCTCTTCGACGGCTACACCGCCGACTGCGAATGGCACGACGGCTATCTCTGGATCCTCGGCGGCGGCCTTTCGGCACAGCGCGCAAAGCTTTTTAAATTCGATGTCTCGACATGCACGATAGTCGATTCTTCCGCAGCGGTGATTCCGCCGACACGATGGGGACAGGGTATCGCGTGGCATGGAAGCCATTTCTATGCGACCGACTCGCGGGGGAAAATATACGAAGTCGATCCGACACCGCCATATACATCGACGCTCTGGCTCGACCTCGAAACGTTGCACCCCGGCCTCATGGACGGCGCTATCTCCGCCGATGCGCTCGTTTTCGCGCTCGGCTCGATATGGATACTAAGAAATCCTGGCCCGGCCGGACATGTCCTGCTTCAATTCGATTTTGCGGGGAATGTCATCGACAGCTTCGCGCTTTCAGCGACGACCGGATTCGGCCCGGAGGGGATCACCTTCGACGGAAGCTGTTTCTGGTATACCGATCACGCCAAAGACTTCGTCTATCGGGTCTGCCTCTGGGCGTGCGACGACACCTCGAACGTCATGGCCTGCCTCGACTCGAAGAATCCGACGATTACCGCGATCTGCCTGCCCGAGCCGGTTTATGCCGGTGATATGGCTACCGCGAATTGGCTTATAGACGACCTTTTCACCGGAGATATTCCCGGAAGCCTCATCGTTACAGACGGCACGATCCACGATGTCTATTCGACATCCGGGACGAGCGCGGATTTCTCCGTCCCGGCAACGTGCGAATCGCTCACGATCATCGTCGTACAGCCGGATTCATTCTGCAACTGGGGTCGGGATAGCTGCAAGATCGCGGTTTGCAATCCGTTCGATGTCGCCATCGAATGCGCGCCCTGCGGCGGCACAAGTTCTTGTCCGGATCAGTCGATTCGTTACAACGTAATCGATACGCTCTGCAGCACGAGTCCATTTGCGGCCTATTTCACCGTGAAGGTCTTCAGCTCGCCAACGGACAGCGTCGTTATTTATCCGGTGGGGCCTTCGAGCGACGTGATATTCACGACATCCGGCGATTCGACCACCGTGGAGATACGCGGAATTCCATACACCGACGGCGACAGCATCTGGGCGAGCCTCGACAGCCTCGAAACCGAATCGGGCTGCATCACCTCGCCCTAAACGAACTCCTCTTCCGGGATAAAAAGGAACCGCGACATCTTTTGAGATGGCTTTTCCCTCAGGCCGATAAGATCGACTTCGCCATCGCGAACCTTGCGGAATATCCTTTCGAGTTTCTCCGGCGGAAGGTCCTGCAGCGACAATAGATAGACCTTATTTCTGCGCCTTTCGCGCTCTTTCCGCGCCTCGATTCTCCTCGACGAAAGTTCTTTACGGGGTCTTTTTGGCAATCTTCTGTGTGTCATTTTTCTCCTTATGCACAATTCGAGCTGTAGATTATGGTCCTGACCGTATCCGGTGCTATCTGTCCTTTAAGCTCCTCGGACACCACCCTCGATGCGGTTCGGACGCTCATATTCTGTTCGCGAAGTTCGTCGAAACGTTTACGAATCCACCTGTTTCGCCTCACGGTATAGCTCCTCGATTCATTTTTTAGTTTCATTTTTTCTACCTTTCATCCGACTTGACAGTTAAACATGCTGAACGTATATTTCTTTTGATTTTTAAAAAAACAGGATGGTTATAAATGGATTTTAATTCTCTCGTCGGCAAAACGGTGAGGATTAACCTTATCGGGGTCGAGTTTCAGGACCCGTATATCCGGCCGAAGATCGGCTCTGGCGAACCGACTATGACATTCGTGGCTCAGGTCGAATCGGTGGACGAGTTCGGCATCTGGATAAAGGTGGACGATTTCCCCGTGTATGACAATGTCGAACGCAAAAAGGAGGAGAACATCGCTTTTATCCTCCTTCGTTATGAATATATTTCCTCGATAGTTCATTTTCCCGAAGTGGAAGAGAATGATTCAAAGTCGAGCCGGATAGGTTTCATAGCCGACTACGACAGCTAAAAAGAACATTTGTTCGCTTAATAAAGTATCGACCGAAGCGGGAAAGTCAAGCATTATTTCACGTGGAAGTGAATTTTTTCGGTGTCCGTTGATTCACATGGAAATAGGGGTTATTTTTTCGGGCGGAACATCCGCTTTTTGAGACGGGCGGCGGGGCTTTTCGCCCAGGGGATGGGTTTTTCGCAGAAGGAGCTGGCCATAGCCCTCGACGTGACCCGTCGCAGCGTGATCCTGTGGGAGAGCGGGAATATTCCAAGCCGCAAAAACCTTGCGAAGATAGCCGGGTTTTTCGAGGAGCATTTGAAGGCCGGGATCACTACCGACGAGCTTCTGAAAACGGATTTTTCATTGTCCGACGGGCTTTTGCCGCAATCGGATTTCGAGCGTGAGCTTTCCCCGGAGGGCCGAAGGATCTTCCATTCGCTTTTCCTTTCGACCCGCGGACTAAGCGAAGAGGAGCTCAAGAACGTTATCGATTATATCGAGTCGATAAAGAACGGTTGAATTCGATCCGATATTTGATTATTTTGATTATAGCCGTGCTAAGCGGGGGGCTGGCGGTCCCCTGAACCCGAAATCCGCCATATGCGGGGCCTAATTCCCGCCCAAGGCTCATCGACGCCGGCAAGGCCCGCACGAACGTCGTTGACGGTTCGATTCTCGCGCAACGGACGCCTCCTGAACCCCGTCAGATCCGGAAGGAAGCAGCGGTAGGGAAGCGCGATCGTGTGATTCGGGAAACTCGAACTCGAGTCGTTTTGTGCGATAAGCCTTGTTTGGTTGCCGAAGTCGAAGGGTGGGTGCACGGCGATTTTAAAATATGCCTGCTAAATCCAACACCGACACACTCGTTTTGGCACTCGTTTCCGAAGGGCCGATCCATGGATACGACCTTGTAAAGCGCTCTCGAGAAAATAGAATTTCCGATTGGGCGGACATTCCCTCCTCGTCGGTTTATCAATCTTTGAAGCGACTCGAGAAAAATGGGCATATCAAGGCCAAAGAGGTTCGCATTGGGAAATCGCCGCCGAGGGCGGTCTATCGGATTACGAAGTCAGGCAAAACTGCGCTTTCCGCATCGCTCCTTCGACTTTTGACGGAACCGATCGACCTTCGCTCGGATTTCGATATCGCACTTTTGGGCATTGAGCTTTTACCAGAAGATAAGGCGCTCAAAGCACTCGAAATCCACAGAGGGCAAACCGAGCGCATCTATTCAGAAATCGAGACGTTTTACGAAGCGAACAAAGCGAAACTCGGTCGCTCACATAAATTTATCTACAAGAGGCTTATCGAGCAATATCGCTCGCATCTCGAATTTCTCGCCGAAATCGAGTCTATCCTGAGGCAAAAGTAAAAAACCATCCACGAATTTATTCGTCGGAACTGGAATCTGAATATTCCTGCTCGACATCCTGCGGGTTACGGCTTTCCACGCCGTCGCGCACGAATGAACTTGTCGAAGAGGCAAAAAGGCTATCCTTCAAAAGCTCGTAGTCCAACCGGATAAATTTATCGCAAACATGTTTGAGATGAATCGAAGACTCATCCGAGAAAAAAATGTTTATCACGTTGCGTCCCATGTCCTTTACAGCTTCGACTGCGGGGGCGTAATCTCCATCGCCGGATACGATAATGGCCACGTCGTAAAGGTTATTCGCCCCGAACCTCACGAGATCTATCGCCAGCCGGACATCGACGCCCTTCTCGACTAATTCGTCGCCACGCTTCTCGATTCGCCCGGGCATAATCTGCATGAATGGAACCTCATAGAGGTATGTCAGGAATTTCTGTTGGTTGTTAAACAGAAATTCATCGTCGTCTTTGCGGAAAAGGGCGGTATAGAAATAGGCCCGCACCATATCGTAATCCCGCGTTATCGAACGAATGAATTTACTGTAGTTGAGATTGTAGTTTCCAACGTTCTTTTTGAGGCCAAAATAGAGGTTGTTGCCGTCGATGAAAACCATCGCGCGCTTTGACATAATAGATCCTTCCCAAAAAAATGAATAAAATAGTGGGTCCGAATGAACGGACCCACTTGTATAATATCTATAAATCCTCCGGAATCGGCCATCGAAGAACCATCGCCTTTGCCGCCTTGCCCTCGTTGAGGCGACCGATCGGCGTCTTTGTCGGTGCGGCGTGAAGGACATCCGGTTTCTCGCGAGCCTCGCGGGCGATCTCGATCATCGCATCGGCGAAATCGTCCAAAGTCGATTTGCTCTCCGTCTCCGTCGGCTCGATCATAAGGGCATCGTGGACGATAAGCGGGAAAGACATCGTAGGCGCATGAAAGCCGTGATCCAGAAGTCGCTTGGCTACATCGATATTCTTGATTCCGTAATCCTTGAGGTTCGAGCTGTCGATGACGAATTCGTGCATCGGCGTGCCCGTATATTTCAATGAATAATGTTCCCTGAGCCTTGAAAGCAGGTAGTTCGAGTTCAACACCGCCCACTCGCTAACCTCGCGCACGCCCTCCGCACCGAGCATCCGAAGATACGCCCACGCCTTGACCATCACGAGGAAATTGCCGTAGAAACCGAGCACCTTTCCGATGGAATCGGGACGGTCAAAATCGAGGAACGCCTCACCGTCGGCGGCACGGCGAACAACCGGTGTCGGGAGGAACGGTTCGAGGTGATCAGCTACGCTAAGAGGCCCGCTTCCAGGGCCGCCGCCGCCGTGCGGCGTGCTGAATGTCTTATGCAGGTTGAAATGCGTAACGTCGAACCCGATATCCCCCGGGCGAACGATCCCCATGAGCGCGTTGAGGTTAGCTCCATCCATATAGACCTGCGCGCCGACATCGTGGGCCATCTTAGCGACCTTCTCGATCTCCATCTCGAATATTCCAAGCGTATTCGGATTGGTGATCATCAGCGCCGCAGTCTCCTCGGAAAGCACCTTTCCGAGCGCCTCGATGTCGATGAGTCCGCTCTGAAGGCTCTCGACCTGAATCGGTTCGTATCCGGCGAGAACGATGCTCGCCGGGTTCGTGCCGTGTGCGCTGTCTGGGAGAATAACGTTCTTGCGCACGCTTCCGTGCTTTTCGTGGAACGCCCGGATAACCAGCAAGCCGGTAAGCTCGCCGTGCGCTCCCGCCGCAGGCTGCATTGTAATATGGTTGTGCCCTGAGATCTCGCAGAGCATCTCGCCGAGCTGCGCCATAAGCTCTATTGCGCCTTCGGCAAGTTCTGGCTCCGTCATCGGATGAACCTGCGCAAATCCGGCCATCGAAGCGATATCCTCGTTCACCTTGGGATTATACTTCATCGTGCAGCTTCCGAGCGGATAGAATCCCTTTTCTACATGGTGATTGAGCGCCGCGAGCCGCGAAAAATGGCGCATGACCTGAACCTCGCTCAGTTCCGGTAGGCCGATTTTGCCATTGCGAAGAAGCTTCTCCGGTATTTTTGATCGATCCGCCGGCGGCACATCGGAATTCGGCAGGCTCGCGCCGATAAGGCCGGGGCGGGAAATCTCGAAAACGGTTTTTTCTATAATCCTATTGGACATTTATTCACCTTCTTCTATTTCTTCCGGCAGTTCCGCAGGTTTTCTTTCGAGAAGAACCATCCGGTTCTTGGGGGCCATATATGAGCGGATCAAATCCCTCGCTTCGATGTATTCGGAGGACTCGATCCATGTCTTTTCGATAGAAAGGGATACGTTGTATTCGACCTCGTTGTCGCCTATTGCCGAGGAAACGCTCATCTCGCCGATGCTGTTCTTGAAGCTCGTCGGCTCGCTCGCCCAAACGATCATATATTCATCCGGGACTCGAAGCGTGAACGAGTAGTTCTCCTTGAACGGAGTCCTGAGGACGAGCGGCTCCTCGCGCTCGTCGAGGTTGGTCGGGACGGTCGATCCGGCGAAATCGAGCGGATTTCCGGGGAAATTGAAAATCATCATATCATCCTGTATAAACGCGAAATCCTTCGACACGAATTCGGCGGACATCGTCGGTTTGATATTCAGGTCCTCCAGAGCCGAGAATGAGAAAGATGTATCTCCGGCCAACTCGCCGCCACCGATGTTCGAGACCACGGACTCGACCCGCTGGCGACGCCTTTTCTGTTTGACGTCGCGGAACTCGTTGCGCAACCTGCGCTCGTAATCCCCCCTGAATAGTATCTGCATCGTGCCAGAAATACCGCCCTCGGCATCGAGCGCGATCTCGTAGTTCTGATCCATTCCATTCTTCTCCGGGCCGATATTTGGAAGCTCGACAAGCTCGCCCTTCCCGACCGAGATCATAAGCGCTTTTTCGCCGTCGTATCCCGGAAATCTTCCCGGCGCGGTGAAATCGTCCTCGGTCCAGAGCCAAACACGCTCGCCGGTTTGCATATCGATCTCGACCGCCATCCGCATAAACTGCGCCACCGCAGGAACCTCCTCCAGAACGCGTGAATCGCGCGGGGGCAAAAGGACCAGATTCGGATTGAATCCGGCGGCACGAAGCATCGACACCAAAAGGACGCTTCGGTCGCGCGAATCGCCATAGCTGTTCTTGAGAACCACGGCTGCGGAATTCGGTATATAACCGGCGTCACCGAGGTCGATATCGATCATCCGAATGTTGCGCGCCACCCATGAAGTCAGGCTATCGATCTTTGCCCTTCCATCGAGTTTTCCGGCGATCTTCTCGACGAGATTGGAAACCTTCTCATCGGGCATGGACTTCGGGAAGAACTGAGCCTGAACCATATCTGCGGCGAGGGTCCAGCTCTTCGTGACGGAATAGAACACGCATGGCAGAAGGTCGCGCCCCAAAGGCCCTCTCTCCTCGGGGACGAAGCCGTCCCAATCGGAAATCGTCCATATATACCGGTTCCCCTGAACAGTCGGCGCGGGTGCTCCGTTAGCCGATCTATAGACCAGTTCGCGATCCATCGGCACCTCGATAACGAGGCGATAGCTTACCACCGGATCGCTTTTTGCGAGGAACTCGATCCCGCCGAACGGCTTTTTCGGCCGATCGACGGACTCGATCTTCCCGGCGATATCGACTATCGAGCTATCGACGACGCCCGGAATAGTCACTACGCGCTGCTTTAGGTCGGAATAGATGCCCGCATTCGACAGGCCCGGAGCGGTTATGTCGTTGATCTGCAAGCTGTCCGAGACCTGCGCCGCGAACGTGGAATCCTCGCCGATGGTCAAACTCCTCGCGCGGGAGATGTTCACCTTTTCATAGGAGGAATCGTAGAGGTATTTGACGTTTGAAAGCTCCTTCTTGCCCATAAAAGTCAGCACCCGATAGATGTCGTGCCATTCGACCGTGTATCCGCCATCCGAATCGAGCTTGATAATCTTTTCGCCGAAAAGGAGCACCTTCTTGGCATCGGGAAAATCGTCTTTGTTCGGTGAATTTATTGCCACATCGAGCGTTTTCGCATCGATAACCGTGTCGCCGGGCGATGGCACCGAAAAGGCAACGTTGGCATAAATCATCGCTAATAGACCGAAAATAAAGAGTCTGCGCAACATTATGCACCTCCTTCTTCAGTGAGGATTATCATCCCTTGACCGGCACTCTCCGATTTCTTGATCGTCTTCCTATAATCCTGATATTCCTCTGCGGGAATCTGTGGCTTCTTGACCATGAAAGACGATTTATAGATAACCCCGTTTTCTTCGAGTCCGTAGTCCATCGAGAACGATGCCGCCTCGTTTTCTATCATGATTGTCTCCGGCAACGATTTCGACGAGTAACCGCCCGGAAGCGCGATCCTCTCGGCATATTCGCTTCCGACGGTGAACTGGATGTTGAGCGGATAAGTGCGCTCGGAGAGGCTGGTAGTCTGGCCGAGGATGAGGCCCATAATATCGAACGCCCCGGTCGCGACCGGCGATTTCACCAATAGATAATCCCCTGCGACGATGGCGTAATCCGGTATCTCATAGTCTATCTCTATCACTACCGGCTCCCAAAGCTCCTCGATAGGCGTCGGCGTGACCACGAAATTCGTGATTATCGCCGACGGATGGACCTGCTGCTTGAGCATCTGTGTCCAGAATCGGCGCTGCTGCGTGGTCTCCATCTGCTGGAAGATGATCCGCAGAATCTCGTCGTAAATCCCCTTGCCCGTTATCGAAACATGGCTTATGTATCTCCCGTCCGGTTCGATCCGGCTTTCGGCCACGATATTTCCGCTCTGTGTTTTCGGAGAAAGAATCGGATGGTAAAAGAGATCGTTGCCAACTTCGTTGCAAATAAGGGAGGCCTTTTCCATATGATATGCGGGCATCATGTCCGCACAGACCGCATCTGTCGGGTCCATCCATATCTCGTTGCCCGCGCGGTCATATGCCACGACTATCATGTGGTTGAACTGGTTCGCGGCGACCTCTTTATAGACATGCTGCATGGGGTTCGAGAGCGCGACATAGGCCTCGAAACCGGCCTCGTCGAGCATCACGGCGAGCAGGGCGGATTTGTCCTTGCAAACGCCGCACTGCGCCTCGAATGTCTCGCGAACGTCGTGTGGCGTGATCCCCTCCTTCTCACCGAGCGAAAGCCCGATATAACGGATCTTTTGCGCGACGTAAAAAACGATAGCTTTTATACTGTCGATATCGCTCTCGGCGTCCTTCATAAGGTCGGCGACGGTCTCGCGGATAGCGTCGTCGGCGACCATGTTAGGCTTGGAGTTATCATAGACCCTGCGGGAATATTCCTGCCACGTCGTGTTCGAGGCGAGGACCTTTGTGAGAAATTCACCCATATTGGGCATCGCATCCTCGGAGACGAGCACCGGGAAATCCTCTCCCCACCAATGATAAACGCGAAGCGAATCATCGAAGGTCTCTTCGGAAAAATTAACCTTGCCCTCCGGGTCGTTGAACACCTTCCATGTCATCTCCTCCGATACCGGCACGACGAGTTTCGTCTCGGAATTGATCACCGGATCGGTTCCCTGGAATCCGAAGCTGAAATCCATCTGTCCCTCGATCATCGGCTGGATGGTCTCGATGCGAATCGAGAACTCGATTCCGCAACCAACCTCCAGCTCCGGCATGTGGATGACCTTCTGGCGAAGATTCGACCAATAGATATCCATCCCAGAAAACCCTTCCATCGTTTCGTCGGATATCGAGGAGTCGGAGACGGTTACCACCGACGAATCGGGATAGATCACGCGGATATAAACGATATCTAGCGTCATCTGCTGTGTGTCGTAGCCGATTGGAATCGTGCCGTAATCCTTGGTCGATTTCATCGTGAGCAGCTTGACGAGGCTATATGACGCCGAAACCTGATTGCCGTCCGGGTAAAAAAATGTCGAATCGGAATCGTAGATCGAAACCGTGTGGGCATTTGGCCAATCGTTGCGAGTTCCGGCGTCCTCGAGCATCTGCATTACTCCATCGGGGGCGCGGTCGATAGTCTTAGGCGACCATCGATCTATAACAAATCCACTCGAACCGCCGCAACCGCCGAAAACAGCGATCGATGCAACGGCAAAAGCCGATAATAGAATTATCATGGCGATTTTTTTCAAAGCGCCTCCTTAAAATTAGATTATTCTGTCATTGCGAGCACCGGTTTATCTCGGCGTGGCAATCTCATCTTGTTGAACGATATTTGCTTATTCGTTTCCGAATTTTTTAAAAAAACAATCTCTATCCGAGAACCTCGGCCAACGTCTCGACGTATTGGTACATCTCCTCCGCCGTCCTCTTTTCGGTGACCGCCACGAGCATTTCGTTCGGACGATTCTCGTCAAACTTCGACATCGGAACACCTGCGAGGAATCCCTGAACCGCCATATCCAAAACGACATCGTCCGCGCACTTCGGCAAACGAACGGCGAATTCGTTGAAAAAAGGCTCCCCATAGGCAAGCTCGACGCCGTCGATTTTGCAAAGCTTCGATGCGAGATAATGCGCCTTGTCGTAGCAGAGGCTCGCGATCCTCTCGATCCCATTTTCACCGACGAGCGAGAGATAGACAGTCGCGGCGAGCGCACAAAGCGCCTCGTTCGTGCAGATATTGCTTGTGGCCTTCTCTCGGCGGATATGCTGCTCCCGCGTCTGAAGCGTCATGACGAAACCGCGTGTGCCGGCATCGTCGGTGGAAGCTCCGATCAGCCTTCCGGGCATCTTCCGCGTGAATTTCTTCTTTGCGGCGAAAAGCCCGAGATACGGCCCGCCGAATCCGAGGGAATTTCCGAGTCCCTGTCCCTCGCCGACCGCGATGTCGGCATCGAACTCGCCAGGAGGGGTAAGCATTCCGAGCGAGATCGGATTAACCGCAGCGATAAGCAGCGCTTTAGAACCGGCCATAGCATCGCGGAAAGCGAAGCCATCCTCGATGCATCCGACAAAATTGGGATTTTGCATGATCACCGCAGCGGTATCCTCATCGACGAGGTTCGACAACGCCTCGATATCGGTGACGCCTCCATTCGCGGGACATATAACGATATCGACACCGGTGGGCTTTGTATATGTCCGCAAAACCCTCAGATAGTGCGGGTGAATCCGCTCTGAAACGACGATTTTGTTCTTTCGAGTCGTCCGCAATGCGAGCAGTCCGGCCTCCGCCACCGCGCTGGCTCCGTCATAGACGCTGGCGTTCGCGACATCCATGCCCATAAGCATGGCGATCATCGATTGAAACTCGAATATGGCCTGCAAAGTCCCCTGCGAAACCTCCGCCTGATAAGGCGTGTATGCCGTTTCGAACTCCGGCCGTCCGGTGATATGATGCACAGCCGCCGGTATAAAATGATCGTAAGCGCCGGCGCCGAGAAAACTCGTCGTCGTTTGAACATCGACATTGGTCGAAGCGAGAGCAAGCGCTTCCGCCAGAACCTCGCACTCGCTCAACGGCTCGGGAAGTTCGAGTGGTCGGTTTAGGATAAGCCCCTTTGGCACGGCCTTTTCGAGAAGTTCGTCGATAGAATTCAGGCCGAGTGCTTCGAGCATCTCCCGACGGTCGTCTGGAGTATTCGGTATATAACCCATAGTAACCCCTTATTCGCCGATAAGTTCCTGATATTTTTCAGGTGTAAGTAGATTTTCCAGTTCTTTTTTGTCGCTGATCTTGATTTTTGTCAGCCAGCCTTTGCCGTATGGGTCTTTATTCACGATCTCCGGTGTTTCCTCCAACAGCTCGTTGATCTCGACGATCTCGCCGGACAGCGGCGCGAATGAATCGGACACCGACTTAACCGCCTCGATCGTGCCTATCGATTCGAACTGCGCGACATCGTCGCCGATCGGTGGAAGCTCGACAAAAACAACATCGCCAAGCTCGCCCTGCGCGTATTCGGTAATACCGCTCGTAGCTATGCCGTCCTCGATCCTAACCCATTCGTGTTCTTTGGTGAACATTAGATCCTTAGGAACCATCGTATCCTCCTTTAAAAATAGCCATGACCCGTCGGTCATGTTTTCAAATTATACGGTTTTACAATATAGAATTCAATAGCTTTAATTGCAACAATATTATTTGAAGAGATTACATAACATATTATGTATATTTAGAAATTAGTTGAAAAAAGGGGGGGCATTAAGGCCTTCTTTATGGAGTTAGGAACAACCATGAAAGGAGAACGCGCACTACAATATCTTCACCGCCATGTCGATAACGTGATGGCATATTATAAGGTGCCG
>CAYNTG010000015.1:0-24219 GCA_964400105.1 uncultured bacterium
TCGGATGTCGCGAGTTATGAGTGGAATGGCTAACGGTCGGCACGCGCCGACAGGCAACGCGCTACGGGCAGGCGATTTTACCGAGAAATTAATATGTTCTGGCCCTTCGCGGGGCTGTTTCTCCGCAACAGCCGGATTGAAGCGCTGGCGCGGGGGCGGTTGTGTGGTGTGGATGGGATTTTTGCGTGCGAAGCAACCGCAAAAATCGTGACAGCGCGCGGGTCGGGCAAACGCGCGGAAGACGGACTGTAGGGGCGCGGCCATCCGACCCGCCCGGGGTGGTGTCATTCCCGTGAAAACGGGAATCCAGATAGTCGGGAATGACCGGTGTATCAATTAGCAATGAGCAATGGATAATTTCGTAGGGGCGATCCGGTTGACTGAAGGGAAATCCCACGGACGGGTCGCCCTTTTTTATTATCAGCGAAGATTTTCATCAGCGGAGCGAATCGGCGAAGCCGTTGAGCACCTTATCTGTCGGCATTGCCGCCCGCGGAGACGCGCCCTTTTTTTATCGTTCCCTTCGACTCCGATCGGGGAACGGACAGGTCGGTCGTTGAGCAACGTTTACCGAGCGGAGTCGAGGTAAATCGAAACAGACCCCTCAAGGCAAACGGGCCAACGCAAGAGTCGTCCCTACGGATTGAAAACGAGATTGCGACATTTTCCCGTAGGGGAGGGTCTTGTGCCCTCCCGCCGCGCGATAAATCGTAAATTACGGGAGCACTACTACAAATAAAAAAGGATAGAACATCTTGTCCTATCCTCAAGTTTTTACGGGGTCGATGGGATTTGGCGGCAGCGCCGCAGGCAATATGGGTTCAAATCCCTGGGCTACTATTTAATAATAACAAAGGGATAAGCTATGTTCTAGCTTATCCCTCGATTTTATGGCGGGGTCGATGGGATTTGGCGGCACGCGCCGCAGGCAATATGGGTTCAAATCCCTGGGCTCCTATTTAATAATAACAAAGGGATAAGCTATGTTCTAGCTTATCCCTCGATTTTATGGCGGGGTCGACGGGATTTGAACCCGCGATCTTCGGCTTGACAGGCCGATGTGTTAAACCAGGCTACACCACAACCCCGAAATCATATAATGTTTTTAATATGGGCGAAACAGGATTCGAACCTGCGACTTCCTGCGTGTAAGGCAGGCGCTCTAGACCAGCTGAGCTACTCGCCCTTACTCCTGTTGCCCTCAATACAATGAGCGATATTCCGCCGTCTTAGCTTTGCTTTTCCGGCTCGTTTCCGGCATCGGCCGTCCGATACTTCGGCTTAATCAAAATGCCGATCGGTAGAAAAACACAATAGCCGAGAACGAGCAGAAGGGGCGCTATCGTAATATCCCCGGTAGAAAGAACCACGAAACCGAGAAGTATAAAAACAACCGCTATCGCAATCAGCGCGAAATTTCGACCTGAAAAGGGCAATCTCTGTCCTTCACTTCCGCGCTTGCCGATATTTTTCTTTTTTGCACCCATTTTAACGAAGCTCCATTATATAGTTAGCGAGCTTTGAACACAAGACTTTTTTTAACTATTTGATTAATAGTAAACGCCTGCTCGCCGTGATATTCGCACAGGTAACCTTCGCAAGATATATGCCGGATGGAACATCGCGGCCAAATTCGTCGATTCCGTTCCAGCGTTCGTTATAATAACCGCCGTTTAGCTGTTTTCCATCCATGATAGTTTTAATAAGACGCCCCGAAAGATCGAAAACCTCGATGGTCGTTCGACCCGCGAAAGGCAATCCGAACTCGATATTCGTGCTCGCGTTGAATGGGTTCGGGTATGCATTCATATCGATATGATCGGGTTTCCATATTATCTTGTTTTCGCCGATATCGATACAATCGACGACGATTAGGTCGTCGATATACCAGCCACGTGCCGTGCCGGCACCATCCGCGCCGAGATGGAAGCGAATTATAACCGTATCCATCGCATAATCAGAAAGATCGAAAGACTCCTGATGCCACGTGTCGCCATATCCGGTTCCGCCGAAGCATAGCTCGCCGCCCATTGTAGTATTGTGCGATGAGACGGTTCCGTCGTATCCATTGAAAACGGCCGGTGCGATTACCCATGTCGTGTCGTAATAATTCGTAACCTTGACGTTGGCACCGTCCCAGAAATACCCGGCATACTCACCGGCCAATTTATACCAATGTTGTAGCTGTAATTGAGGATTATTTGCCACCAGAAAGACCGTGAAGTCCAGCGTCCAGTCGGCGTTGTTCATGTAATTGCCGTGGAGATTTGTTCCCCAGCATAAGCTTCCTGAATGCGCGCTGTATGGGGGAGGGATAAGCGTATCCGGACGACCCCACTGCCATCCATCGACAGGAACAGCGACTCCTCCAGCCGAGTTTGTATCGAAATCCGTTTCGAAAAGGATTGGGGACATGTTAAAATCGACAACGATCGTCTCGTTTCGAGCGATAGTGAACGGTCCCGCCTCCCGATAGGCAAAACTATCGCGGGTGCAAAGGAGATTCCACGTCCCGGCCTTGATCGAGTCGATGAAATACTCTCCGGAGACATCCGAGATGTCGTAATTTCCGAGTCCGACTACCTCGATTTTTGCTCCGGATTCATCGGTTCTATAATCGAGATCGACGGTTCCCTTGATCACACCGAACGATTCTTGCAGCCCGATATCGTCGATATACCATCCGGGCAACTCGTTCAAGCCGTCAGCGGCGAAATGGAATCGTATCCAAATCTCGCCGTAAGTGACAAACGAAGACAGGTCGATAGAATTATATTCCCAACCGACGGAACTTCCAGAGAAGGCCGGCATTCCGGCAAGGAAGCTTCCCGCGCCAAGCTCCGGGCAAGGATAACCGCCCTCCGGCTCGATGATGCTCCATGAGGTGCCATCGTTCGTGGAGATCTCGACTATTCCGCCGTCGTCTCCGGAATCGGTCTCGAACCATTGCCACCAGTCGAAGATCGGCTGGCCGACTCCGGCGATGCTCATCCGTGGGACATATAGGATACAGTTCGAATAGCTCGAATAATTAGCTTCCTTTTTGGTTGCCCAGCAATATGGGAAGGAGTGCACCGTCGTCGGCCCGACGGAAAGCGGCCTTCCAAGCTCCCAATCGTTCGGATCGCCATCGGTCTCGATATCGGTCGCGGTATAACAATCGTTGAAATAGGGCGGATATACGACCAAGTCCGAGCGGAATCTTATCGATAGGGAATCGTGCAGGGGAGTGGTCGCGCTTTTATGCCTTCCAACACACAACCCGATCGTCCCGGTGTTGTTTTCGATCCCGACGAAACCCTCGCGATAACTCGATACCATATCATCGACATCTAGATAGTTGATCGTAGCCGAACGGGTATTAAAGTCGAGCACGACCTGAAAAGAATAAGTCGTCCCAGTCGCGTAATTCTCCTCGACTCTGTCATAGGTGACAACGAACCTGCCATCGGTGTGGGTTTTATAAAAAATCCTACCGCTTCCGGTTTTCATGTCCATATACATCGGAGCGACAACGCTTTGCGGGATCACGGTGTTCGGGATCGTGTCCACCGAAATGTCCGATGTTGCCCAGCTTCCGAGGGCGGTCCAGCCGTTCGTGCATATCGTTATCTGGGTGAACATGTTGCCGTAGAACTCGAACGGCTCCGGGAGACTCACCGTCGACCGGGCATTGATTCCGCTCGGCCCGGCGGATGCGCCGTAGGAAACATCTATCCATTCGAACGTCGGCCCGCCGGTCTCATCAGAATCGATCCAACGATAGCCATAAGAATCGGGACCGCCGGCTCCCGCCATAAGAACCGAACTACAAGAAAAAACCAATAAAAGAATTACGAAGCGCTTCATTTGTAACCTCTCCTTCAGGGAATCGTTTCCATGCTTTTGAATTATATGTTTATCTAACATATAAAACCTTTCTACCTTTTCCAATAACTTTTTTAGTAATTATTTAATTTACATAGATTATCGCATCATTCGATACGGATATCGGTCAAAACAAGCTTGAATTGCAGGGGCGCTCCGTCGATTTCGGAGATATCGTATTTAAGCCGACCTGAGACCTTATTCACGACGCGTGATTCGAAAGCCTCGCGCTTTTCCAGATAACTCCCTCTATAAATTACTACCGCCCATGGATAATTTTTTTGCTTAACCGCGATTCTGCCCTCGCCGCCATCGCCGGAAAAATTATCACTTTCCGAAAACATATCTTTAGATTTTTTGATCGAATCGCTTTCTTTATTGCTTTCATCGAGATTTGCGTCCTCTTTCGACAGAACTTCCTCATCGACCGTATCGTTTTCCATGATAGTTATTATCAGGTCTGCAAATTCCACCGAATCGCCGAGCGCGATCTCGAATTCGACCGGTAGCGGCGGCGGCGCGACGATGGTCTCCCAGTCGAATTCGCTGAGGCGATAGAGAAACTCGCCGTAATCGTGCGCCTCCATGATAACCGTCGGAGGATCGACGAGATACAGCGTGATAAGGCTATCGACCATGCAGGGCAAATCCTCCCTCAATTTTGAATAAATGGGCGGCATGGTCGAGAAGACGACCGCATCGACCTCGAGCTTCTCGCCGAGTGCGACCGCACCGTCGAGCCGGTCCGACCGCATAGCGGCGCAAAGTCGCATTCGTTGGACATTCAGAAAACCCGGATCGACCGAGACCTCGACGCTGTCCTCATCGATAAGCTGGATTCCGTAAAGGCGTAAATCCTCCTCGACATCCAGCATCCCGGAGTCGCGCCCGGAAACTCGATCCATCGTTGCCAACGAATAAATTCTGAACTTATCGCCGCAACCGGAAAGAATAATCGCGGCGAATATTATCGATACGACCGTCTTTTTCATAGTGCCTCGCTATTTTATCAGCATCATCCTTCTGGTCTGGTTGAATCCGATACTCGAGCTAAGTTTGTAGAGATAGATTCCGCTCGATGCCCTCTCGCCGGAATCGGTTCTTCCGTCCCATGTCGCGCTATGGACTCCGGCCTCGATATCGCCATCGACGAGTTTTTTAACGAGGCGACCCTGCAGATCGAATATGTCGAGCCGGATATCCGCCTGTGTCGGCACGTCGAATTCTATCCTCGTCGTTGCGTTGAACGGATTCGGCACAGCGCCGCGAAGCGCGAATTCGGCGGGTAGAACCTCAGCCGTAATCTTGAACAAACCGCTTTCGAGATAAATCTCTCCCTCGCCACGCAGCACGAAGTCCTTACCACCACCACCGCCACCATCGATAAGATAGACGCCATCGCCTGCATCGAATCGAACGACGCCCGATTTTGAAAGATATAGATCGAACACGCCGACCCCGTTGAAGATGCTGAGGCAGCGATCTCCGCTGTGGAGAAGATATGCATTCGGCTCGTCGCCGAACGGAACTGCCGGCGGAATGTATCCGATCCTCTCATCGCCGACACCGACACTAAGCACGTTCCCGAACGCATCGAGCCGAAGGCCCGGAGCGCACGGCTTGACCCGGCAGCGCGCGCCGAAATCGAGCGTCATATCGCAATCCGCGCTAACCAGAACCCAATACCCGTTCGTGGGATCGAAACCGGTGGCATCGACGTATGCCGTTCCATTGTATCGGTAGAAGTTCCCGGCTATGTATGCATCAGGAACGAACGTTGCGCTGGAGAAAGGCACCGTGGAATCGGCCATCACGCTGCCGACCATATTCCAGCCGGCACCGAGATCGATCTCGTAGTGCGTAATAGGCGCCCCGGTATGATAGTAATCCACCGACGAGGTGTAGAGAACCCAGTATCCTAACCCCGGAATAACGGAATCTGCGGCGACATAAGCGCCCAAAGAATTATCGTAATAATAAACATCCGAAGAGTGACCCGGAAATACCGTAGCAACGGATTTGTTCTCCAAATCGACCGGAAGCGAAAGGAGGTTCCATCCGGGGGAGACGTGGAAATCGACATCGACCTCCGCAGGCCCGAAGATATTGAAATAATCCTCGATCATCGCCCGGACGAACTCGGTCTTGTTGTTCGGATCGGTGGTATCATAAACAGCCGACAAGGGTATCGACGAAAAGAGCGTTTTCGAATCGAGCATGGTTTTTCCGCATATAACCGGCCCGTCGAAAGAACCGAATGACAGATCGGCCATCACGCTCGGCCCGTAAAGCCCGTCCGGCGCGAGGTCAAAACTGCCGAACGGCGATATCACGAAGAGGTTCATTCCGGCGAACGGCCCTCCTACATCGCCGACAACCAAACCGGCCTCCTCGTTCGAGATTGCGCATACATCCTGCTGAACGGAGTCCAAACCAAATTTTTGCGCAGGGAAATCGCCCGGCAAAACGCCGCTGCTGTATCTATCCCAGAGGTAATCCTGCGAGAAGAGGGCGAAGTTGCCGCCGGCAGTCAGGTATGTATCGATATTCGACTCGTCGGAGGCCATCAGCGTCGTGCTGTCCGAATAAAGCATTCCGGTGAACCAGATTACGACGTCGTAATCGAACATCTCTGCGGCGGTCGGCCCTTCGGCCCATTGGTCGTTAAGATCGATTCCGTCGAATGCGATTCCCGCGCTGTCCAGAGCATCGATATACGCCCAGCTTTCGTCGATTCCGCCGCCCCAGCTGCTTCCGTCGTCATCGACAAGAAGAACGTGGGCGGTGTCCTCCGGCGTCTTCGGATAGGCGAGCGCATATCCGGAGCGATCGGAGATGCCGTGCGATTGATGCGTTTCAAGATAATAGGCGTTCCATATGTCGTTCGTGGCGGATTCGTCCGTCCAATCGGTGCTGTCGCCGGGAACCGTGGCGATCAAAGAGAACGAGGTCGAGTCGTCTAGATCCGTCGTGTGATAGATATCGTAGAACTCGACCGAGATTCCCGCCATTGGACGCATCCTCGGCGATGTCGCCGAAGGAATGCGGCTCGCGCTCTTATCGACGAAGGCGATCTCCGCCGGTTCCGGTCCAGGTCCCGGGCCGGATGGACGAAAATCGATATCGAAGTATTCGGCATAGACCTCGAGGAGAAAATCCGCCATATCGACATCCCAGTTGGAAAGATCGGAGTCGAATATCTTGCTCCGCGTCGGCGATTCGAGCGGAGTCGTTTCGTCGAATATCAAACTCGGATGCGTTGTGAGGTGCTTAATTCCGATGTGTATCTGATCGCCCGGTAGAAGCTGCACGGGGCATCCGAGGCTTTCGAGATTTATATATGTCCATTGAAGGCCCGCTGTCGGGCTGAATGGAACCGGCGATATGGTAAGCGGCGCGATAAGTTCGTCTCCGAAATCGGGGAATCCGGCGCCGTCGTCGCCCCAGATATGGAACTCGACATTGTCATAAACCCCGGACGAATCATAAAAGCACATTCTCGCCGTCGTGAGCGTGCATGGTGCCCAAAGATCGAAGCGCGTGCATTCCACCGAGTTCACGGGTAGATGCGAACGGTAGTAAAACAGCGATTCGGGATATTCCCAATATGTGTGCCATTCCGCCGTTCCCGGGCTGCCTATCGGCGGCCACCAGTGAAGCGGAACCTCGCCGTCGTGGAAACTCTCCGCCGACAAAAGGCGCGGCGGATTTACGGGCAAATTATATGGAATCAGATTGAAGTCTTTAACCTTGTCCATGTTGATCGAGACGAGCGCCGATTGCGACTCGAACCATGTTCGATTTGCGGAAACGATATATGTTCCCGGTTCGAGATCGTCGATTTCATAATATCCGTCGACGTTTGTTGTATCGCAAATGTCCAAATCCTCGATCCGAACGATACTTCCCGAAAGATCGGTCGGGGGAGGGCTTCCGCCCGTGCCGCCGGAAACGTTGACATAGCCGCTCAGGCTATACCTATCCGTCGAATCGACATATTCAATTTCCGCGCCGATAATAAAGCGTCCGCTGTCCGGCATGAACCAACCGAATCCGAGGTCCATCCAATCGTGGTCGTCCGATGGAATCGTCTGGCTCAGGATGAAGGATGTCGAATCGAATATGCCGAAACTCACCACGAAATCGCTGTTGACATAGATATCATAGGGATCGACATCGACGACGACGAGCGTCGTGCCTGTCGCCGAATGGGGGATAGCCGGCAGAAGGTCTCCCTCGATGCGTTCGCCCGTCCAGTGATGTATCCCCGGCACGAACTGTCCCGTGCCGATATTCAGGGCGTAATAAACCAGCGACTTGATCTTCGCTGGCCGGTCGAGTTCGAGCCTTTCTGCAAATCTCGCCCCCGGAGAGATTGGCCAATATGTCAATGCCGAAGTTGTATCGTCGAGATCGGCATTGATTAGAATCTCCGGGCCGGTTGTATCGCCGGTCGTACTGGTCGGCGTGGCGCTGACCTGATTCGATGGGCCGGATTCGCCTCCGGCATATTGCGCCATCACTACATAATAATATGTGTTCCCATCGACGACAGTAGAATCCGTGTAGTTCTGGACGGCTGGAGTGGCCATCGGGGAAAGCCACGGTCCGCCGGGGTAGTTGCTGCGATATAAATTATAGTTCGTCGGAGCCTCGGTCGGCCGCTCGCGCGGCGCCGGAGCGGAGATCGATTCTTCGAGTTCATCAGCCGGTGAAAGATAAGTATATTCCAATGGCGGAATCCAGGGATCGTCGTCTTCGAGCGGCAATCCGTCCGAACCGACGGCCGTTAGCTCCATCACCCTCGCGCCGGTCTTGATAACGGCGCGAACCATAAATACGCCGGTGCTGGGTGCAAGCCCCCAGAAACCCGTCGAGGCCCAGCCCCAGCATCGGTCGGTCTCGCCGGGAGCTCCGGTATCCAAAAACAGTGCGGGGTCAACTGCGGTATGCTCCAAACCGACGAAGAAATCCCCGGCCGGTAGCGCGATCCCATCCATCGAGACATCGACCTCCGTCCACGATCCGGCAGCAGCCGGAGCCACCGTTCTTCCGGTGCCAAATTCGGCTGTGGTATCGGGAACATCGCCGCCGCTTTCGGGATATATATGCATTATCATATTCGGGTATGTGCTGGTGGAATAGGCCATGAACTTTACACGAAGGAGGCTGCACGGGGCAGTATATGTAAATCTCAGCCCTTCGATATCGCCTGCCGTAAGAGCGATATAGCTTTCACCGGCACCGTCGTCGTATGAAATCTCCTCCTCGCCGCCGCCACCGACCGGCGCATCCCATGTCAATGGAACCTGACCGGACAGTCCGCTCGTCGCAACGAGATTGCGCGGCGGATTGTAGCTCGCCGCGATAGTATCGAACGCGGCGGAATAGTTATATGTCCAATCATTACCGCTCGTCGAGAGCATTCCGACGACCAAATAAATCTCCGAATAGGTCGAATATAGCGATTCCGGGACGACGTAAAAGCCGTAGCCATAAGAGTCTAAAGCTATATCGATAACGCCGTAAGTCGATGTTCTCGGAAAGACGAGCTGCGCCGACCAGATTCCGCTGTTTTCGCCGTCGAAGCTGATGGAGAACGGCCCGCTTGCGCCGCCGGGAATCGTGAATTTGAGGTAATTAGAGGCCAGATTATCCGGCCAGTTGGTGCTTCCCCCGCCAGTAACCGGATAATCCGATGCGTAAATCACGTCCTCGATATGGATTTCCGGGAAATCGTCCCCTTCCGGATAATCTCCGGCAAAGTGCCGCGAACCCGTGAAAATGTTCCATACGAAGAACTCGCTGAAAGACTCGTTGCGCGAGCTTCCGTGGTCGGAGGCCACACCCTGAATTGCGGAAAGCACGCCTACCCATTTGCACTGCTCCCATATCTCGTGCATCGTGGTGAGTCCGAAGACCTCCGTGAGATAGGTCGCGAAGTGGTAGCTGCCATACTCGTGCGAGCCGTTGTATGTCTGAATTGTAACGTCCGGGCTATCGAAAAAGACGCTCAGAAAGGCATGTTCCTCGTCGTATGTCGGATACATGTCGTCCTCGATCCATACCGAAGAGACCTCCATGAACCAGGCCGCTTCGCTTGCATCGTATCCCATCTGGAAACCGTGGAAAAGCTCGTGAACCGCTGTCTGCTGCATCAATTGAAGCGGATTGTAGCTGTATGCCGAATAGCTGTTGCGCATATTGATGAAGCTCGTCGCGTCGTTTTGCGGGGTGCTCGGCACATTCGCTTCCGGCTCGCAATAGCCGAGGATTCCCGTCGATAGATTGCGGATATAGACATCGTATTTGCCGTCGCCGCCGGCGCTACCGTCAGATGGCGGAATATCGAAACCGCGCATCGTAGCAAGATGGGTCCAGGCATTCTCGAATGCGGTGCCCATCTGCGAGACGAACGATGAATTCGTCGCATCGCTGCCGGATGTTGTATAATGGAAAAGAAAATGAGTCGTGCTATATGTTTGCGAAAGACCCCACGGTCTCGACATCGCAGGACGGAACCTCGATCTTTCGGCTTCCGGAAGATTTTGAATTCGGTTGAATGCTTCGAGAAGCGGCATCGTGCCGTCCGGTCCAACCTGAAGCCCGCGATAGGCATCGTCCAGAAGCTCCGGTGCCTTGACGGAATTGATCAGGTTCGTTATGTAAGCATCTTCGGAGATAGCTCCGCTTTCCAAATCCTCCATAAGAGCCTGATAGATATTGAGATCGGCGTCCCGGGCGGCGATTAAACCACCGGCCAAAACCAGCGACATCAGAATGATCGTAAGCCTTCTCATCGTTCCTCCATTTCAATTCCTTAGAATATGCCTTCTGCATTAATCTATAACTTATTAATTTTCAATTCGTTTTTACCGGCACAGTCGATACGGGTGGGCGTCCGTGGGATTTCGCTTCGCTCAATAAAACCCGCCCATACGCGCTAATTTTGCAATGAATCTTCCCCCTATTACCTACTACCCTTTACCCAAATGTCTATTACTTTCCCATCAATTTTGCAGGAATCATATCTCTTAGAATATTAAATTCCTATAACAGTTTTTCAAAAGGGTCAAACAGCTTTTTATATTCCGTCATGGCGAATCGATCGGTCATCCCGGCGATGTAATCCGACACGACCACGCGCGAGTCCTCGAATTCCAATCTCCGGCGACTGCCCACCGGAAGTTGTTTCGGTTCACCGAGATAGACCTCGAAAAGCGATTTGATGATCATCTTCGCCTTAGCGCTCATCCGAAGCACCTTATAGTGACGGTAAAGATTCTCCAAAAGATATTTATTGATTAGTTCGTTTTCCAGCGCTATTTCATCGCTGTGAACGGCCAATTTTTCTTCGAGGCTGCGAACCTCGTCCGGGCTTTTCGGATCGAAACGCTTCAATTGGCGATCCGTTTCGACGACGGTGTCTGTAACCTCCAAATCGATCAGTCTGCGGATGGTCTGCTTCCGAAGCATCTCCGCGCGGATGTCGCCATGCAAGGATCGCACCTCTTCGGAGATTCGCCGCCACAGAGGAAGCTCGCGCTCCATCTCGTCGGGGTCCAATAACCCGGAATAGATTCCGTCGTCTATGTCGTGGCACATGAATGCTATCTCGTCGGCGATACACACAATCTGTGCTTCGATTGTAGGCCACCGAAATGGAAATTCCCGGTTTTCCTCCGAGATGTCGTATCGCGTCACATGCTTTTGGATTCCTTCGCGGGTCTCATATGTCAGGTTCAGTCCGTCGAAATCTGGGTATCGCTGTTCGAGTTCATCGACCACGCGAAGACTCTGCGTGTTATGCTCGAAACCTCCGGCGTCGGACATAAGATCGTCGAGAACCCTTTCGCCAGTGTGCCCGAACGGCGTATGTCCCAGATCGTGCGCGAGCGAGATCGCCTCGCAGAGATCGGAATTGGTTCCAAGTGCCGATGAAATGGCGCGTGCCATCGTAGCGGTCTCGAGAGTATGGGTCAATCTTGTGCGGAAATGATCCCCTTCGTGGTTGACGAAAACCTGCGTTTTATATGTCAACCTGCGAAAAGAACTCGAATGGATAATCCTCTCCCTGTCCCTTTCGTATGAAGAGCGAAAAGGGTGTGGCGGTTCTTCAAATTTTCTTCCGCGCGATGTTGAATTTCTCGAAGCAAACGGCTTTAAAAACCCGTTTTCACGATTATTATAATCTTCCACGAAAATCATAAAAACTATCCTCCGTAAATAATACCTAATTGAGTGCTTCCGCACAACTCCGGGTGTCCGATATAGGCCCACGTGAACTCGAAATCGGAGAAGTTAATCCCCAACCCAAAATGATAGCAGTTCGGGCGGAAAGTCACACCGCTCCGAACCGATAAAATCTGTCCGATCAAAATTTCCTGTCCGATCCGCAGCGTCGATGGGTTCGGGCTTTCCGAATAAAGATCGCACGATAATCGAAGCCAATCGGTTGGCCTGAAAGCGGCGCCCAACGCTCCGCGCACGGGAAGTTGGTTGCCGTCGAGTTTTGACGCGGCGATGTTATCGATCCATGCGCCGGCGTCAAGTGTCTTAATTATCGGAGCACGCACACCGAGGCCGATAATCGCGGTCGAGGCGCTCCAATCGCCGCTGGAAACGGAAAGCAGCCTCGCCCGGATTCCGGTGTCCACGCGCCAGATGCGTTTCGCATATAACGCTCCGGCGCAAGCCTCGGAATAAAGCTCTCTCTCTCCGAAGAAGCTTCCGCCCGCAGCGATAGTTCCCCATGGAAACGCCATCCGCCCGGATATATCGAATGTGGCAAGCTCGTTCAAGCCCCATTCTCTGTTGGTGAAAAATCCCGCCGACCATCCATCTGCCGCTGCGGCACCCGCCGGATTTCCATGGAAAGACAGCGCTCCATCGCTCGCCGCAGATGTCGCTCTTCCGAGGCTCGCAGGCCAATCGTTGTGGCCGTCGTCCGCGCCAAAAACGGATATACAAAAAGCTACAATCGCGATAAACCAATAACGCATCTTTGGAAGATGGTTAGATAGGCCGATTGATTTAGAACGCACCTGTTTCATAACTGCTTAATATAAAGGATATATCTCTTCGTTCAAGCCCTTTTTATCGTTGGCATTGCGATGTCATTAGATCCGTAGCGGCCTTCAAAACCGTGGCAATTTCATTACTTATATATGAGATTGCCGCGCCACTACGGCGTTTTATTCCTTAGTGGTGTGATGGGAGGCTCTTTTACTTTCCCATATTACCTGCTTTACCTCGACTCGATATCCCCACATCGCAATAATCCATTGACATCTAACTAGTATAGGTTTATCTTAATTCGATTTATACAGTATTTCGCGCTGGTAAATAGGAGGTTTTTTCCTTGTTCACTGGGATTGTCGAGCAAATAGGCACAGTAAAATCTATCGTGCGCGGGATGGCCGGGCGGAGCGGCGGATGGCATATCGAGATTGAGGCCGCATTCGATGCCGGCGGTAAACTCACAATCGGGGAAAGCGTCGCGGTGAACGGCGTATGCCTCACCGTGGCCGCCGTCGGCGATTCGGGGGTTTTTGCCGCAGATGTTTCGCAGGAAACGGCTCGAAGAACCACTATCGCGGCGATGAAAAGGGGCGATACGGTCGATTTAGAAAGGGCGATCCCGGCAAACGGAAGATTCGGCGGACATTTTGTGCAGGGGCATGTCGATTGCAAGGGAAGGCTCCGCTGGATTAAGCGAACGGGCGATTTTGCGACGATCTGTGTCGGGTATCCAACGAAGTTCGCAAAATTCGTCGTTTCAAAGGGGTCGATAGCTATCGACGGCGTGAGTCTGACGGTGTCGAAAGCCGGTGCATCGACGTTCGAGGTGGCGGTTATCCCGGAAACTATCGAACGCACGATCCTCGCTAATTTGCGGACGGGAAGCGATGTGAATCTTGAATTCGATATCATGGCAAAGTATATAGAAAGCGTTTTGAAGAATAAATGAATATTTTAAAAGACAGTGAGCTTTTCGCGGAAATTCCCGATGCGGTTAAGGCAATCGCCGATGGCGATATCTTGATCGTCGTGGATGACGAGGACCGCGAAAACGAGGGCGATTTCGTTGCGGCGGCGGAGAAAGCGACCCCCGATATGGTGAATTTTATCACGAAATACGGGCGCGGTCTGGTCTGCGCCCCGGTCGATGCCGGGAGAATCGCCGCTCTCGAGCTCGATATGATGGTCGAGCGCAATACATCTCTCCACGAAACACCGTTCACCGTAAGCGTGGATTACAGCGTCGGCACGACCACCGGGATTTCCGCGCATGACCGCGCCGCCACGCTACGCGCTCTCGCCGATCCGAGAATCGGCTCGGATAGGTTCGCCCGCCCCGGACATATTTTTCCGCTGAAAGCCAACAAGGGCGGCGTTTTAAAACGCGCCGGGCACACCGAGGCCTCAGTCGATCTATGCCGGTTGGCAGGCCTTTTTCCGGCTGCCGTTATATGCGAAATTATCGACGAAGACGGCGAGATGGCAAGGGTTCCGGCACTGTTCAAAATCGCGCGGAAGCACAATATCAAGATGATCACGATAAAGGACCTGATCGAGTTCCGCCGCAGGAACGAAAAGCTCGTCCGATGCGTCACTACCGCCGACCTTCCAACAAAATTCGGCGAGTTTAAAATACATCTATATGAAACGCAGCTCGACAAGCGCGAACATATCGCTCTGGTGAAAGGGGACGTAGCCGGAAAAGAGAATGTCCTGGTGCGCGTCCATGACGAATGCCTCACCGGCGATGTCTTTGCCAGCCGCCGCTGCGATTGCGGCGAGCAGCTCGCAAAATCCCTCGAAATGATCGAGGAGATGGGGGAGGGAGTGCTGCTTTATATGCGTCAGGAGGGTCGCGGAATCGGAATCGGCAAAAAGCTTCAGGCCTATCATATCCAGGATTTGGGTTTCGATACGGTCGATGCCAACGAGCGACTCGGATTTCCACCGGACCTGCGAGATTACGGGATCGGCGCGCAGATACTGGTCGATCTTGGCCTGTCGTCGATACGGCTTTTGACGAATAACCCCAAGAAGATCGTCGGGCTGGATGGATATGGCCTGTCGGTCGTCGAGCGCGTGCCGATCTCCATTCGCCCGAACCCGAACAATATCGATTATCTGAGAACAAAAAAGGAGAGGATGGGCCACCTCCTCGATATCGATGAAAAACAAGACGCCCCGAAAAAGGGCGGGAAGGAATAACGATGTCAACCATCGATGGAAAATTTATTGTCGATCAAAAGGCGCGTTTTGCTATCGTTGCCAGCAGATTCAACGAATTCGTGGTCGGTCGCCTTATCGAAGGCGCGATGGACTGCCTTGTCCGACATGGCGTTACTGGCGAAGCCATCGACACGTTCCGCGTGCCGGGCAGCTTCGAGATTCCGGCGATAGCGGCCAAACTCGCACGTGAAAAGAAATATAACGCGATCATCTGCCTCGGTGCGGTAATTCGTGGCGAGACGCCGCATTTCGATTTCGTTGCATCCGAGGTCTCGAAGGGGATCGCAAAGGTTTCCCTCGATACCGGAGTGCCGATTATCTACGGCGTCCTTACGACGGATACGGTAGATCAGGCCATCGACCGCGCCGGAACAAAATCCGGCAATCGCGGTTTTACCGCCGCGATGGATGCCATCGAGATGGCAAACCTCGTCAAATCCATAGAGGAGGATTGATGGGCGCACGCCGTGAGGCGAGAATCGCCGCGCTGATGGCGCTTTATTCCGTCGAGATTGCAGGGGATAAGGAGATATCGCTGCTCGAGGAGGAAACGCTCGAACAATATAGCGTTCCCGATAGCTCTAACATGTTTTTCTGTGTATTGTTAGAGAGCATACTTAATAATTCAGATAATATAAATACGCTAATCGATGAACGAGCAGAGAATTGGGAGTTTGAGAGAATCTCAGCCATCGATAAAAATATCCTGAGGCTGGGCGTGGCGGAGATGCTGTATTTCCCGGATATACCGCCCAAAACGACGATCAACGAGTGCATCGAGCTTGCAAAGCAGTTTGGGACATCGGAGTCCGCGAGATTCGTGAATGGCCTGTTGGACGGTATTCTCAGAAATCTGGATATCGAAAAGAGCAGTCAATTGGAGGATCGATAGGGAATGAGAATCGCGGTTTTAGGCGATATCCACGGAAATATCCTTGCGCTCGAATCCGTTCTTTCAGATATTAAAGATAGAGCGATAGACGAGGTTGTATTCGTGGGCGACGCGGTCGGTTACGGCGCAAATCCTGTCGAATGTCTCGACACGGTTCTCGAATCGATGAAGATTCGTGTTGCAGGCAACCACGATTTCGGAGCTGTCGGAAAAGTGGGCGTTAATCGCTTTAACAAAAAAGCGAAAGCGGCCATCGAATGGACGGCGACAAAACTCGATTACGCCGGAAAAATGGCGATAGCGTCTATGCCCTTGACGGCGAAACTTGGAGAAGATATAAAATTTGTCCATGCATCACCGCTTTCGCCGGAAAGCTGGCATTATATTCGCAACAGAACCGGTATCGGAAACCAGTTTGCCGCTTTTGGCGAGCGGATATGCTTTATCGGGCATACGCACGTGCCGGCGGTATGGTGTTCCGACGGCTCGGAGCGCGAGATTGCCAAAGATGGCGATTCGATGCCGCTCGACAGCGCCTTGAGATATATCGTGAACGTGGGCAGCGTCGGGCAGCCGCGCGACCGGGATAGTCGAAGTTGCTATGTGATTTATGACGACGAGGCGCGGTCGGTAGTTTTCCGCCGCGTCGAATACGACATTGAATCCGCCGCGAAGCGGATCGTAGATGCCGGATTGCCGGAATATCTGGCCTTGCGCTTGTTCAAGGGGATTTAACGATTTTTTTAATAACAATGTAGGAGCTGTAGGAGATTAGATGCCTTACGTAAACAAATTGATTTCGATCCATGTTTTGACATGGATTATCTCTGCGGTGGTTTCTGGGATAATCACCGCCTTCCTCGCTAAGGGGAAGGATCAAAGTCCCGCTAAATGGTTCTTCATAGGATTCATTGCGCCGTTCGTGTCGATCATCGGCATCTCGATGACCGAGAAGGCGCCGGAGGGCCAGGATTTCCGCATGACGGACAGGGCGTATCGAACGATGCGGCGCTGGTATTCGGTGCTTATATCATTTGTGGCATTCGTCGTCTATGCCCAAACGGCGCAGCCAACCGTGCCGTTCTGGGATTGCGGTGAGTTCATCGCGTGCAGCTTCAGCCTGAGTGTGCCGCATCCACCTGGAGCGCCGTTGTTTCTGTTTATCGGAAGGCTCGTTAGCCTGCTGCCGCTGGACTTTCTCGCGCCGATATGGGGACTGAAAGAGCTTACCGTGGCACATAAAATGAACCTCATGAGCGGATTCTTCAACGCAGTAACAATCGGTGTGCTGTTCATGATCGTGACACGCGCTACGGAAAAGTTTTTTCTCAAAGCAAATCGCGCGTCGGAGTATGCTATCGTCCTCGTTTCCGGGCTGGTCGGCGGCCTTTTAGCAGCATTCTCCTCGACATATTGGTCGAACGCCGTCGAGGCCGAGGTTTATGGCCCCGCGATGTTTATAACCTGTATGGCGATTTATATTGCGATGCTCTGGTATGAAAAACGCGATAAACCGGACAGCGATCGATATCTTATATTCATTCCATTTATCCTATATCTCGGTATCGCGATTCATCTTACCGTGATGATCATTCTTCCGCCGATTTTCCTGTTTATCATCTTTTCCAGCGCACGTATGCGCAAGGATCCGATTTTCTGGATGACGTGGATCTTGCTTTTCTCGGTAGCGACGACGTTCAAAATATTTATCGTGATGACCGTGATTGGTTTGGCCATTTCGCTTTTCGGATTCATAATCTCCAGCTCCGTTAAGAAAACCGCGAGATCGCGCAGAGCTGCACGGAGCTTCGGTATGTCTTTGATAACGCTATTTGTTTGCATAATGGCATTCGGAAATACCACATACACACTCATCCGCTCGGCGCAGAACCCGCTTATCGACGAGAACAACCCGGAGACGATCGAGAGTTTTTCCAGTTACATGGACCGCAAGCAGTATGGCCAGGAATCGATGTGGGAATCGATGTTCAATCGCAAGGGCAAATGGATCAACCAGTTGGGTCTTCATCAACGGATGGGTTTCTGGGGATTTTTCGAGAAACAGTGGTCGTCGCCGTCGATAAGCTTGCACGGAGTTATCCCGTTTATCGTCGCCCTTTTGGGATTGTTCATTTTCATTCCGAAGCATAAACAGTTCTGGCTGCTATTGTTCCTAACGCTGCTAATTTGCACATTGGGCTTGATAATCTATATCAACTTCTCCGATGGAACACAGGGCATCAAGCTCGAGGTCCGAGACCGGGACTACTTCTTTACGCCGGGGTATATGTTCTTCTCTGTGTGGATCGGCATAGGGATCGCCGCGATCATGGCCTTTTTCAATAAGGTCAGAAGGTCGGCGAAACTGCCGTCGATGCTCACGCTCATCCTATGTTCCATACTGACTTTGCTTCCGGCCATCCCCCTGAAGGCTAACTGGTTCACGCATGACCGAAGTAATAACTATATTCCGAGCGATTACGCATACAATATCCTCAATTCATGCGACGAGAACAGCATCCTCTTCACCAACGGCGACAACGATACGTTCCCGCTGTGGTTCCTTCAGGTTGTCGAGGGCGAGCGCACAGATGTTTGTATCGCGAACCTCTCGCTGCTGAACACGAACTGGTATATCAAGCAGCTCAAGACGCGGACGTTCTATAACTACACCGGCAAAAACGCAAGCGGTGCTGCCATCGAGGGTGAGATCGAGGCGGAAAATAAGCTCGATTTAGGGCGTAAGCTCGGCGCGCGAAATATAACCCTCGTTTCGGCGGAGGTCGCGCGCAAATCGAACCAGTTCGGTCACGACTTCGTGCCGATAAAGATGACCGATAGCCAGATCGATATGCTGCGTGCGTATCGTAAATCAGATGGCGATGTCGTTCGGGTGCAAGACCTTATGGTTAAACACTTAATAGATCACACTAGTGTTACGGTCTCCTACGATACAACCGGCGAGACGATCGATACCGTGTATAATTTCGATCCGCCGATCTATTTCGCCGTTACCGTTTCACCGGATAACAAACTAAACTATGCCCAATATCTTCGCATGGAAGGACTCGCGTATCGGCTCACCGGAAAGAGCGGCGAGCGCCAGGTCGAGCCGGATATCATGCATAATTACCTCTTCAATACATACAGGTTCCGCGGCCTGACGGACGATGACATTTTTAAAGATGAAAACTCGCTAAAACTTCTTCAGAACTACACGACCTCGTTCATGACTTTGGCCCTCGATATGCGCACTAAGGGCCGGAAACAGGAGGCGCTCGAGGTCATGCAGGGCGCGCTCGATATGCTGCCGTTCGATTGGCGCGTTACGATGTTCGCGGCGGATATATTCGCCGATGTTGACAAGTGGGATAAATTCGACGGTCTGTTCGACTATGCTCTAGAGAAAGACCCGACGAACATCCGGCTCGTAAGGCTATTCTCGGACCTTTGCTACCAGCGTGGCGATACGAATCGCACGATCGATATGATCGCGCGTGGCCGGGAAAAGAACCCGGACGACGAGACGCTTTTCAAATCGCAGCTCGGCTATCTTTATGCCTTTGGCATGACCGAAATATTCAACAAGAATATCGAGAGTTGGCACGAGAAACACCCAGACGACGAGCAGATAAACAAGTATTACGAGTCGATTCAGAGGGCGGCCAAAACTCGCACGCCGATGATGACCGTTCCGGGCGGCCCCTCGAAGGATGAAGAGGAGTAGCCTGTGTCCAAAAGGGTGCTCGTAATCAACTGGCAGGACCGAACGAATCCCTTTTTCGGGGGTGCGGAGGTTCATCTTCATGAGATTTACGGCCGGTTGGTCAGGGATTACGGATACGATGTTACACTGCTTTGCACCTCGCATCCGGGGGCGAAGGTCGAGGAGGAACTCGACGGCATCCATGTCGTCCGAAGCGAGGGGAGTCGCAATACATTCGATCACCGCGTAAAGGGAGAATATCGTTGTCTTCTCGGCGAGGGAAAAAAATTCGACCTGATCGTCGAGGATATGAACAAGATGCCTTTCATGGCAGCGAAATGGGCCGATTGTCCGGTGCTCGTTCAGGTACACCATTTCTTCGGAAGAACGATTTGGAAGGAGTTTCCCTTTTACCTTTTTCCGTTTCCGCTCTATGTTTTATGGGGGGAATCGAGGGCGCTTCGGCTTTATAAGAATAAAAATCTGCCGATCGTCTCGGTCTCGGAATCGACGGCGGAGGACCTTTGCCGCGCCGGAATCGACCGCTCGCGGATCAGGATAATCTACAACGGCATCCGCAAGGATATTTTCAGGCCCGATCCATCGGTGCCGAAAGCTGAGGTCCCGACTATCGTATATCTCGGCAGGATAAAGACATACAAGCGCGTCGATATCATAATCAAAGCGATGAGAACGATCCGCGAGAGCGTTCCGAAAGCGAGGCTCGTCATTATCGGCTCCGGCGACGGGCTTCCCGCGCTGAAAAAACTGACCGGGCGGCTTTCACTTTCGGACGAGGCGGTGCATTTCGCCGGTTTCGTGGATGAGGAGGTAAAGATCGAAAGCCTCAGAAAGGCATGGGTTGCAGTGAACACCAGCCCGAAAGAGGGGTGGGGGATAGTCGGCATGGAGGCTCAGGCCTGCGGGACGCCGGTTGTGGTCTCGGACGCTCCGGGGCTTCGCGAATCGGTGATCGATGGAAAAACCGGCTTCCTTTTCGAATTTGGAAACGAGGAACAACTTGCCGACCGGGTCATTAAACTATTAAAATCGCGCGAGCTTCGCGAGAAAATGGGAGTTAAGGCAGTCGAATGGGCCGGCAAATTCACATGGGATCGTGCGGCGGAGGAGACGGATCGAGCGATCAGCGATCTCCTCGCAGGAAGATTGTAGTTCTCGATGTCGCGGATTCTCGGCATAGATTACGGCCTCGCGCGCGTGGGATTGGCGCTGTCCGATCCGGAGGGGATAATCGCGCAGCCGTGGCAAACGCTGAAGCGCACGGACGACGAAACGCTTATAAATGAGATCGCCGTGATCGTCGATGAGAAAAAGATCGAGCAGATTATAATCGGTTATCCGATAAACCTTTCTGGCGAGGAGAGCGAGATTTCACTTATCGTAAAAACATTTTCAAATAAACTTCGAGAAGCTCTGCGGAATGTCAAAATAACCCTTCGCGATGAAAGATTATCGAGCGTCGAGGCGAGCGCCGCGATCAGGGAGATGGGCGATAGGCCTTCGCGCGATAAGGGACGTATCGATTCGATAGCCGCGTCGCTCGTTTTACAGGGATTTCTCGAATCGAGGATAGCCGAATGAAGCGCAAGGTCCTGCCAGCATTCGCTATTGGCATCCTCGGTATATTGACGGTGGTTGTGCTTCTTGTCGTAGAGCTTTATTCGATTCCGACCGGCCTCGATTTCGCGGAACCTGTTAGGATAACTATCCCGAAGGGGGCTTCGATAGGCCAAATCTCGCAGATGCTTCAGGATGAGGACATGGTCGAGGAGGCCTGGAAATTCGAGACGGCGGCGCGCATATTCCGCATCGACCGCAAGATTCGCGCGGGTAAATACTCTTTCGATAAACCGTTATCGCCGGTAGAGTTAGCGAAATCTCTCACGACAGGTGGATGCTTCGACGTCATGGTGACATTCCCCGAAGGCTCGACGGTTTTTGATATAGCAAAGATCGCATCGGACAACGTCGGCATCGACTCGGCGGCTTTTATCAAGCTGTGCTTCGACCGCCCGACGGTCGTTTCGCTGAAAATCCCCGGCCCGACATGCGAGGGATACCTTTTCCCGGAAACATACAGCATCCCGGAGGGGATAAGCGCGCTCGATCTAATCGGGCGGATGCACGCGCAGTTCGAGGATGTCTGGGATGAAATTATGTATATGCGTGCTAAGGAGTTGGGCACGTCCCTCGGCGATGTCGTTACACTCGCCAGCATTATCGAGGCTGAGGCGAAGGCTTCGTGGGAGCAGCCGGTAATCGCGAGCGTATATTCTAATCGTCTTCGACGCGGGATGCTGCTTCAGGCCGATCCGACGGTCATCTACGGCCTTCAAAGCTTCGACCGTCTGCTAACAAGGATCGATATTGATACGTCGTCGAGTGAATATAATACATATCGAAACAGGGGACTTCCGCCCGGCCCTATCTGCAATCCGGGTCTTGGAGCGATTTATGCGGCGCTCTGGCCCGATTCGACGGACTATTATTATTTCGTATCGAACGAGGACGGCACACACTGGTTCACGCGCACTTTGATCGAACATAATGCCGCTATCGGAGCTATTCGTCGTGGTGGAAAGCACGGCCCGCTCCCCAAAATCCATATCGATAATCGATTGATTACCAAAGATATATCGAAATAAAACTCGCATCGTATTGATCCATCGTCCCAATATCAAGTACAACATTATATCATGTCCGTAACTTGCTATTAAGCAATTGAATAAAGAAAATCATATAAACGATTTCCATCAGATACGAAACGGATAAGCCTCTGATGAACAATAACTTAATAGCATGTATTAAAACTTATGTGAAATATATATTGACAAGCTCTTATAACATAAGTAATTTTACAAACAAGGCGTGTAATTTTATAACCGCATTGTAAGGTTGAAAGGAGATAATATATGGCGAAGAAAATAATAGGTTTTACAATCATAGCAGCGATCGTCATATTGACTATGTTAGGAGGGACCTGTCAATCGACTTATGTCCCCGATAGACAATCTCAAAGACCTCAAAACTACGGAAGCGGCGGCGGCTCCGAGGAGCCGACATCGCTGGTTCGCATTACCAGCAGGATTTCCCACGAATGCTCGCCGGACATCTCTCCCGATGGCAAAAATATCGTTTTCGAGAGCTGGGAGGAGGGCGACTTTTACAGTCGTTCGGGGGATTTCGATATCTGGATTATCGGAACCGCCGGCGGAACGGGTTTCCAGCGAGTTACAAATAGCCCATCCGACGATTTTTATCCAACATGGTTTCCCGATGGCTCGAGAATTTTGTTCACAAGTATGCGTGGGGGATACCCCAGCATTTGGGCAAAAGCGACGACCGGCCTCAGCGGAACGCAGAAGATCTCGTGGACGGGAACGTTCGATTATTCGGGCGATGTCAGCCTCGATGGGAAATCGATTGTCTTCTCGCGCGGAGACCAGACTATACCGTCGCCGGTGCAGATATGCAGTCACTTCCTATATCCGCCTTCGCCGTGGCTTCAATCAATCGAGAGCCTTTGGTTCCCGAGGATTTACCGGATGGACATCAGCGGAGCACGTGTTACCGATCTCGGCCCCGGATTCGACCCGAAAATCTCACCGAATGGCGCGAGGATCGTCTATTCGAGCTTCAAGTCCGGCAACTATGACATCTGGGTGATGGACATCGACGGCAGAAATCCCACGCAGATTACAAGCTATCCCGGACACGAGATCGATCCATGCTGGTCTCCAGACGGCAAATGGATTGCATATTCCAAAAGCGCGCCATACACCGCCGAAGGTTTTTCCGATTACCGCAATGCCGATTATTGGAATATGTGGATTACCAATGTGCAGACCGGCGAGAATTTTCAGAAAACCTTCAGCCAAATAGCACGCGACCTCGGGCCGTCATGGGAATATATCTCCGAGGAAGGGATTTATAAGGATTATATCTACTTTCATTCTGACCGGGACGATTTCGAGGCGACGGGATTCGATATCTATCGCATCGACCCGGATATGGGGATCGCGGAATACGACCTTCCGGATATCGGATACATGAAGGTCCCGGAGATGCAATTTGATATAACTTCTCAACGTGGCGAAGCGCAGCAAACCGGCGCGAAACCGCGCATAAAGGTTCTCAACTCGACGGAAATAAAGGGTTGGGCAAAAGAGGTCGCGGACGGTCTCCGCGAGAGAGGTTATGACATTGTCGAGGTTGGTAATACGGTCGAAGAGAAAAACCTTAAGAATACCAAAATTTACTATCGCGATGGTTTCCGGCTCGAAGCGGGGATTATCGCCCTGAAGAAAATGACCGGCACGCAATACATTTATCTGAATAATGATATATCCGACGCCGACATAATAATTGCTCTCGGTGGCAAGAGAGCATCGCAGAAGGTAACCGATTCTGCAAAATAGGTTTTACCCACCCACGCGCGTAGGTGTTTTATGGGAGCCGCCCTTTTTCAATAAGGGGCGGTTTTTTT
>CAYNTG010000015.1:24319-28313 GCA_964400105.1 uncultured bacterium
ACGCGCGTAGGTGTTTTATGGGAGCCGCCCTTTTTCAATAAGGGGCGGTTTTTTTTATCGGGTCGCCGGCGGCGACGGTACGGCATCCGTGCTCAACAGACCGTCCCCTACTGCAACACGATTGCGATTGCGGGCGATAATGAGGTTACAAGTTACAAGTAGGGGCAGCAAATGTTCCCTTCGACTACGCTCAGGGAACGCGCGGTCGTTGAGCTGGTTGTTGAGCGAAGTCGAAACAGTCGAAACGACAGACAGGTCAACACGGTTGACCCCTACTCGAACAGCTCGATTACCGCGAATTTCTCCACATCGACGATGCCCTTGTCCGTCAGCTTCAGTTTGGGAATCACCGGCAAAGCGAGGAATCCGAGGAGCATGAATGGGTCATCGATAGCGCTGCCCATCTCCGACGTGACTTTCTTGATCACAGCGAGCCGGTCGTTCACATTTTCGATGGAGTCGAGGGACATCAGGCCGGCGAGCGGTAGCGGCAGGCTTCCGAGAAGCTCGCCGTCGGCGACAGCCGCAAATCCGCCGCCCATCTCCACGACATTTTTCGCAGCGATATTCATATCCGCGTCGTTGGTGCCAAGAACGATGAGATTATGCGAATCGTGTGCGACGGAACTCGCTATCGCGCCGCGCTTTATACTAAATCCCTTAACGAAACCGAGACCGATATTGCCGGTGGCGTGGTGCCGCTCGATGACGGCCATCTTCAGAATATCGCGCGCCGGATCGGCGACCGCGAAACCATCGACCACCTTAACCGCTTCGACGAGATGATCCGTAACGATCTGTCCGGGGATCAGAGATATGATGTGCGCTTTCGCTCCATCCGAAGCCCTTATGGTGAAGCTGGTTTCGTCGAACGGCGCGGGATTCATCGTTTCGATTGGGGTGAAATCGGCATGTGCGAATGAATCGTCGATCAATACTCCGTTCTCGGCGACCGGTTTTCCATTCGCCCAAACCTTCGTAGGACGAAAATCGCGCAGGTCCTCTACCCAAAGAAGGCTCGCTTTTCTGCCTGCCGAGATCGCTCCGAGGTCGAACTTGCGGAAATATTCGGCGGCGTTGAGCGAGGCCATTCGGATCGCCGCGACGGGATCGATTCCATATTCGACGGCGCGCCGGATCATGTAGTCGATGTGGCCGCGCCCGAGCAGTTCCGGCGGGTGAAGGTCGTCCGAGGCGAACATCACGCGGCGCGAGTTCTCCGGCGTGATCATCGGGAGAAGCGCGTCGAGGTTGCGCGCGCCGGTTCCCTCGCGGATCATGATGCTCAAGCCCGCGCGGAGCTTTTCCAGCGCCTCATCAGAAGTCGTCGCTTCGTGCTCGGAGCCGATTCCGGCGGCGACATAGGCCTGTAAATCCTTGCCGGAAAGCGCCGGTGCATGGCCGTCGATCACGCGTCCGCTGGATACGATAAGCTTTTGCAGAACCTCCGGCACGCGGAAAAGCACGCCCGGATAGTTCATCATCTCTGCGAGGCCGACGACGCGATTTTCCTTATAAAGAGAAACGATGTCTGCGGCATCGAGGCACGCGCCGGATGTCTCCATATCCGTCGCCGGAACGCACGACGGCACCATGAAATTGACCGAGAGCGGAAGCCTCCCGGAAGAAAGCTCGATCATCAATTTAACGCCCTCGATCCCCATGACATTCGCGATCTCGTGTGGGTCGGCGAAGACCGCAGTCGTGCCGAGCGGCAGAACACCGGCTGCGTAGTGGCGTGGCGTGACCATGCTCGATTCGATATGGCAGTGCGCGTCTATCAGCCCCGGGCACAAATATCCGCCGTCAAGATCGACGGTTTTGATACCCTCGTAATCGCCGATTCCGGCGATTTTATCGCCGAATATCGCTACGTCCGCCGATAATATCTCGCCGGAAAGCGTATTTACTACTTTAGCGCCGCGAAGAACGAGGTCGGCGGGCCTTTCGCCACGTGCAACCTCGATCAAATTGGAGAGAGTTTTCATCATCGTTTCCATTTTTTCTCCTCGAAATAGTTCGCTTTCAAAATATGATACTCAAAAATCGCTTCGATATAGCCGATTCCTTATAATATAATCCTCGATCGCCTGCGGAACAAGCCCATCGATAGATTCGCCGCGTGACACCCGATTGCGTATCTCCGTCGCGCTGATATCGACCAACGGACAATCGATAATTTTCACATGGTCGAGGACCTCTGCATCCACATTCGAGACGTCCCATCCGGGGCGAAGCGCAACGCAGATTTCGGCCATCTTCCAGAGCTTTCGATAATTCCGCCATGTAGTGAAATCCGCAAGCGAGTCGCCGCCGATCAAAAGAAATAATTCATCGTTCGGAAATTCTCGTTTAAAATGTTCGAGGAGAAACACCGTCCAGGGCGGCTGCGCCGGATCGATTTCGATCTCGGAGACCTCGAATATAGGATTCATCTCCACGATGAGTTTTACCATAACGAGCCGATGCGCTACCGGAGTAATGGATTCGATGTCTGGCTTATGTGGAGGATTTTTTGCGGGAACCCAAACGACGACATCCAGATCGAGAGCATCGGCGATATTCTCCGCCAGCGAGATGTGCCCGAAATGGGGTGGGTCGAACGTCCCGCCGAAAATCCCCCGGCGAGACACCCTATTCTCCTATTTTATGAAGTAATTCGGCGGCTTCTTCGGCGGTCTCCGTGTTGGGATAGTCCCGAATAATCTCCTCGAAGACTTTTACCGCAGAATCCACCAGTTCGAGCATCTCGGAATATGCTCGCCCCTTCAAAAGCATGGCTTCGGGAACAAAGCTCGTGCCGTTATATTCCTCGGCGATGAGGTCGGCGTAAAGCACAACGGACTCCGGCTGCTTGAGCTTGAAATATATCTTTGCGGTATCGAATTCCTTTTTTGCCAATTTCTCGCGGCATCGATTTATTCCGTCCTCGGCTTGATCGATGAACTCCGATGTGGGATGATAGGTTATAAAATCTCGAAAATATTCGAGCGCCGTTTCCGTCTTCCTCTGTTCGAGATCGGTTCGCGGCGACGCGGCCAGAAAAGACTCGCCGATCATTATCTCCGCCCTCTCGGCGAATTCGCTGTCCTCGAAACGCTGCGCGATGCGCCGGTATTCTCCGGCGGCAAGATCGAACTGCTCGCTTTTGAAATAGCTCTCCGCAAGCATGAATGTTCCCCCGGCTATATCATCATGGTATGGATAGGAATAGACATACTCCGAAAGGACGTCGATTGCCTTGCGCCATTTTCCCGAATCGAAATATTCCTTCCCTCGCGTGAATATGATATCCGCCTTCGATGCGCCGGCCTGGAGTTTGACGGCGGATTCGTTTGCACAGCCGATTAAAATCGTTAAAAGAAAAATTAGAACAGCAAAATTACGCATCAAAATCCTCTTTTGTCTTCAGGTCGTATAAGTTGTCTCGGGTCGCCCGAGAGCGGAAGGGTTGTGATTCCATCCTCTCTCTCCGATGGATCGGGTTGCGTCCAATCCCCTGAATCTCCTACCCCTGCGACCGGCTCGGTTATCTCCGGTTTTTCTCGATAACCGACACTCGTTATTCCGTCCGGTTTTCTTCCTGTCGAATCCGCCGATTGCGGTTTCGTTTCTACCGGTTTAATTTCGGCGGGTGAAGGTTTTGGTGTTGGTTCGGTCGATGTTTGTTGTTGGGTCTCCGGGGTTGTTACTTCAGTTCCGGGAGCTGGTTTCTGTTGATCGTCCGGTTTAGGCTTAACCTCGACGACCTTCTTCGGGGTCTGGGTTTCCGCCTCATCGGGTCGAATCTGTTCCGGCTTTAGTTGCGGCTTTTCTTCCGTATCTTGAGGCGCTGGTTTGTCGGTATCGGGCGTAAGGCCGGGTTTCGCAGGCTCGGTAGAATGCTTTTCGGTTTCAGGCTGTTGCACTTCAGGCGTGGATGGGGGTGGAGTAGGAGTTGGCTCGGCACCCACGGTTTTCGGCGGACTTCCAACACCGACGGCTGCGCTGGGTT
>CAYNTG010000015.1:28413-34812 GCA_964400105.1 uncultured bacterium
GGCTCGGCACCCACGGTTTTCGGCGGACTTCCAACACCGACGGCTGCGCTGGGTTTCGTTGTGGCGGGGCCGACAATCTTCTCTATGGGATTGCCAAGCGAGTCGATTCTGGCGAGCGCGCGCGCCGATAAATCGGCATCGGGATAGAGCGAAAGGACCTTATAATATTCCATCTCCGCGCCTATCTTGTCACCGGCCATTGCCTTAGCCTTGGCAAGCTCGAACTGTGCCGCAGCGTGTTTGTTGCCGTCCGGGAGGTTCTGTGCACGTCGGTAATGCTCCTGGGCCTTGTCGAACATCCTGTCGTCGAGATAGCTGTTCGCTATCCAGTATTCGGCGTTGTCGAGAAGCCCGCTCTCCTCGGGGGCTTCGAGCACAATCTCGAATTTCACGCGCGCCTCGGCGGTCTTGCCGACCTGCAAAAGGTCATATGCCTCGCTGTAAATAGCGTTGTAGTTCGTGGTCGCGAAGACGGCCGGGACGATAACCACCAATAAAAGCACATATATTTCTTTCTTCTTCATTCCCGAACCCCCAAAAGATGATATCCAGTGCCTTTGAGGATTCTGACATCGACGATTTCCGCAATATTTGCCTCTCCGCGAAATCTGACCATGCGGTCGATCTCCGGTGCGTCGTAAATGGTTCGACCCCACATTATTCCACGCCTCGAACCCTCGCGCTCGACGAGAACCGGCAATATCTTGTCCTCGATGGATTTGTTGGCCGTGTGTCTTATTCCGTCGAATATCATCTCGATCAATAATTTACGCTCTTGAGCCAGATCGGACGGAACCTGATTATCAAAAGAAGCAGCGGGTGTGCCATCCTCGATGGAATATGCGAAAACCCCGCCGTGGATGAAATGCCCTTCTTCGAGAAAGGTGGCCAGTTCGTCGAAATCGTCGTCGGTCTCGCCGGGGAAACCCACGATAACACTCGTTCGCAGGGCGATATCGGGGCGTTGCTCCCGAAGGATGCCGACAGTTTCGCGAATCTGTCTGCCGGTGATATGGCGGTTCATGCTAGAAAGCATCGAATCGGAGATATGTTGAATCGGCATATCGAGATAGGGGAGGAGCTTCGGTGTCTCGACGATGGCCCGGATGTTCTCGGTGTTCAGATGCCTCGGATGCGAATACAGCACACGGATTCCGAAATCGCCGTCGATCTCGGAGATTCTCCGAAGCATCTTCGGAAAGAGGTTCTGTCCGGTATCGAGGCCGTAAGCCGTCGTCTCCTGACCGATAAGGACGATCTCCTTTGCCCCGGCTCGGACGAAATGTTCGGCCTGTTTTACTATCGAATCCAGCGGCGCGCTGCGAAGCGATCCTCGAATCGAGGGAATCGCGCAATAACTGCATCGATTGTCGCACCCCTCGGTGATCTTGAGATATGACCACGCCGGATGCGATATATCGGTTGGTTTCTCATACCAATCGCCGACGAATTTCTGCGGAACGCTGTGGTATGGTTTGTTTGGGCAGGTTCGAGCCTCGACGATGACACTGTCGATTTCCCTCGGATCGCGATTTCCAAAAACGGCGTCCAGCTCCGGGATTTCCTCCACTAAAACGCTGCCGTATCGCTCCGCAAGGCACCCGGTAACTATTATCGAATCGATCTTTCCACTTTTCTTGACACGGACAATATCCCAGATCGCCTCGATACTTTCGGCCTTGGCCTCCTCGATGAAGCCGCAGGTGTTGACTATAGCGACATCGGCTTCCATAAGCTTATCGACGATCGTCCAGCCGGACTCGACAAGATGCCTTACCATGATATCGGAATCGACATCATTTTTAGGACAACCGAGTGTCTTGATAAACACTTTTTCCAATTTATCTTCAGACATAATTAATAAAAGTATATTTAGTTATACGTCTAATTCAACTAATATCTTTCAGTTAGCATAATATCTTAAACTAAAATATTAATGAAACTGTCAAAAACGAGAAATTTAATCCACCCGGAATGAGAACGATAACTCATAAACATTAAACAGATCGAGTTTTCGTTTCCAATCTTTATCGATGAGACCGGCCAGTTCGGCGATGCTGGTTCCAAATCCAAGATATATCTCCCTATCGACGATATGATCCGGTGAGTCGTGATTGGCGGAGTATCCAAGCGCTGCGTGGACGGGAAAATCCTCGACCGGATTGACGACGAGCCAATATGTATAATTATCGTTCTGTGCCATATTCTTTGCAATGATCTCGTTGGAGATTCCGTCCGTGGATTTTATCGAGATCCGCAAATCCACACGCTCCAGATATTCCGGCCAACGATCCCTCGAAAGGGCGAGACCGATCCCGATAGCGTTCGCGATCATATCCGTGTAACCGAAACCCTGATATGGATTATGGGCATCGACCGGGTATTCGACGAATGTTATGATGCCGCCGGCGAGGCACCCGCCGATAATCCTCGATGTGCCGTCTCGAAAACCGGACCACTTGGCCAGATCCGTTGCAACCTGAGCGATTTTATACGACACGAGGCAGTGACTAACCTCGTCCGTCTGCGCGAGATTGTCGCCGCTCCAGTCGTCGTGTTTTATATGAAAAGGAACGTGGGCGTCTCCCCACCAGTCGTCCATTCGCGAATATGCAAAACCGAAGATCCCGGTTGCCAAACCGCAATAGGCGCCTACCCTCCACGGCACGATTTGTTTTTCCACCGGAGCGATTGGGCGAAGCAATTCCGGTCTTTCCGTCAGAATGTTCTCATTTTGTGAAGAATCGGCGGAAAGTGAGTCTCCGGAAAGGGGGGCGGCAAAAGCCAGCCCCCCGATCGTTATGAGAACTATTATTTTATAGACGAAATTCATCTATTCGACTTCGACCTCTTCGGCGCAGCCCTCCGTGCATCTGAATTCGATGCGCCGGTTATTCGCGCGACCATCCGATGTTTCGTTCGTATCGACCGGTCTGGTTTCGCCGAAACCGATCGTTTCGAGGCGATCCGATGCGACGCCCTGCGTAACGAGCCAGGTCTTTATGCTCTTTGCACGCTTGATCGACAGCTCGCGGTTGTATTCGTCGGTGCCCTTCGAGTCCGTGTGACCCTCGACCAGGACCATCATCTTTGGATATGCCTTTAGAATACGATATGCCTCCTGAAGGTCGCGAGCGCCCTGTGGCGTGATGTCCCATTTCGCGGTCTCGAAATAGACCTTGACACGGATCGACTCGCCCTTCTTGAGCTTCTTCGCCTTCGGGCAGCCGTCGGCCTTGACCTCGACACCGTCGGGTGTATTCGGGCATTGATCGACGCCATCGCAAACGCCGTCGCTGTCGCCATCGACTGGGCATCCATGCTCATCGACGATGCAGCCATCCGGGGTCTTCGGGCACTTATCTTTATAGTCGGAAACCTGATCCCTGTCGGAATCTATCGGACATCCCTCCTCATCGACGCGAGCGCCGCGTGGGGTGTCCGGGCATCGATCCATATCGTCGGTGACGCCGTCGCCGTCCGAATCACCCTTCGTCTGCGGACAACCGAACTGGTTCACCTGAGTTCCAAGCGGAGTGGCCGGACATTTATCGATTCCATCGTAGGCGCCGTCGCCGTCGCCGTCCATCGGGCAGCCCTTTTGATCGACCAAGGCTCCGTTAGGGGTATTCGGGCAATTATCGGAATGATCCGGGACGCCGTCCTCATCGGAATCCACCGGACAACCGGCCTCATCGACCTTTGCTCCCGATGGTGTGTCCATGCATTTATCGATGCCGTCATAGACGCCGTCGTTGTCGTTGTCGGATGGGCAGCCAGCAGCATCGACTATCGCATCTACCGGTGTGTTCGGGCACATATCGAGGCCGTCGAAGACGTCGTCTCCGTCCGAATCGACCGGGCAGCCGAATTCATCGACAGCAGCCCCGAACGGTGAATGCGGACATTGATCGTCTTTGTTGCTGACACCGTCTTTATCGCTGTCGCGGACGCCGCCGTAATAAAAATTCAGCCTCGCGGAGAGTTCGATATAGCCGACGAGCGTATCCAGCAAGAAGGTCGCCTGATCGTCGGCAAAAGGATAATATCCGCGCACCCCGATGTCTATGCCGACCTGCTCGACCGGAAAGATCTCGAAACCTAAACCCAGCATAGCCTGAAAATGACGTCCCTTATAATCCACCCAGTTAGTGTCGGCGGGGGGGGGCTGACTTCCGATAAGTATCAAATCCAATACGGCGTCCCGATTATCCGCGACCTCCATAATATCGCCGTTCTCGTCATCCACAACCTTCCACATAAAAAGACCGCCGCCGATCTGAACATAGGGATTGAAGATCGTATTGGTAAAGCTTCTCCATTGAACGAGAAGCTCGATAGGTATGAAGACCAGCTTGAACGGAAGGTCCTCGTTTCGATCCATGCTCATTCGAGCTCGCTCGTAAGTCGTCGGTCTCCATCCATCTGGATAAAGCGTATCTGCCCGCATTTTAAAGGAGTTGCCGATCGGGTGGAATTCCGTATATGGAAGGACTTCGCCGTCGGCATTTCGAAGCACGAACGGGAAGAAATCTATTTTTTCGGAGGGGTATGTATATGCATAGCTCCCTTGAATGCCGACCTCGAACTCTTTGGTGATTCCGAACTTGACTATTCCGCCGTAAGTCTGGCCGAGCGCCCAATAGTCGTAAGTTCCACCTGTTTTGAAAAGCCCTCCTGCTGGGCCGGCGGAAAATTTATATAAAACCTCTTCCGCAAAAGAGGTTGCCACCAAGATCGCAAGGAGCATCGTTATCAAAACCAATTTTTTCATGTTTCCTCCAATGGTATATGTGTAACCTAAGATAACCTAAAATTAATCCATTTTCAAAATATATCTCTCGCCGCCGAATCGATTACCTGTCTTCGAGGTATCTAAAGACGATCCTACGGTTCTGCTTTTTTCCATCCGCCGTGGCATTGGACGATACGGGATCGATTTCTCCGTATCCCTTCAGTTTCAGCTGTTCACGATCCACTCCGCGCGCCGCGAGGACGTCGCGCACCTTCTCCGCAACTCGATATCCGCGATTCACGTTATATGTCGCGCTTCCCTCGCCATCGGTATAGACGCCGATTTCCACTATGCGGAACGGATATGCCCTGAGCCTTTCGGCGATATTGTCGAGTTTCTGCATTGCGGATGCCTTGAGATTAAGACCGCTCTCATAAGCATCCCGAATCTCCTCCGATTCGACAGGAGCCACAAAAGGGCATCCGAGAGAATTCACGACGAAACCGCTCGGCGTTTGAGGACACAGGTCGATGCCGTCGAATACACCATCCTCGTCGCTGTCCATCGGGCATCCAAATTCATCGACGCTCGCTCCATTGGTGGTGTTCGAGCAGGTGTCTATGTAATCTATAACTCCGTCGCCGTCGGAATCTCTGGGGCAACCTGCGCTATCGACGGCAATATCGTTCGGTGTGTCGTCGCAGCGATCGACGCCGTCGAAGACGCCGTCGCCATCCGAATCGAGAGGACAACCGAGCGAATCGACCATCGCGGTGAACGGCGTTCCGTGGCACCTGTCGAGACCGTCGAAAACTCCGTCGCCGTCGTGATCCGTGGCACATCCCATCTCATCGACACGAGCGCCGCGCGGTGTATCGTGGCAGTTATCCGCGTCGTTCGGAACCCAATCTCTATCGCTGTCCCTGAATCCGAAGTGATATGCGAAACCGATTCCACCGCCGTAGGATGAATATCCATTATCGCTTCCGAATGGAATTTCAATTGGAGACGCCCGAACGAATGCGGATAAGCTGAAAATCGGCACCGGCACCCATTCGAATCCCGCGCCGAGAAATGCACACGTTCCCTCGTAACTCGCCGTGTCGATTCCGAAAGAATATCCTATCGCAGCTTCGGCAAAGATCGAGGACCTTTTCGAGATTCCGTGCGAAAATCGATATCCAAGCTCCGGTCGCAAATATCCCTGTGCCTCGAAATCCACGGATTCGAGATATGAATATCCAAGGCGGCAGATAAACGCCGAAGGCCCATTTTCGTTCGGCAATATTCGGCATCCTATTCCGACACCAAGATCGCTGCCGTCGAACGAAGCCTGTTGCCATGAAACCTGAAGATCGGCAATTAGCTTTCCGTCGGCCAACGATGGCCTTGCAAAAATGGCAAGAGCAATCAGAAATATCCCAAGCGAGATATTCCCGATTGCCCTATATATGAATGCCGAAATACGCATTCTATTGATAATTCGTTTATGTTATTATTCTTGTTTTTCTTCGACGTCTTCCGAAGCCGATTCCGTTTTTGCCTCTTCTTCCGCCGCTTCCACCTGCGCTGCCGGTTCCTCGACGACTTCTGGCTCTTCGATCACTTCTTCCACCGCCGTTTCCTCGATAGCTTCGACCACTTCCTCGACAGCCGGTTCCTCG
>CAYNTG010000015.1:34912-40160 GCA_964400105.1 uncultured bacterium
GCCGCCACCAAGGCCTCGCCGAGCACGTCGCCGACGGAAATCATCTTCGTTGGGTGAGCGCCGACATAGAGTTCGTGGTCTTCATTTTCCTTCGTATCGAAGAAAGCATTGACGCTGAGCACTATCCTGTGCTCGTTTTTGTCAAACTCGATAACCTTGAGAGGCAGCAGGTCACCTTCGGCGAATGCATCCTGCGGTCGGTTGACCTCTTTGCCCAACTGGGTAACGGGCACAAAACCCTCGACATCGTCTGGGAGCTTCACCGTAACGCCGCGGTCGTTCATACGGACTATTCGACCCTCGGTCTCGCGACTGACGGAATATCTTCCGGAGAGGTCTGGCCATGGGTCCCTCTCGAGCTGCTTAAGCCCGAGACTGACGCGCCTGTTGTCCGGATCGATGTTCAGGACGACGAGTTCGACCTCGTCCCCTTTATGTGTAAGCTCGGATGGATGCATGATGCGCTTCGTCCACGACATATCCGATATATGGACCAGCCCGTCGATTCCCTCCTCGATTTCGACAAAAGCGCCGAAGCTGGTGAGGTTTCTAACGATTCCCTCGATCTTTGTGCCGGGTGGATACTTTGCGGAAAGTATCGTCCATGGATCCGGTTCGAGTTGTTTGACTCCGAGCGAGATTTTCTGATTCTCTTTATCGACGGAAAGAACGATCACGTCGATCTCGTCGTTGAGAGCGAGCACCTCCGATGGGTGGTTGATGTGTTTCGTCCACGACATTTCTGAGATATGAACCAATCCCTCGATGCCCTCTTCGAGTTCCACGAATGCGCCGTATTTGGTTATATTGACAACCTTTCCGCGAATTCGAGAACTATCGGGATACTTCTCTTCTACGAAGTCCCACGGGGATGGAGTGAGCTGTTTCAAACCGAGGCTTATGCGCTGCTTTTTATCGTCGAATTTTAGGATTTTGACATCGACCTCGTCGCCGATCTGAAGAATCTCGGTTGGGTGCTTGATCCTCGACCAGGACATATCCGTTATGTGAAGAAGGCCGTCCAGACCACCGAGATCGATGAAGACGCCGAAATCGGTAATATTTTTCACGACACCGCGTCGAATCTGATTCTCTTCGATCAAAGCGAGCAGTTCTTGTCGCTTGGAATCGCGCTCTTCTTCGAGGATAACGCGCCTGCTAACGACGATGTTTCTGCGGATCTTGTTTAGCTTGATAACGCGGAAACTCATTTCTTTGCCGATCAGTGCGTCGAAATCGGGGACCTGGCGAAGTGCGATCTGGCTTCCGGGCAAAAATGCGTCCACTTCCATGATGTCCACAACCATTCCGCCCTTGATGCGTCTCTTGATAATGCCGGTAACAAGCTCGCCGGATTCATAAGCCTCGCGGATTTTCTTCCATACCTTAATGAAATCGGCTTTTTTCTTGGAGATAACCACCTGGCCGTCATCGTCCTCGAGCTGCTCGATGAAAACCGAGATGGTGTCGCCGGTTTTGACCTCTTCGCTGAACTCGGACCTTGGAACCAGCCCTTCTGATTTGAATCCAATATCGACAATAACCTCATCGGGAGTAATTCGCAGAACCTTGCCCTCGATAACCTCATGCGGTCTGAGTGTAGTCATGGTATCTTCCATGCGTTCGAGCATTGCGCGGCGTTCCTCGTGGGTGTAATCCTCGGAGATGTCGTCGTCCTCGGGGATGTCGCCCTCGGAGAAAAGAACCTCGATTTTTGCCGGTGGAATCGCCACGAATGGTTCCGTTTCGGGAACCGTCTCGTCGGTCGGGATTTCTTGCGCTGCTTCCTCGTCGTGGATAGACTCCTCTTCGGCCTCTTCCGTGGCCGTGGGTTCCTCTTCCAATATCACCTCGTCTTCATGGATTTCCTCGTGCGCAATTTCCTCTTCACTCGATGGTTGGGTTTCCGTAACGATTTCCGGTTCGGTCACAGTCCCTTCTCCATCAATTTTTTCAACTTCAGCATCTTCGGCGACCGGTTGGGGTTCAGGAGCGCTGCCCGTTTGGGCCTGATTGTTGAGCTCCTCTGGAATTTCTTGGTTCATCGAAATTCTCCTTGTGAGATTGGGTTAATGATTTACACATCTACTGATAGATTATTTATTACCTTGTTTATAATCGACTCGATACGTTGAACGGATTCCTCGATCGTCTCGTCCGAATTATCTATATTCACAGCGTCTTCCGCACGGCAAAGCGGGCTGTCGTCGCGTGTAGAATCTTTCGTGTCCCTCGCCACGATATCTCTTTCGAGCTCCTCGATATCGTAGTCTATCGATGCACTTTCGAGCTGTGCCGCCCGGCGTTGCGCCCTTATCGCAGCGCTTGCCGTGATGAATATCTTACATTCAGCATTTGGCAGCACCACCGTTCCGATATCGCGCCCCTCCATAACGACTCCACCCTCGCCGGCGATTTCGCGCTGACGGCGAACCATCTCCTGCCTGACGGAAGGATGTGCGCAAACCTGTGAAACAAGCGTATCGACGGCCGGCGTTCGAATCTCTTTGGATACATCGCGCTCGCCGATATATGTTCGATTCGGCATAGTCCGAATATCGAGAGTGTGAAGCTTTTTGGTCAATGCGTCGCCGTTTGAAGGGTCGATCCCCTCTGCTATGGCGACGAAAGTCAACGCGCGATACATCGCGCCGGTGTCGAGATATACATAATCGAGTCGATCAGCCAGCATTCGCGCGATCGTCGATTTCCCGGAACCAGCAGGACCATCGATGGCGATTCTAAATTTTCCCTTTTTTAGCAATAACACTCCCTTATCGGTTCTTGCCCCGATTAATTCAGATTTTGCAATATAGGACGAAATATTTCATTGTCAAGAAGATATAATCCTATTTATGAAAATATTTATCTTCATTTTTGATTCTAAATTTATTCTTTATCCATTGACAGATAAGGGATTTAAAAATACTTTGTCGCAAGGAATACCTTTTTTGAGGAGAGCAATATGAAAAAGATTATGTTTTTGGTATTTGCACTGAGCTCCGCCGCCTTTGCGGTGTCAGGTGTTGGTGGAATCGGGTTGGCATTTGGGGTTCCACAAAGCGAATATAGAGATAACATCGACCGCCTGGGATTCGGAGTGTCATTGGACGTCGCCGCAAAGGCCACGCCATATTTTGCGCTCGGTGGCGCGCTCGGTTTCATGTCCTACGGCTCGGAAAAGCGCAACGAGCCTTTTTCCACAACGATACCCGATGTTTTCGTCGAGGTTACCACCAGCAATAACTTTATGTTTTTTCAATTGATGCCTCGAATTTATGCGCCGCTCCCAATAATAAAACCATATATCGAGGGGCGCGCCGGTTTTAACTATCTATGGACGGATACGCGTATCGAGGATATCGGTTCCGACGAGGAGATAGCAAGCTCCACAAATATCGACGATATAACGTTCTGCTATGGTGCAGGCGGCGGTTTTTTGATCGAGGTGTGGCACGAACCGTCTAGCAAAAATGAGCGCGATATAAGCGATTCGCCGGACGCCGTTTATATCGACCTCAAGGCGATTTACGTGCGCGGCGGCAATGCCGAATATCTTAAGGAAGGCTCGATTTCGAATGATGGCCACGGCAATGTCATCTACGATATCTCCGAGTCGCGCACAGACATGCTGACGATCAGCGTCGGCGTTGCGATAGAGTTCTAAGAACTCCTATTTCGACGAATGGCCACCGCCCTTGGAGCCGGAGGATTTCTTCGACGAACCGCCGCTTCCGCTTGCGGCTTTTGAATTTCCGCTGCCCGAATCGGAGTCTTTCTTCTGAAGTCCGGGAGGAGTGTCGGCGCCGTTCCAACCCGTTTTCTCGCCTTTGCTCCATCCATGATGGTATTTATGCTGTCCTTCGCCCTCGGTTTTAGCGGTGCAATCGTGCTCTCCGGATTCAGTGGCTGTGCGGTCATGGAGGCTTTCGCTTTCGGTAGCCGTTTTTGGGTTATTGTGCGCCGGAGTTTCTTTGATTACAGTTTCAGAAGCAAGCGCTTCTCGAATCATTTGTTCGGCTTGCAGCAGAGCCTCTTCGTCCGAAGAAGTCCTCTCGGCGGTTTGAATTGCCGGTTCGGTATCCAATGTCGGCGATATTTCGGTTTGGGCCAAAAGTAATCCCGATAATAAAACCATAGCAAACAGTGTGAACATAACTTTTTTCATAATTCTCCTTAATTTTCTTCGTTGACTACTTTAAAGTATAGTTTTAAATTTCTCACTTTCAAGTTTTCAAACTTCTTCAAAAACCTATATCAAAATGACGAACATTTTAGATGCCAAACCGTGACTGAATTAAAATACACTTTTGAAAAGATAGTGAAATCCGTATATTATTTGAAAATTCGTTATTAGAAAGGTGAGCTATGTCTAAACTATCGATAATACTGGCGTCGAGTTGCATTTTTTTGTTAGCGGTAACCGCTTCGGGCGCTGGATTAAACGACCCGGATCAGCCCAAATTCCTTCAGGGATTGGGCTTTGCCGCCGGGCATTATTCCGGAGTCGGGATGTCATACAAGCTGGTCTATAATAGCAAATACGCCGTTCAAGCGACCTTTGGCTATTACTCGGATGTCGATTACGGCGACCGCTGGGCGATGCCGGGAGTCGAATTCCAATATCACATTTCGCGGAATGAAAATACTTCATTCTATCTTTCCACCGGCATAAGCTACGAATATTATCGTTCGGAATATTATTATTGGTATGAATTTGATGTAGATGACTGGGATTACGAAACGGAATATGATATCGACAAGATATGGACGACGGGTTTAGGTTTTGGTTTCGAGGCGCTTGTGTTCGAGCGAATATCCGTCACCGTCGAATCGATCCTTTACTATCGCGATAACGAACGAGCCTCGATAATGGTTCAGGGCGGAATTCATTATTATTTCAACATGTCCAGCGGCGAGGAACCGGAGCCGGAATGGCCATCATCGATCCAAGCGCCGTAGTATGTTTAGCAGATCGGCATTACCGACCAAATCCCCGCGCTTCGCGTGGTTGAGCAAGTCGCCTGTCGGTGCTGCCGACCCCCCCGCACAAAATGAGGGGCGCGTTTCCGCCCCCCCCTCCGTAAGGGCAATTCATGAATTGCCCCTACGAATTTACCTGTGACGGGCATGTCGGTGCCATGCCCCTACGTCCGTCTTCCGCGATTTTCCCCCTTCCGCCGCGCTGTCACGATTTTTGGTCGCCAGCGGCGACAAGCGAGGCCGACCCGACGACCGAGCTTGAATG
>CAYNTG010000016.1:0-37025 GCA_964400105.1 uncultured bacterium
TTGCTCTGCGGGCCGTTATCCTGCTCCCTCCGGTCGATTGTAGGCTCCCTCTACCAGATTGCAAACTCACTCCGGTCGATTACGTCCTACCTCTACCCGATTGCAAGCTCCCTCCGGTCAATTGCGCCGTCCCTCTACCAGATTGTTAGCTCCCTCAGGTCAATTGCGCCGTCCCTCTACCCAATTGCAAGCTCCCTCCGGTCGATTGTAGGCTCCCTCTATGCAATTGCAACTTGCAATCGAGGCCGGGGAGCTAAAGACCACCCCGGGGGAGCGAAAGATTATCGCCGGGAAGCAACAACCCCGGCAAAAATCGTCAACAATCCACCGCATCGACGAGTCGAACCACCCCGAAGTCGCGTCGGAACAGGCTGTAAAGAGCAATTAACATTGAAGAGAATAACATTTCCACAAGAAAAAAGCGTGGGATAAACACGGAAACGAAAAGATTGCCGCGTCGGGCATTGTTTGAACGACGGGCGACCGGCCGGGTCGACCGTGCGGGAATATTATCGTTTTCAATCCGTTGGGGTTTGCCGGTGGTTAACCAGATGGCGAGCCACTCATGTCGTTTGTTGCGGTTTAAATTCCTCGCGGTTTCAGGCTCGCTCGCTCGTTCGCTCTGCCCCTTCGAAGGCGAGCGCCGCCGCGCCAATAACGCCAGCAAGAGCGCCGAACTTTGCAAAATCGATTCTGCATGTGGAAAAAAGCGCTTTCAATGCGCGGAATCGAGCCTCCCTGCGGATTTTCGATAGAAGAATTTCCTCGCCCCATCCGGTTACTCCACCGGCGAAAAGGATACATTCGGGATTAAAGATATTTATCATATTCGCGGCGGCGATACCGAGGACGCGAGCCGTCTCATGGAGTTTGTCCTCCCCTACGGGCTTCTTGTGAGTGGTATTGGTCGCGTTTTAGTTTTATCTCGCCGTCCCGTAGGGCTTCCTTCGGTCACCGGCCACGCTATTTGCGGTATACTTTATCCCGGCGGTCAATCGCTTCTATATATACTATGCGGTTTTCTCTGTCCAGTTTGAATAATATCCTGACATCGGAAAGCCGTATTCGGTAATAGCCTTTCCACTTGCCCTTTAAAAATTTGTAATCCGGTGCTCCCGGATGCCCCTCGCGCGTTTTGAGAAATCGAATTATCAAATCCTGAACCTTATCGAGCAAATTGTGATTGCGGGCGAATTTCTCGGCCTTATTTGAAAACTCTATTCGCCAGTTCATACTTCTATTTCCACCGACAATACAGCATCCTTTTCGCCCGGTTCCCCGTGTGTTTCATCTATCTCGCGCTGTTCCTCGTCGGAGACCTCCGGTATGCACGACAAGAATAACGTGAACTCCTCCTCGCGTATAACCTCGCGAACAGCCTCTTTTATCAATTTCTTAAGAGTGTTTTCCGCAACTTTTACGGTCATATTTACTCCTTTGAAGTAATTATCATAAACAGAATACTAAATTTTTGCGCCCGTGGCAAGTTTCCAGTTTTAGCCATCCATGGTCGTCAGTGGCGACCGACGGCTTCGCCAACTTATCTTTTTTGAATTCGTTCGAGCCACGACAGAAGGGTTTCAGGCTCGCTCGCTCGTTCGCTCTGCTCCTTCGAAGGCGAGCGCCGCCGCGCCAATAACGCCAGCAAGAGCGCCGAACTTTGCAAAATCGATTCTGCATGTGGAAAAAAGCGCTTTCAATGCGCGGAATCGAGCCTCCCTGCGGATTTTCGATAGAAGAATTTCCTCGCCCCATCCGGTTACTCCACCGGCGAAAAGGATACATTCGGGATTAAAGATATTTATCATGTTTGCGGCGGCGATACCGAGGGCACGAGCCGTCTCGGAAGTAACCTTTATAGCCGATATATCGCCTTCGCGAGCAGCCTCCCCAATTATCTCCGGGTCGAGCGAATCGAAGCTGCTACCCATTTTCTCCCACAACAACGACCCCTTGTCCTCGCGAAGCAAATCGAACGCGCGGGTAACAATGCCTTTTGCTCCCGCATATGCTTCGAGGCATCCGCGATTGCCGCAAGTGCAATGCCTTCCGTCAAATTCGATGGTCTGATGGCCAATCTCGGCGGCGCCGCCCCATGCGCCGTGAAATATCTTGCCGTCGATGATTATCCCACCTCCGATGCCAGTGCCCAGGGTGAAAAGAATCAGTGGGTCGGCGTTTTTGCCATTGCCCCATCTATACTCCGAAAGGGCCGCCAGATTTGCATCGTTGTCGATAGCCACGCGCTTTCCAAATCTATTCTCGAAAAATTCCCTAAGCACGATCCCCCTCCATGCCTTGAGATTCGGCGCAACCTCGACGATCCCTTCCGGTCGGCGGATCGCTCCCGGAAAGCCGATCCCTATCCCTACGAGCGATGTAATCTCGTGATCGGAATATTCCACAAATTCGGCGATGTCGTCCACGAGGATGGAGGATGCAACATCGGGAGGGCTTTTCGGGGTTTGAGTTTGATCGCTGTCAATGATATTGCCTTCGCGATCGACGAGCGCCATCTTTGTAAATGTTCCACCGATATCGACTCCGAGTGCCAAATTATTCATCACTGTGATACTCCCATTTGATGGTTGCGACAGCGCCCCACGGAATGAGGTGTTCCGGCGGCAAATCGAGTATTGGACCGGCGGCCCAGGGCAAAATCGAAGCTGCGTTGCCGACCGCGTGAACCTCCTCGCCGATCTCGATATCGACATTCCTATTCGAAAGATAACTGCCCAAATCTTCGAGATTGTTTCTGTCGAAAGCCGCTATAAGCGCATAACCTAATCTGTCCCAAAGGTAGGTGGCTCTGCCGATGGAGAGCGAGTCCGCGTCGTTTTCGACCTCGACGGAATGTCCCGTCACCTGAATATGGAGCTTGCCGCCCTTTTTTACCAGGAATTCTATCCTCGAAACGATAGGCGACATCGCGCCTTCCCAATGGCATATCGGTTCCAGTGAATTCAAAACAAACGGCACGACTGGAATCACGGCCATTTCCGAATAAGCCGAATCGAAATCCACATCGATATGAATCCATTCTGAGCGCTCGACTCTGTGGTCGCGGCCCCATGTTACGAGCGAAAATTCACAATCCGATGGAACGATCAACGGCGCATCTTCGAGAGGCTCGAACTTCACCAACTTTGGAGGGGTGGAGCTTCCCCATGCGACAGGTTCGCGGCTTGTTTGCATATCCCTGTCGATCCGGAAAGAATAGGGACTCGAAGCGGAATCCACCGAAGGATTGAACCGGATCGGATCGAGCGATGCCGCCGCCGGTTCGACCCAAAGCAGATTCCCGTTTAGCGGCTCCGGGCCGCAGAACGAGGGCCAGAGATCGATCGTCATCTCTCCCGACTTCGACTTACCGCCATAAACGGCAACGAACTGGCGGCCATTCTTCCATTTCATATCCTTTTTGAATTGGTCGGGAACGACCTCAATCCGGCTTATTGCTTCCTTTGCGGAAACGCCAAGCTCGCCGCTCGAAAAAAGCAGGTCGAGGTCCGGGTTCCGCAGGAGAATATCTCTAAGGAAGTCCGATTGCTTTTTGGAAATAATCCTGAAACCGCGTCTCCAATATGGTTTCACATCCGTCGCGACTATAACGCGCTGGTTCCATCCAGAAATTGTCGGCACGATCTCGACACGAGGATCGAAGACCGAGTTCTCGTGCGCAAATGTCTCAGTGAATTCGTATCCGCTCGATGCGATTTCGATTTTGAGGTCGAGCTGTGGTTGAAGGAGGAGGAGCACCTCGCGGACGGCGTTGGCGCGGCGATATGCCAACTCCTCGCCCTCGAAAGGTGATGCGATCCCGTCGATTTCATGTGAATAATATCCCCGAATCCGACAGTAGATATCCGGGTTCTGGACGATCCGCGCGGCGATTTTTGACAGCACGCCTTCGTATCCTTGCGAGAGTATGTCATTCGCGGGATCGAAAAAGATTGTTTTGGGTAGAAAACTCCCAGCCCATGCGATATTAAGACCGCTGAAATCGATAATTTCCGTCTCAGTTTCCAAAACAGGAGACATCGGTGGCGGAGGGATCGTGTCCAAATCGACTTCTTGAGAACAGATAACAGTTGCTATCCATAAAACCAAAGCGATAACAAATTTTAGGTCACGCTGTCTCATAGAATTCCGGTCTCCTGTCCTTAATAACATCGTTCGTTGCAGTGACCATTTTATCGCGCGCTAACTCGGGGGCTATATCGACCACCAAAACGGCCTCGTCGGAATCGCCAAGCTCGCCGAGAACATCTCCCTTTGGCGAATAAACGATGCTTTCCCCTGTAAATTTAAGTGAATTACCGCCGTGCGTTTCCACTCCAATCCTATTCGCGACAGCTATAAATACACGATTAGAGACGGCATGTGCATATGATGCCATCTGGCAATATGGCAAAACGAGGTTCGACATATGGCAAATAATATCCGCGCCGCGAATGGCGAGGGTTCGATACGACTCCGGGAAGATCCAATCGAAACAAATCATCGAGCCGAATCGAGCGCCCTTGAACTCCACAATTTTAAATGGCAAATCGCCCGGTTCGAAAATCGATTTCTCTTCGCTGAAAAGATGTATCTTTCGATACAGAGTCGAATCGCCGTTCGGAAGGACGAAGGCGGACGAGTTATATATTTTATCGCCCGCCGATTCTGGAAAACCGCCCATGGCTGCAGCGTCTTTATCGTTAGCTATCTCCGCGAGAAATCGGTGCGTTTTGCCATCGGGGAACGGCTCCGCAAAGGTGCGAAGCTCATCTTTGTCTTTAAACAGATAGCCCGTCGAAAAAAGCTCCGGGAAGATGAAAACGTCCGCCTCGATGTTTGCGAGCATCGAGCGAAGCCGGTCGAAATTCTCCTCGACCTCGCCGAAATGTGGCGCATATTGAACCAACGCGATTCTCATTTATCCGCTCCAAACCTTGCCGGCAACGCGATCATAGAAGCGAGCATCTGCACTTTCGCTGCATATTCGATCTGTTCGGCTATCATAACCGCTTCTTCGATATCTTTCCCCATCGCTACGATGCCGTGACGCGGCAGGATAGCGCCTTTTAAGTCATTGCGCAGAAATGGTTCCAAAACCGACGCCGATTCCGGGGTCGAAGGCATGGCAAACTCCGTTGTAGGTATTCGCCCGAATTTAAGTCGAACCTCCGGCAAGATGTCGTCGCGAAACGGCACTCCTGCGACGGTTAGCGCAACAGTATAAGGCGCATGGCAATGGACGATAGCATTCACATCTTCGATTTCACTGTATATCGTCGTGTGCATAGGCAGTTCGCTCGACGGTTTTTCGCCGCTCAGAATCTTGCCTTCCGGATCGACGAGTGTGAAATCGGAGGATGTGAGTTTCCCTTTGCATACACCGGATATGGTAATCAGAATACCTTTCGATGTCCTTATGGATAAATTACCTCCGCCGCCCGGAAGAACCGACTGGGCATAAAGCCTTGTTCCGGCGTCGATTAGAAGCTCGATTGCATCGTAGTAATTATTCATTAGCGAATAATATAATACAATAGGCAAATCGCGCAAGGTATTTCAGCAAGCGGCTGTAATGCGTCTGATTCTTCAACGATATAGTTTTATCTAAATAAAGTTGTGGAGTTTGTGGATACAAGACCATAGTTTTATCAAACATTTTTTTTAAAATTTTTACCCAATCCCAAAATGCCGCTATCGGTTTCTATCGCAACGCATGTTTTCGAGTTCCTCTATAAGAATATCCTTTGTGTTCTTCGATGGTGAATCTATAACTATTTCGAGGAGTTTTTCCAAAATCTCTCCAACTTCACGACCTTCATTCAAAGCTAAAGTATTCATTATGTCATTGCCATCGATAGCAAGGTCTGTAGGTGAGAGCGGAGGTTTTTCTTCGAGGATGCGCATTATCTTTTTTCTGTAAATCTTATCCGATTCCTCTTCGCGGTCGGTGCCCTGAGCCTTAATATCGGCGAAACGAAGCTCAAAAAGATCGTCGAGAAGCTCCACACCAACCCTGCGGATAAAACGCCGGATCCCCTTGTCAGTCTCGGCATGGCTGAACATATGAAATCTGACGAGCTGCGCCACTCGATTCGTAAGCTCCTTTGAAAAATGCAGTCTCGACATTATTTTTGTTGTCAATCTTTCGCCGAGATTTTGATGTCCGTAAAAAATCGCCCTATTCCTCTCCGGAAGAAATTTTCTTCTCGCAGGTTTTCCTATATCGTGAAACAGCGCGGCGAGACGCACATCGAATTGTGGGGGTGACGCATCGACTGTATGAAGCAAATGCTCGAAGACGTCGTATGCGTGCCAACCACCCTCCTGCACGACGCCTACGCAACCGGCAAGCTCTGGAATAAAATGATCGAGCAATCCCCAATCGCGCCACAGACGCAACGCATCCGAAGGTTTCGGCAGAAGCAGTGTTTTTCTTATCTCCTCGGCGATCCGCTCAGGAGCGATATTTTTAATATCGGATGCGGTGGATCGAATGAGTTCGAGCGTCCGGGGCTCGACCGCGAGACCGCATTTTGCGCATATATAAGCGCCCCTGATACATCTCAACGGATCGGCCTCGAGTGAGGTATCGGTAACCGCTTTTAGGATGTGCTTTTCGATATCTTCGATTGCGTGGAATGGATCGATTATCTCGCTTGTGCGGAGGTCGAAAGCCATCGCATCGACCGTGAAATCGCGTTGGGCGAGGTCTTCGACGACTGGCATATCGGGATCGACGGCACCGCCGTCCGGCATCGAAATATCCCTGCGCGACGGAACCGAAACATCGATAGTCTCCGAAGATAATCGTGGTGACCATTTTATAACCGTGAAACTTCGCCCGACCGCTTCGGCCTTTCCAAAGCGGCGAAGGATTTTCAGCAACCTATCGAGAGGGATGGATGTTACGAGAAGATCGAGTTCACGATATGGAATCCCGCAGATAATATCCCTAAGCGCGCCGCCGACAACATAGATACCGGCCTCTCCGGGCAGGTTTTCGATAAACCCGACCGGGATAGAGGCAATAAAACTTTCTCGCGAAACGGTTTTCACAGAAATGTCCTTCGACTGACGGTCGCCGTGCCAACTGAAATTCTATTCGACATGAACAAACGATAAAAAAAACAAAACCGCAGATCGGGCTATTTCAGGCGATAATCCGGGTTCCCGCGTCGTTTTCGAGGGCTTCTTTGACCCTGTCGATACTGGTGATTATAACCTCTTTGCCACCATTCTCGATAAAATATATCGCGCTTTCGATCTTCGGCCCCATGCTTCCCCTTGGAAATTCGCCTTTTTCCAAAAAACCTCGCGCCGAGCCGACGCTCATGACATCCCAATTCTTCTGATAAAGCGTGTTATACTCCGTCGCGACCTTCTCGACACCGGTAAGGATCACCAGAACGTCCGCGCCCAGAGCGAGAGCCAGAACGACGCTTGCCCTGTCCTTATCGATCACGGCATCCACGCCGTGCATCTTTCCGGCATCGTCCCGATAAACGGGGATTCCACCTCCGCCGACGCAGACCACGATAGCGCCGGATTCGAGAAGGCTCGATATCGTTCCGACCTCGATAATTTCGAGCGGCCACGGCGATGGAACCACGCGACGCCATCCGCGCCCGGAATCCTCCCGAATAACCCAGCCCATCTGCCGTGCAAGCTCTTTGGCCTCTTTTTCCTCGTAAAATTTTCCAACGAATTTCGTGGGGTCTTGAAATGCCGGGTCCTCGCGATCCACCACGACCTGCGAGATTATCGCCGCGACCGGGCGTTCTATATGCAATTCGGAGAAAAGATTATTCAGGGTATTAACGATAGTGAAACCGATCTCACCCTGTGTCGATGAGCCGCAGAGATAAAGCGGTAGCGGTATTACTTTATCTCGAGAAAGCTCCACGCGAAGAAGCGCGTTTCCGACCTGAGGGCCGTTTCCATGGGTAATCGCTAACCGATAGCCGGTCTTTGCCAGTTCCACCATCGGAGTAAGGCTCGTGCGCGCACGGGCAAACTGCTCTTCGACAGTCTCGCCGGAACCTTTTGAAATAGCGTTCCCGCCAAGAGCGATTACAATCGGTTTTGACAGGTCGAAATCCATTATATAAAAGCTGCTCCGTATCCGAATTAGCTAATAAAAGCCAAATCGGATACGGATAGTCCTTCGATCGAATCGTTTAAAGTTCGATATATTTCTCGATTACATCTTCCAGATCTGGTTTTCCGATAATCTGAAGATCGTATCCAGTTCTGATGCACGGTTTGTCGATTTTGACAATCCTGCGAAGGTCGATCGGTGTGCCGATAATTACGAGTTCGGCATCGCAAGCTGCGATTGTCTTTCCGAGGTCTGCGATCTGCTCCGGGCTATAACCCATAGCCGGAAGAAGCTCGCCAATATCGGGATACTTCTCGAAAGTTTCGGCTATCGTTCCGACCGCGAAAGGCCTCGGATCGATGATCTCGGCAGCCCCATAACGAAGCGCGGTGATAACGCCAGCGCCGAATTTCATGCCGCCGTGGGTGAGCGTCGGGCCATCCTCGACGACGAGAACCCGTTTGCCTTCGATCATTTCGGGATGTTCAACAGTGATCGGGCTTGCAGCCTCGACAGTAATTGCTTGAGGATTGTTCTCTAAAGCCGATTCCCTGACCGCTAGAATCCCTTCGAGATCGGCGGTATCGACCTTATTAATGATAATCATATCTGCCAAACTGAAATTTAACACGCTCGGATAGTATGTCAGTTCATCGCCCGAGCGATGCGGGTCGGCGACTGTGATCCAAAGGTCGGGTTTGTAGAAAGGAATATCGTTGTTTCCGCCGTCCCAAATGATAACGTCGGCCTCCTCCTCGGCATGTTTGAGAATCTCGCCGTAATCGACTCCGGCATAAAGGATATTCCCTCGGTTGATATGCGGCTCGTATTCCTCCATCTCCTCGATCGTGCACTTATGCTTTTTGAGATCGTCGATCGTCTCGAAACGCTGCCAAATCTGCTCTGAAAGATCGCCATAGGGCATTGGGTGACGTATAACGACGACCTTTTTGCCTGCCTCGGTGAGAATCTCGGCTACACGGCGGGTGGTCTGAGATTTGCCGCATCCAGTTCGGGTGGCACAAACCGCGATCACAGGAACCTTCGACTCGATCATCGTAGGTAACGGCCCGAGAAGCTTGAAGCTCTTTGCTCCACAGATCATTGCCCAAGAACCTGTTTCCATAACATATTCATATGGCACATCGGAATACGAGAAAACAACCTCGTCGATATCGAATTTTTCCAAAAGCTCAGGAAGATCATCCTCGGAATAGATTGGAATACCATCCGGGTAAAGCTTCCCCGCAAGAACGGACGGATACACACGCCCTTCGATGTCGGGAATTTGGGTTGCCGTAAATGCAACGACCTCGTAATCCTCATTATCACGGTAAACAGTGTTAAAATTATGGAAATCTCTTCCTGCGGCACCCATAATAATAACTTTGCGCCTATCCATTTTTCTCCTCATGTTAAATATTGTGACTAATAACCTAATAAATACTTGCAAAACCGAAACCATCAATCATACAGATCGTCGATTGGATTTCAAGGTCGGTTTTTTTAAGAACAAACCTGTTCTTTACACCGAAAAAAGCTATTTTTTCTTGGTGCCGTATTTAGAACGTCCACTCTTACGTCCATCGACACCCGTAGTGTCAAGCGTGCCGCGGATGACATGATAACGGACTCCCGGAAGGTCCTTAATCCTGCCACCTCTGATCAGCACGATGCTGTGTTCCTGCAGGTTATGTCCCTCTCCGGGGATATAGGCCGTAACCTCGATGCCGTTCGTGAGTCTCACACGGGCGATTTTACGCAATGCGGAATTCGGTTTTTTCGGTGTCATCGTGTAAACCCTGAGGCAAACACCCCTGCGCTGAGGGCAACCCTTCAGCGCGGGAGATTTCGTCTTCTTGGTTATCTTCTTCCGTCCATGACGAACTAGTTGGTTTATCGTCGGCATATTTAGCTCCTTTGATAATTAATTATTAAAATCCAAATACATCCTCAGGCTGCGCCTCGATGAATAATTCGCTCATGGCTTCATCGTCATCGATTTCTTCGCCGATAAATTTGGGTTTTATATTTTGATACTTCCTGAAACCAGTTCCAGCCGGTATCAAGCGGCCGATAATAACATTTTCCTTTAATCCATGTAAATTATCCGATTTACCTCCGACCGTCGCTTCTGTGAGCACTCTCGTGGTCTGCTGGAAACTCGCCGCGCTGATAAAGCTTTCGGTCGTGAGGCTGGCACGCGTAATTCCGAGAAGCAGCGGCTCGAATGTCGCGGGTTGGCTGCCCTGTGCAATAACGCGCCTGTTCTCTTCACGGAACTCGATGCGATCCACCTGTTCATCCTCGAGGAACTTCGTGTCTCCCGGCGAGTCAACGCGCACCTTTTGCAGCATCTGGCGGACGATGACCTCGATATGTTTATCGTTAATCGATACGCCCTGAAGTCTATAGACTTCTTGTATCTCGTCGATAAGGTATTCCTGCACCGCATGGTCGCCGAGAACGCGGAGAATATCGTGCGGAATAACCGGACCGTCGCACAGCTTATCCCCAGCCTTGACCTTGTCGTTCTCCTGAACAAGGATATGCCTTCCTCTCGGAATAGTATATTCGAATACCTCGCGTCCGATATGAAGTGCTGTTTCGATATTACCCTTGCCATCCGGGAATATCCTGACGTAACGCGAATTCGTAACCTCAAAAAGCAGCGAGCCGTCGGGTTCGATGTGTGGTTCGATCTCCATCTTACTATAATTGTTGCGCTTTTTGATCTCGATCTTCACCTCGCCGCCCGAAAGAGTAACCCTATACTTCCTTCCGATCTTGGCCGGTTCGTCCTCATCGAGTTTCTTGATAACATCGCCACGAAGGTTATCGGCGCTATCGACACCAATAACCTCTATTTTTGTTCCAGTTTTACGCAATTTTTCTTTTGAAAAACGAATAATACCATCGATCTCGGAGATAATCGCTGGGTCCTTAGGCTTCCGGGCCTCGAAAAGCTCGGCGACCCTGGGCAAACCTCCGGTAATATCCCTGGTCTTGGTGAATGACCGCATTAGCTTTGCGATAGGCATTCCAGCTTCGATCTTCTGACCGTCTTCGACCTGGATATGCGCATCGGTCGGCATGGAATAGGTCGCTATTACTTTGCCGTTCTCATCGTTGATGGCAATTAGCGGATGATATGCCTTATCTTTAAAATCCATGATAACGACCTGCTTGCTCATCGTGCTCTCATCGACCATCTCCTTCGCGGTTCTGTCCTCTACGATATCGACGAACTCGACCGTGCCGGAAGTATGCGTGAGTATAGGATTAATATAAGGCTCCCATTCATAAAGCAGTGTTCCCACTTCGATATAGGTCCCATGCTTCACATAAAGAGAAGCACCATATGGAACTTTATAAACATGCTCCGATTCGGCATCGTCTGTGATGACGATCTCTCCGGTGCGATTAAGAACGATCCTTGTCAATGGATTTGTCGGATGGTCTATATGTCGAACGTGTTTGAATTGGATACGTCCGGCAAATTTATTCTTAACCGCCGATTGTTCGGAGATACGGCTCGCGGTTCCACCGATATGGAAAGTCCTGAGGGTAAGCTGGGTTCCTGGTTCGCCAATAGACTCGCCGGCGATAATCCCGACGGCCTCGCCGACCTGAACGGACTCATTGAAAGCGAGGTCTCTTCCGTAACATTTGGCACAAACACCGTGACGCGATTCGCATGTCAGCACCGATCGAATATTAACGGACTCCACGCCGCGATCCTCGATCTCGATAGCCTTTTCATCGCTGATCTCTTCGCCGCTGCGAACGATGATCTCATCGGAAATCGGATCGTAGACATCCTCTACGACAACGCGCCCCTGTATGCGTTCGTGCAACGGGATAATTATATCCTCGCCCTCCTTGAGAGCGGTTCGCTCGATCCCCCTGATCGTTTCGCAATCCTCCTTGGTGATGAAAACATCCTGAGCGACATCGACCATCCGGCGGGTAAGGTAACCCGCTTCCGCCGTCTTGAGTGCAGTATCGGCGAGACCTTTCCGCTGTCCGTGTGTCGAAATGAAGTATTCGAGAACGCTCAAACCCTCTTTAAAATTCGATAAGATCGGTGTCTCGATGATCTCTTGACCGGTAAGCCTCTTCTGTGGTTTGGACATAAGACCGCGCATCCCGGCAAGCTGGCGAATCTGATCCTGGCTACCTCTCGCACGTGAATCGACCATCATCGAAAGCGGGTTGAAGCCGTAATCCGTCTTAAGAAGCGTCTTGAATAGTTCCTCAGTAACCTCATCCTGTGTTCTGTTCCAGATATCGATAATCTTGTTATACCTCTCACTCTCGGTCATAAGACCCTTCATCCAAGATTGCTGTATCTTAGAGACCTCTTTGCGCGCCTTCTCGATCAAACCTGGTTTCTCCTTAGGAATAACGAGATCGTCGATCCCTATGGAAACCGCAGCGATTGTTGCGTATTCGAATCCGAAGGTCTTTAGCTCGTCCAAAAAGATGGCTGTTGCCTTGAGGCCCTTTTCCTTATAACACCTTGCCACCAAATCCTGAAGTGTCTTTTTCTTCAACACTTCGTCATAATATGGAAGGCCTTCTGGAACCGAAATATTGAATAGCGCCCTTCCCACCGTTGTCCAGATGATGATGCCGTGTATCTCCAGATGCGCCAGCACGGTATCGCCCGAAGACGATGTTAAACGCGCTCTTAAAACGCCACGTTCATTATCGAAATTATCGTAGTGAATAGTGCCAGCTCGACCGGCGAATACCTCGATAGGAGGCCTATCGGATGGAACATTAAGGTCTGGCGAAAACCTCGGAACCCGCGCGATAAGATCGCCTCCCTTAACTTGATCCCCATTTTTGAACATAAGATGCTCTTCTTGAGGGGCTATTCGAAGGCCGATCCTCGCGTGAAGACCGATTTTCCCGTGATCGTATGCCGAACTCACTTCGTCCCCGGAATAAAATATCATCCCTTCGCCTGCTTCGCCCGGTCTGTATTTAGTAAGATAATAGCAACCGAGAACCATATCCTGCGAAGGCGTCGCGACCGGCTTCCCATGAGAGGGTTGCAGCAGATTGTTAGACGCGAGCATTAATATGTGCGATTCCAACTGCGCCTCAAAAGAGAGAGGCACATGAACGGGCATCTGGTCGCCGTCGAAGTCGGCGTTGAATGCCGCACACGCCAATGGATGTATCTGAATTGCCTTACCTTCGATAAGCTTGGGATAAAAGGCCTGAATACCGAGACGGTGAAGAGTCGGTGCACGATTCAATAAAACCGGATGATCCTTAATAATTTCCTCGAGAAGGTCCCAAATCTCCGGTTTCTCATGCTCGACGAATTTCTTCGCGCTCTTCACGGTCTGCGTAAATCCCTTTTCCTCGAGTTTGCGAAGAATAAATGGTTTGAAAAGCTCGAGCGCCATGGATTTCGGCAATCCGCACTCGTGAAGTTTAAGTTCGGGTCCGACAACGATCACGCTGCGACCGGAATAATCGACGCGTTTGCCGAGAAGATTCTGACGGAAGCGTCCCTGCTTGCCCTTGAGAAGATCGGAGAGCGATTTCAACGCCCTGTGCGATTTCCCACGAACTGCGCTCCCGAGCTTACCGTTGTCCATCAAAGCATCTACAGCCTCCTGAAGCATCCTCTTCTCGTTTCTGAGGATGACCTCAGGCGCTTGGATGTCGATAAGCTTCTTTAGCCTGTTGTTACGGTTGATCAAACGGCGATACAAATCGTTAAGGTCGCTCGTCGCGAAACGACCGCCCTCGAGAGGCACCAACGGACGAAGGTCCGGCGGAATAACTGGAATTACCTTCATAATCATCCATTCCGGGCGATTGCCGGAATGACGGAAACTCTCCGATACCTCGAGTCGCTTGAGGAGTGTTTTTCTGCGCTGAGCGCTGGTTTCGGTCCGAATCCGACCGCGAAGCTCCTTGACCAGTTCATTAATATCGAGTGTCGAAAGAAGCTTTAAGATAGCCGCCGCACCCATCTCCGCTTGAAACTCCACATGATTGGATTTTAGCTCTTCGTATTCTTCCTCGGAAAGAAGCTGACCCTTTGAGAGACCTGTTTTATCGATTTCCCCAGGGTCCATAACGACGAACGATTCAAAATAAATAACCTGTTCGAGTCCAGTGATAGACAGGTCTAAAAGCCTTCCGATTCTGGATGGATGAGAGCGAACATACCAGATATGTGTGACCGGCACGGCCAGTTCGATATGCCCCATCCTCTCGCGGCGAACCCTAGCGCGCGTAATCTCGATATTACATCTATCGCATACCACGCCCTTATATCGAATGCCCTTGTATTTTCCGCAAGAACATTCCCAATCCTTCACCGGACCGAAAATCCGCTCGCAGAAAAGCCCACCCCTCTCCGGCTTAAAGGTGCGATAATTTATCGTCTCGGGTTTGGTTACCTCGCCGAAACTCCACGAGCGAATAACCTCCGGGCTCGCAAGCATGAGTTTCATGGCGGAAAAGCCCGTTCCGCTTTTATCTTTGGAATCGGTGTTTTTGACCACCTTGTTTCTCCCGGTTTCGGATTAATATTCTAAAAGCCATCGAGCTTAATCGAGATTTTCATCGACGAACTGAACATCTATTCCAAGCCCGCGCATCTCATTCACAAGAACATTGAACGACTCTGGAATACCAGGTTCCGGGGAATTCTCCCCTTTGACGATAGCCTCATACATCTTCGCCCTGCCCCGAACATCGTCGGATTTATACGTTAATATCTCCTGCAATGTATGCGCTGCTCCGTAGGCCTCTAAGGCCCAAACCTCCATCTCGCCGAAACGCTGGCCGCCGAACTGGGCCTTTCCGCCGAGAGGTTGTTGCGTCACTAAAGAATACGGCCCGATACTCCGTGCATGAATCTTGTCGTCCGCAAGGTGGATGAGCTTCATCATATAGATTATACCGACCGTAACTGGGTTCTGGAATAGTTCCCCTGTGCGGCCATCGTAAAGATCAACCTTGCCGGATTCGGGGATTCCCGCCTCGACCATAAGTTCCTTTATTTCCTTAATCGAAGCGCCGTTGAACACGGGCGTTTCGGCATGTGGCATACCGAGCTTATCGATAGCCCATCCAAGATGTGTTTCGAGAATCTGTCCGATGTTCATTCGCGAGGGAACGCCCAGCGGATTTAGGATTATATCCACTGGAGTGCCGTCCTTGAGATGAGGCATATCCTCGACTGGGACGATCTTGGAGATGATACCCTTGTTGCCGTGTCTTCCGGCCATCTTATCGCCGATGGATATCTTGCGCTTCATCGCGACGTGAACCTTGACCGTCTGAAGGACTCCGGGAGGCAACTCGTCGCCGCGGATTATCTTGTCCTTCTCGATCTTAAGCTCCTCGAGTTTATCCTCGATGAACCGTTTCGCAAGCCGGAATATCTTGAGCGCCTTCTTGCTGACTGAAGCGCTGGATGTCCAGTTTGCATTGGGAACCAGGTCGTCGATATTAAGTTTTGACGCCGCCGTTTTGGATATCTTCTTCCCGGCCTCGATAAGCTGTTCTCCAGTAGATTGTGAGAACAGCTCCTTGGCCCTTTTGCCAATGATAATCTTGCGGATGATCTCGTTCCGGTGCTCATGGATCTTATCGATCTTGGCCTGATATTGGTCGGTAAGCTCGAGGATATGTTCCTTTTCCTCGTTGCGAGCGCGTTTACTCGATTTCTTTCTCTCGAGCAATATCGTATCGATAACGACGCCCTTCATTCCCGGAGGAGCCTTAAGCGAGGCGTCTTTTACATCGCCCGCCTTGTCTCCGAAGATCGCCCGAAGAAGCCTTTCCTCCGGAGAAGCCTCAGTTTCTCCCTTCGGCGTGACGCGTCCGACGAGAATATCGCCGCTCTCTACCTCGGAACCGGAGACAACGATACCCCTCTCATCGAGGTTTTTAACCGCTTCGTCGGAGACGTTGGGCAGCTCTCTGGTAAGTTCCTCGGGGCCGCGTTTTGTTTCCCTAACCTGAAGCTCGAATTCCTCTACGTGAACACTGGTGAATATGTCGTCGCGAACGCACCTTTCCGAAAGGATAATTGCGTCCTCGAAATTGTATCCGTGCCACGGCATAAATGCGACGAGCAGATTCTTCCCGAGAGCTAGATGCCCACCTGAGGTCGCCGCCCCATCGGCAACAATATTTCCCGCCTCGACATTTTCACCCTTCTTTACAACCGGACGCTGGTTGATGGATGTATTCTGATTGGAACGAATGAATTTCGTCAACTCATATACATCGGTATCATCGACCGAAATAAATTCCTCCGGTATTTCGCTCGGCTCGATCTCTATCCTGTTCGCATCGACATAGACCACCTTGCCGGTGCGTTTCGCAACGACGACCGCTCCGGAATCGAAAGCAACCCTGCGCTCGACGCCGGTCCCGACGATCGGTGCCTCGGTCACCATCAAAGGCACCGATTGCCTTTGCATGTTGGAGCCCATCAATGCACGGTTTGCATCGTTATGTTCGAGAAATGGTATCAGTGTCGCGGAAACGCTGACGAGCTGCGTTGGTGAAACATCGATAAAATCGATATCGTCGGCCGGCGACATTATTATATTAGCCCGATCCCTCGAAAAGATAAAATCATCGGCCAACATCCCTTTTTCGTCTATTCTGGCGTTTGCCTGAGTTATAGTATATTGATCCTCATCGTCCGCCGTCAGAAAAACGATCTCGTCCGTAACCCTTCGATCGATAACTTTCCTATAAGGGGTTTCGATAAAACCGTATTCATTGATCCTGCCATAAACGGCAAGACTCGTTATCAATCCGATATTCTGACCTTCAGGCGTTTCGATAGGACACATCCGACCATAGTGCGTATAATGGACGTCGCGAACCTCAAAACCGGCCCTCTCCCTCGATAAACCGCCCGGTCCGAGCGCGGAAAGACGACGCTTGTGAGTAAGCTCGGCCAATGGGTTCGTCTGATCCATGAATTGCGAAAGCTGACTCGATCCGAAAAAGCTGTTAACCACAGCGCTGACAGTTCGCGCGTTGATAAGATCGCTCGGCTTGAGCGTCTCGACATCGCGAATACGCATCCTTTCACGCACCGTCCGAACCAACCTCGCCAATCCAACACGCATCTGATTCTCAACAAGCTCGCCGACACTTCGCGCTCTTCTAACACCCAAATGATCTATGTCATCCAGAACACCCTTACCGTGGCGAAGTTTGATCAAATACTTCGTGATTTCGAGGAAATCCTCGCGCGTGAGCGAGCGTTTAGAGAGAGGAACGTTCGTCCCGAGCCGCTGGTTAATCTTAAAACGGCCGACGTCGCCGAGATCGTATCGCTTTTCGTTTAGAAGGAACCGCTCGAGCATGGTCGGCAGTCCCTCTTCATCCAAAACATCGCCAGGACGAATGATGCCGAAAACCTCCCGAACTGCTTCCTCATAAGAGGTCGTCGAATCGACCTTTAAGGAGGCTATAGTGGTCTGAACCTCCTTCGGTTCGAGCTTAAAGAAAGGCACCTCATCGACCTGAGCCTCGATAAGTTCGTCGAACTTTTCGTCGGTAATCTCTTCGCCGGCCTGAAGATGAACAACCCCGGTCTCGAAATCGAAAAGGGTGTCCGCAGCGAAATTGCCGACGACTGATTTGCGATTCTGTGAATGAACCTTATAGACCTTAACGTCGTGGAAAAGCTCGATAATGGAGCGCTCGGTATCGTAACCGAAGGTCTTGAAAAGAGTCGTGATCGGAACCTTGCGGCGTGAATCGAAATATACCCAGATAGCTTCCCGGATATCGATTTTGATCTCGATCCAGCTCCCGCGATATGGAATAATCCGTGCTGAATAAAGACGTTTTCCGTTTGGATGCACCGTTTCGTCGAAAAACACGCCCGGGCTGCGATGAAGCTGACTTATGACCACCCTCTCGGCACCGTTGATAATAAAGGTTCCGTAGTTAGTGATCAAAGGAATCTCGCCGAGATAGACCTCACCCTCGCGAGCCTCCTTTATTCGCCTCGAATCGCCAGTGCCTTCCCATTCCACAAGCTTCAACCGGACACGCAAACTACCAGAATGAGTCATATTGCGAATACGGCAATCGAGGATATTGAATCTCGGCTTGCCAATCCGGTAGCTTATGTATTCGAGTGTGTATTTGCCGTAGAGATCTTCGACGGGAAAATTGCTCTTGAAAACCTCTTCCAACCCTCTGTTTTCCCGATCCTCCGGAAGGACGTCCAGCTGAAGGAAACCCTCGTAAGAGCTTATCTGAACAGCTAAAAGATTTGGGATTGGAACAGCGGGCTCGGTCTTTGTGAAATCCGTCCGATCTTCGTAAACTTTCACTTTTTCCTCGCCTTTATATTTTTTCAGCCACAAATAAATATGTGCAACTGAATGGATCAAGCGCACAACTTGTTATACCTTATGATATAACAAGATTGCCGCATTGTGGTTTCTCGAAAATACGGAAATCTGCCGCAGTTTTATTGTTTAAACCGGACAGAGATTACCGGGGTCGCCGCGACGAACCTGACAACCCCGGGTATTATAGAAAAGTTACTTTATCTCGATGGTTGCGCCGACTGCTTCGAGAGCTTCCTTAATAGCCTTCGCCTCATCCTCCGGGATGTCCTCTTTGATCGCGGCCGGAAGGTCGCCATCGACGAAATCCTTGGCTTCTTTGAGTCCCAGGTCCGTCGCGGCACGAACTTCCTTAATAACCTTGATCTTCTGATCGCCTATCGCAACGAGCATAGGCGTGAAAGCAGTCTTCTCCATCTCTTCCTCGACGTCTGCAGGAGCGGCGGCAGCCATGGCTGCTGCCGGAGCGGTAGCGGAAACGCCGAACTTCTCCTCGAGCGCCTTTACCAGATCGGCAAGCTCCAAAACTGTGAGCTTTTCGACTGCTTCGAGAATGGACTGTGCGTTATCGCTGAGCTTGATTTCAGTGGTGTTATCTTCTGGGCACATGCTTTTCTCCTTTTTCTATTTTTTTTTTGATAATCTCTTTTTAGGATGCCTGCTTCTTCTCGCCTATCGCAGAAAGAGCGATCACAAAACCGCGCAACAACCCTGAAAGACCGAATACCAGCCCAGAGATCGGTGCGGCGATACCGCTCACAAACATCGCTTGAAGTTGACTTATTTCGGGCATTTGTGCAATCTCATCGAAACGCGAAAGGGATAGTATCTGGTTGTCGATAATAACGCCCTTTACCTGCGGCTTATCGATATTTTTCTTGAAATCACTTAACACCTTAGCCGGTTTCACAGGATCGTTATTAGCTAGGACCCAACTTGTAGGACCGACAAGAACATCGTCGATTGGCACAAGCTCGGCCTGTTTCCGTGCTATCTTCATGAAACGATTCTTCGCTATGCGCATTATAGCGCCAGCCTCTGTAAGCTTATTCCGCAAATCGTTAACCTGAGCCACGGTAAGCCCTGTATGATCGGTTAAATATTGAATTGTATTTTCGCTTAAAAGCTTTTCGAGCTTCTTTACTTCTTCTATCTTCGCCGGATTAGGCACTTCGTCTCCTTTCGGCGCTTACTTTTTAATTATTCCCGTGAGATCAACCTTGATGCCTGGGCCCATCGTCGAAGATATCCCCATCCCCATAAGATAAGCACCCTTGACCGACGCGGGTTTTACTTTTTGAAGAATATCGACCAGTGCGATACAGTTTTCCACGAGAGCCTCTGTCTCAAAAGAAACCTTACCGACCATAGCATGGATATTCCCTGCCTTATCGACCCGGTATTCGATCTTACCGGCTCTCGCATCCCCGACCGCTTTCGCAATATCCGGTGTCACCGTCCCGGTTTTCGGATTCGGCATTAGACCCCTCGGACCCAGAACGCGACCGAGCTTACCGACCTTGCCCATCATCCTCGGATGCGCGATAGCCACATCGAAATCAAGGAAACCCTCCTTGATCTTCTCGACGAGATCGTCGCTTCCGACGATATCCGCTCCGGCAACCTTGGCCACTTCCGCATCTTCGCCCTCGGCAAATACGGCGATCTTGACCTTTTTGCCGGTGCCGTTCGGCAGAACCAACGACCCGCGAATCATCTGATCCGCGTGGCGCGGATCGACACCGAGCCGAATCGCTACCTCGACGGATTCATCGAAATTGGCGCTCGCACTTCCTTTGAGAAGAGTTACAGCCTCAGTAAGCTCGTAACGCTTGAAAGGATCGATCTTTTCACGAACAGCGTTATACTTTTTCCCATGACATGCCATAATCCTTACCCCTCCACCGTAATGCCCATGCTCCGGGCGGTTCCCGCGATAATTTTCATCGCGGCTTCGATATCGTTGGCGGTGAGGTCGGGCATCTTCGTCTCGGCGATCTCCCTGATCTTCTCCCTGGAGATGTTTGCTACGATATCCCTATTCGGCACGCCCGATCCCTTCGGGATACCGGCGGCCTTCCGAAGAAGGTCGCTGGCCGGAGAGGTCTTAGTGATAAAAGTATAGCTTTTATCACCATAAACCATTATCTCGACGGGGATTATCGCATCGCCCATGCTCGCGGTCTGTGCGTTGAATGCCTTGCAGAATTTCATAATATTTATTCCCGCTTGACCCAGCGCCGGGCCGACCGGAGGAGCAGGTGTAGCTTTCCCAGCCGTGATATGAAGCTTAACTATGCCTTTTACTTCTTTTTTCGCCATAAATTTCCTTTCGTCCTCCCACGGTAGAGGCAATCCGTGGTGTTATAAATTTCGGACAACAAATGTCGCTATCGAAAGAGCGCGTTCTCCGGTCAATAAATACCGAATTCAAAATGAGTCTAAAAACTACTTTTCGTCCTCTTTTACCTGCAAAAAATCGACCTCGACAGGTGTAAGCCTGCCAAAAATACTGACCATTATCTTGATCTTGCCGCGTTCCGGATTGATCTCCGAGATCGCGCCGGAAAAATCGCGGAACGGACCATCGATAACCTTAACCACATCGCCGACATTAAAGGGTATCTCGATCTTATGCTCGCTCGCCGAGATTCCATCCGTGCGCGCCTTGATTCTGTCGAGTTCCTCCTCGGAGATGGGAACCGGCTTACCGCCAGCCATAAGGAAATTGGTGATACCGGGCGTGCTGTTCACCAGAGCTATGGATTCCTTCGTAAGTTCCATCTGAATAATGATATAGCTCGGGAAAAACTTGCGCTGAACGGTGCGCCTTTTTCCACGACGCATCTCGACAATATCCTCTGTCGGGATAAGGATATCCGTTATCTGATCCTCTAAACCCTTTTCGCGCGCAGCAGCCAGGAGATAACGATTAACCTTCTGCTCGTGACCCGAAAGCGTATGAACAACGAACCATTTTAGCATTTAACCCATTACCAAACGCATGAGGAGAAAGAAAATACGGTCGATGGTTCCGACGAAAATAAGCAATAACAAACTCGAAACTACTACCGCGATGGTCAAATTAATAAGCTCCTGACGGTTCGGCCAACGAACCTTCTTGAACTCGAGAAATGCTTCCTTAGTAAATACTTTAAGCTTACCGAACATTTTTCCTTTATCCCCGCACTTAAAATTATTAATTCTACAGGCGGAGATCGTTTTATTCGATCCCCGCCATTCATTACAACAGGCCCGGAGGGACTTGAACCCCCAACCTGCGGTTTTGGAGACCGCCACTCTACCAGTTGAGCTACAGGCCTATATCACACAATACGCCGTCGAAACGACGAAAGCGCATCAGCCAGGTTTAGCGGCTCTCCTTATGCAAAGTATGCCTACCGCACTTTGGGCAGAATTTTTTATATTCGACCCTACCTGGGTGCAAACGCTTGTTCTTCGAGTAAGTATAATTCTTTGCCTTACACTCCGAACAAGCTAGTATAATTATATCTCTCGCCATAATTAGCCTACTTAAACATTATTAACAGTGACAATACCAGAACGAAAACCGACAATCCATTTAATAAACCGTCGATGAAAACCAATACGTTGCTCGACTTTTCCTTTTTGTCTAATAGTTGTTTTTTACGTCTCTTAGCACCTTGAACAAAAGTAAAGGTATTTAAGAGAACAAAAAGAAACAGCATTATTATACTTACCCATGTTGGCAAGTGCTTCCATTTTTCAATTGGAACTAACCGTAGGAAAAATGATATAGCTATGGTTACACCAAGCAAATTCCCAATGCATCTAGGGCAAATCCACGACCAGACACTTCTTGCTTTTTTGTAAAGTTCTTTGCACCAAAAACCATGATAATAGACTATTTCGGCAACAAATACTGCACAAGCTATACCAATCGGTATCCACTTAATCCAATTTTCAATTTGAGCGGCTATTAAAGCCGATATAGCACTGACTGCTACTGTATATGGTAGCCTATCGAACTATCAGACATGTATCTTATCGCGCTATTTTTTTTGCTCTAGAAACACCAATGCAAGCGTAGCCAAACAGAGCAATAGCAGATAAATCAAAGAGCAAATATACAAGCGATTCGGTAACCGCAAGAAACAACCCCAAACCACCTATTACTCATGCGAGTAAAACTAGCGCTTGGGATATCCATATATCGGTTTTATTCTGACACATATATCTACGAACCTACTCTAATATTGTGTGCACAACGCCAGCACCGATGGTCTTGCCACCCTCGCGAATCGCGAAACGGAGACCCTTTTCCATGGCAATCGGGTTGATAAGCTCACAATCCATAGTAACATTATCGCCTGGCATAACCATCTCGACGCCCTCCTGAAGCTTGATCTCGCCGGTAACGTCGGTGGTGCGGAAATAGAATTGCGGACGATAACCCGTGAAGAATGGCTTACTACGACCACCCTCCTTCGCTTTAAGCACATAGACCTCAGCCTTGAACTTCGTATGTGGGGTGATCGTTCCGGGGGCCGCCAGAACCATACCGCGCTCCAAAGAATCCTTGTCAACTCCGCGCAAAAGCACGCCGACATTGTCGCCGGCCTCGGCATAATCGAGAATCTTGCGGAACATCTCCAGGCTCGTGGCAACGGTCTTACGCGTCGGTTTGATACCAACGATTGCAATCTCTTTGCCCGGTTCGATCCTACCACGTTCGACTCTACCCGTTCCAACGGTTCCTCTACCGGTGATCGAGAAAACATCCTCAATCGGCATAAGGAACGGCAAATCGACATCGCGTTCCGGCGTCGGAATATAGTTGTCAATCGCTTCGATGAGTTCATGAATCGGTGCGAATTCCGGTGCATCGAAAGCCTTGCTGTCGTCCATACCGGCGTTCATACACGCCAGAGCGCTTCCGCGAATAATCGGGATGTCGTCGCCCGGGAATTCGTTTTTCGACAACAAATCCCTGACCTCGAGCTCGACCAGATCGAGAAGCTCGGGATCGTCCACGAGGTCGGTCTTGTTCATGAAGACCACCATCGCCGGGACGTTCACCTGTTTAGCGAGAAGCACGTGCTCCATAGTTTGAGGCATAGGGCCGTCCGCTGCACTAACAACGAGGACCGCGCCGTCCATCTGAGCCGCACCGGTAATCATGTTCTTGATATAGTCGGCGTGCCCCGGACAGTCGATGTGAGCATAATGCCTCTTATCGGATTCATACTCGACATGTGCTGTGTTGATGGTTATACCGCGAGCCTTCTCCTCCGGCGCGTTGTCGATGTCGTCGAACTCCTCGACACTTGCTAAACCCTTGCGGCTCAAAACCATCGTGATCGCCGCCGTGAGCGTCGTCTTGCCGTGGTCGATATGGCCTATCGTGCCGATATTGACATGCGGCTTAGTTCGCTCGAAATGTTCCTTGGCCATATTATCTCCTCCTTCAATGAGAGATACTTAATCGGTTAATTATTGTTTCCTCAACTCAAAAAATCCACAAAAATGTCGGCGAGCCGACCAATAATCGATCTTCCAAAAAATCCTCTGCGAATAACCGCAGTTTTCGGGTCCTCCTCATTTTTTGCCTCGTCGAATATCTTCTGAAGACCATTTTCCCTGAAAATCTCCCTCGCCCGCTCATTCCAAACCTCATCGAATGCCCGCAGAGCGACAAGCTCGCCACTTTCGAGCCAGATGCCACAATCGTTCAAACACCGATCGATCACAATGCCAGTATCGTATCCATAGACGCTACGATTGAGCTTCGACCCGCAAACTGGGCATTTAAACTCGTTATCGAGTTCTTCCTTCGGAATCTGACGATGACGCCACTCATTCGCTGTCCGCAACGCGGCTTCGGGAATCTCCGTTTTTCGCTTATCTATAATACTCAAAAGAACCTTGCCGCCAATCCAAAAACCACCACACCCCGCGCACTTCATGACGGGGAACCCCTCGTAAGAAGATTCCGCTAATATACCGCTGCATCGCGGACAATCCATACAAAACTCCATATCGTAGCCCACGACCAGATTTGAACTGGTGACCTCATCCTTACCAAGGATGTGCTCTACCATCTGAGCTACGTGGGCGAAATTTTTCAAAAAGCGGGAAACGGGATTCGAACCCGCGACATTCAGCTTGGAAGGCTGACGCTCTAGCCAACTGAGCTACTCCCGCACAATCAAAACTTTTTTAGCCGCAGACCGTTCGAGAACGCGTCGTCACGTCCAATCTCAACATCTGGTGGGGGGAGGATTCGAACCTCCGAAGGCGTTGCCGACAGATTTACAGTCTGTTCCCTTTGACCACTCGGGAACCCCACCAAACTGGAAAAAGAGCGTAAAATAACTTTATCAGCCGACGGGGGGAATCGAACCCCCAACCTGCGGTTTACAAAACCGCTGCTCTACCCTTGAGCTACATCGGCACTTTTGCCGGATTTCACCGGAATATAATCTGGAAGATTAAATACATTTGAAGGGCAAATGTCAAGCATTATTTTATTTTATTTATTATTTTTATTGACAGAAGGCCAATCCGGGAATATTTTACAAAGTTGTGGAATAGGGATTTTAACAAGGGTAAACATAGCATCAGGAGGATAATATGGGTAAGAAACAGAGGTCTTTTTCCGATAAAATTGCAAAGGGCACCGGTCTTCGCGGCAAGGTGTGCCCCGTTTGCGAACAGGTAATCCGTGAGATAAAAGTCATAAGGGCGGCTCGCAACGAGGTAAAGGGTTCGTGGCGTTATGTTGAGTCGATCGAGAAGGTCTGCAAGTGCAACGAGAAGGAGATTCTCGGCTAGTGCCTCCTCGTCTTTTATGACCGCTCAACCATTTACAGAATATAACCATCGCAAATGGAATATTATTGCGGCTGTGGCCCTCGTTGGAACCGGCCTTTTATGGTTATGGTTTCTCCTCGAGGTTCGTGGTCAATACGAGGACGCCTGGATAACCTACAAATACGCATTCAATCTGATCGACGGCAAAGGCTTTGTTTTCAATGTCGGCGAACGCGTTCTCGGAACTACGACACCGCTTTACACGCTCATCCTCGCCGCCTTCGGTTTCATTTTCGGAAAATCCGCGATTCCGATAATGAGCTGGATAATCGGTTATTCGGCTGGCCTTGGAGCGCTATGGGCAACATATCGCGGGCTTATTAACTCAAAATTACATCCCATCGCAGGTATTTCTGCAATTATTCTTTTCGGGCTTCACATCGATGTCGTCGAAATCTTTCTCCACGGGATGGAAACATCACTGGTTATCTTTTTGATGTCTATGTCGTTTATGTTTTTCAGCAAGGGGAAAACGACAGCTTCCGCGCTTTTTGCAGGGCTTCTCGTCCTAACGCGCATTGATGGGCTTATCTTCGCCGGCGTGCTCTTTATCGCGATAATTATCTCGGAGAAAAGAATACCCTGGCGTAGAATTCTTGTATTCCTGGTGGTTACGCTTCCCTGGTTCATATTCTCCATGATCTATTTTGGGGATTTTCTTCCACATTCGATCAGGGCAAAAACCGTTATCAAAGGCATTGTCCCGGAATTATTCTCGAGGTTTAATCTGAAATGGTATTCCGGAATGAGCGGTTATTTTTTCAACAGGACATTCCCCTTCGTTCTCGTTTGCGTTCTTTGCGCAATCGCAATCTTCTATATATTTCGCCGGAAAAAGTATATCACCCTCCTTCCGATAGGCTTCGGGATAAGCTATTCCGCAGCGTATTTTTTTGGTCGCGCACCGTTTTTCAATTGGTATAGGATACCCTGCGAATGGGCATATCTAACGACAGCCGGCGTGGGAATATTCGCTTTATTAGGCCTCGTTTATCCATCGAAGAAACCCAAAAAAAAGGCCGGATTATTGCGAAAAGCATTGGCTATAATCCTCTTCGCCATCCCCATAACATATTTCGGAATATCCAACGTCAAAACCATGATCGAGAAGGCGCCGAAGATGCGCCGATTCCAGGAGAATGAAGAGCAGTGCAGAAGGGCCTTAGGGGAATGGCTTTCGGAAAATACACCGTTAAATGCTACCGTAGCGATGGAGGCAATCGGTTATCAGGGAGCGTTCGCAAACCGTCATATTGTCGATCTTGCAGGATTGATAACTCCAAAATTCGTCGAGATTACACGCGATTGTGAAACCAATGCGGAATCCTTTTTCATGATGATGACACAAATGAAACCCGATTATATCGTTCTGAGAACATACGAATTGCAGTACAATAGGCATTTCCACGGAGGCCCTCTTTTCGCAACACAGAAAGAGGCTGATTGGATGATGACACACTACCGTGAGGTAAAACGATTTACCGCACCCCACGTTGACCTATGGACGAAAAATTCCTACGTGAGCATCCTTAAACGAGGCAATTACCAACCCACCATTGTCGAAGGAAAACAAACGCAATAAGAACTCGGCAGCAAAAAAATCCCTATAATATGCTAATACTTGTAAATCGCGGCATAAAACAGCTTGCTTATAGCGCTCCGACTAAATACTTTTTTCTCAAAAATTTCTGGAAATTATACTTGCTTTTACTCGCGTAAAATACTATTATCTAACCAACAAGCTAAACCAATTACAGTAAAATATTAGGGGGCATTCATGAATATAGAATATTTCAAGACTCTCGAGGAGAAACTAAATCAGTTGATAAATCGCGTCGTTTCGCTTAAAAAAGAGAATAACGAGTTGACGCAGGCAAACAGAAACCTCGAGGATAAAATTCAAAGCTTGATGGGCGAAAACGAACTCCTCAAGGATAAAAATAGCACACTGTCCATCAAGGCGGAAGAGTCCGAAAACGCCGATATTCAGGAAACCGAGATCAAAAACCGCCTCGAGGATATTCTTAGAAAAGTGGATGAAGTCGTCGAGGCATGACGAATCGGGGACATGGGATGATAGACGAAAATAGGACTGCTAAATTGACTATTAAGGTTACAATTTACGGTAAAGAATACTCGATTCGAAGCAACGAGAACCCCGATTATGTCGCCGAGGTCGCTCGATTTGTCGATAGCAAGATGGTAGAGGTGGATAGAAGCGGAATTTCATCGAGCCCGATTCAGGCGGCCGTTCTCGCAGCCATGAATATTACGGACGAGTATTTCAAGATAAGAGATAATGCCGGGGATTCATTGTCGGATATGGACGAGCGTTGTAAGGAGCTCATAGAAAGAATTTCTTCGGTAATCCAACCCGATTAACGCGCATCGAAGTCTAATCGTTTATTATCCCACCGCTTTGTGGGTAGCGGTGGTTTTTGTTTTTGTTTGTTTTTTAATCGAAGACCATAAGTCCATGTCGTATAATAACTCGCTCTTGTTTTTGCAGCGGACGACCGGACGGTTTAATATAAATCATAGAGGAGGTGTATTTTGGAGATTCTCCTTCCAATAATTGTTGCTATAATCGGTATTATTGCCGGTGGAGCTTTCGGATGGATCGTCGCTAATCGCGCCGGGAAAAGCAGATTACGCGACGCCGAGTTAAAGGCCGAGCAAATTATCGCCGAATCGGAACATAAAGCGGAAATGAAGCTAAAAGAGGCCGATCTTTCCGCAAAAGACAAGTTCATCCAGATGAAACAGGATTTCGAACACGAAACTCAGTCCAAACGACACGAGCTTCGACGCGATGAGAAAAAACTTGCCGATAAAGAAAATTCGATTGAACGAAAAATGGACCTGCTCCGAAAGAAAGAAAGGGATGTCCAGAGCAGAGAAAGACTCACGGCACAGCAGGAAAAGCAGCTTCGGAATAAACAAAACGAACTCGGAGATCTCATCGAACGCCAAAACCGCCAGCTCGAAAGAGTGGCCGGGATGAGCGCACGGGAAGCGAAGGCGCTCCTTATGGAGAACCTCGAGAATCAAGCCCGCGCCGAAGCGGCCAAGATTATCAAGGATATTAAAGAAAGGGCGGAGGCAAACGCGGAACGCGAGGCCCGCCATATCATAGTCGATTCGATCCAACGCTGCGCTGCGGATACGACTGTCGAATCGACGGTCAGCGTCGTGAGCCTGCCCTCCGATGAGCTTAAGGGCCGCATTATCGGGCGCGAGGGGAGAAATATCAGGGCATTCGAGACCGCGACCGGCATCGATGTTATCGTCGATGATACACCGGACACCGTGATCCTATCCGGGTTCGACCCGATTCGCCGCGAAACCGCGAAAATCGCCCTCGAGAAGCTCATTCTCGACGGAAGAATCCATCCCGCAAGGATCGAAGAGGCTGTCAAGAAGGCAGAGAAGGAGATGAGTCTTATCATCAGTGAGGCCGGCGAGCAGGCATGTTTTGAGGTTGGAATCCACGACCTCGATCCCGAGATGGTTAGTATGCTCGGAAGGTTGAAATATCGAACATCCTATGGCCAGAACGTTCTTCAACATTCGATCGAGGTGGCACACCTTTCGGGTCACATCGCATCGATGCTGGAGATCGACCCACTGACCGCAAAACGTTGCGGTTTGCTTCACGATATCGGCAAGGCGCTCGATAAGGATCAAGAGGGCACGCATACCGAGCTTGGTTACAAATTCGCGAGACGCCACAATGAAAACCAGATCGTCCTAAACGCGATCCTCTCGCATCACGAGGACGTCGAGGCGGAAACCCTGTATGCGGTTATCACCAAGGCCGCCGATGCAATCTCCGGCGCGAGACCTGGCGCTCGCCGCGAATCGCTCGAAAACTACGTCAAGCGTTTAGAGCGTCTCGAAAAGGTAGCCGACGGTTTCGAGGGTGTGGAGAAATCATATGCCATTCAGGCGGGTCGAGAGATTCGCGTCATCGTCGAGCCGGAGGAGATCAGCGATAAGGAATCCTCACTTATCGCCTCGGAGATCGCGCAGAAGATACAGCAAGAACTCGAATATCCGGGACAAATAAAGGTCACGGTTATACGCGAGATGCGATCCGTGGGTTACGCGAAATAACATTCAAGGATAGAAGGCACAAAATGAGAATAATGTTTATCGGTGATATATTTGGTAAACCGGGCAGGATGGCCGTATATAAAGATTTGCCATTGCTGAAAGATAACTATTCCCCGGATATGGTCGTAGCGAATGCGGAGAATATCGCGGGTGGGTTCGGGATCACGGATAACCTGTGCAAAAAGCTTTTTCGCTACGGCGTCGATATCATAACCACCGGAAATCATGTTTGGGATCGACCCGATACGGCAGATTATCTCGAACAGGAAAAAAGGGTTCTTCGACCTATTAACTACCCGCCGGGGACACCGGGTAGTTCGAGTGTTGTTTTCGAGACGGATTCCGGCGTGAAAGTGGCCATCGTGAACGCGCAGGGGCGAATCTTCATGCGTGCCATAGACGATCCGTTTCGGTCGGTTCTCGCCGAGGTCGAAAGGCTTCGTGAGATCACGAAAATAATCGTCGTCGATTTCCACGCCGAGGCGACATCGGAAAAGATGGGCATGGCGAGTTTTCTTGACGGCAAGGTCAGCGCTGTTTTAGGAACGCACACCCATGTTCAAACCGCCGACGAACGCATCCTCGCAGGAGGAACCGCCGCCATCACCGATGCCGGTATGACCGGCCCTCACGATTCGATCATCGGAGTCAGGTCAGAATTGGCTCTGCAGCTTATGCTCACCGGGCGTAATGTTCGTTTCTCACCCGCCGAGGGAGACGTTCGCCTTCAGGGGTGCTTCGTAGATGTCGATGAGGATTCTGGAAAAGCTATGTCGATAGAACGTATAGACATAGAAGACGACGGGTTCACCGAATCTGGAAAGGATTAATATGGAAACCGCGAATGAGGTGCTCCACACCAATCCTGGCCGCAAACCGGACTTCATCGGCAAGGTCCGCGACATCTTCGATCTTGGAGACGAACTTCTTCTCGTGGCGACGGACAGGATCAGCGCATTCGACCACATCCTGCCCAACGGGGTTCCCGGTCGGGGCCAAATCCTGACGGAGATGAGCGTTTTCTGGTTTGGGAAAACATCGCAACTCGTTCCAAATCATTTGATTACATCGGATATCGCCGAATTTCCAGCCGAACTGGCTCGATATCGGGATCAACTGGAAGGCCGCTCGATGCTGTGTCGCAAGGCCGAAAGGATCGACATCGAGTGCGTTGCGAGGGGATATCTGGCAGGAAGCGGATGGCGCGAATATAAAACAAGCGGTAAGATATGCGGGGTCGAGCTGCCGACCGGACTTTGCGAATCGGATCGATTGCCCGAACCGATATTTACGCCTGCCACCAAGGCCGAACTCGGCGACCACGACGAAAATATCTCATTCGAGAGAACGGTAGAACTGATCGGAGAAGATCTCGCAAAGAAGCTCAGAAAATTGACCCTCAGCCTATATTCCTCCGCCGCCGAATACGCGCTTTCCAGAGGAATCATCATCGCCGATACAAAGTTCGAGTTCGGATTCATCGACGGCGAGATTGCGATTATCGACGAGATGTTATCCCCGGACAGCAGCCGATTTTGGGATGCAGGGAACTACGAGCCGGGATGTTCGCAGGCGAGTTTCGATAAACAATATGTCCGGGATTGGCTCACAAAATCGGGATTCACCGGCGATGGAGAGCCACCGGAGCTGCCGGACAAAGTTATCGAGGGCACGCTACGGAGATACCGCGAGGTGCGGGACCGCCTTATCGGATAGAGAAGACCGATCCGCTTCGTAGGATTTCCCTTGATTTTCTTCGTGGAATAATATAATTTCGATTATCTGAATTATCCGTTGTTCAACATCTTAATTCGAGGAACAATATGAAACGCGATTTTCTTACTATCGATGCACTGGAACCTCGTGAGGTTAAAGATATCCTCGCTGGAGCTAAGGTCCTCAAACATATGGATATATGGAGCGATAAAACGAGGCCCCTCGACGGCGCTTCGGTCGCGCTGATATTCCGCAAACCGAGCCTCCGAACTCGCGTCAGCTTCGACGTCGGTGTTTATTCTCTCGGAGGTCATCCAATGGTCATTTCGGATGCCGAGATCGGGATAGGCAAACGCGAAAGCGTTCAGGACATCGCCAATGTCCTTTCGCGTTTCGTCTCGTTGATTGTCATTCGGACATTTGCACAGGCAGAGGTCGAGGAGCTGGCGAGGTTCTCCGAGGTGCCGGTTATCAATGCACTGACCGACCTGCTTCATCCATGCCAGATCATGGGCGACGCGCTGACTATCATGGAACACCACGGCTCCATTGACGGCATCAAGATCGCCTATCTCGGCGACGGCAACAACATCGTCAATAGCTGGCTTAATTTCTCGAAAAAGATAAAGATCGATCTTCGGATCGGCACATCGCCGAATACCTTGCCCAATGCCGAAATTCTCGCATCGGCGCAGTCGGCGGGCATCAGCAAAATCATGATCACCCATAACCCGATCGAGGCGGTTTCCGGCGCGGATGTTATCTACACCGACGTTTGGGCGAGCATGGGCGAAAAGGACAGGATGGACGAGAAGAGCGCCGCTTTGAAGAGCTTTCAGGTGAACGCCGAACTGCTAAAACATGCTTCGAAACACGCTATAGTAATGCATTGCCTTCCGGCCAATAGAGGCCACGAAATCACCGACGACGTGATCGATGGGCCGCAGAGCGTCGTTTTCGACCAGGCTGAGAACCGGCTTCATATCCAGAAGGCGATCATGCAGTTCTTGACAACTGGTCTCGTCTAAATAGAAATTTTCTGAGGGATTTTTTTGGTTCAGGAGCCTCGCCAGTATTTTCTGTCGAGGCTTCTGTATTGTATCGACTCGGAGACGTGATGCGGAGCTATCTGATCGCTTTGTTCGAGGTCGGCTATCGTTCGCGAGAGTTTTAGGATGCGGTCGTATGCCCTCGCCGAAAGGCCGAGCTTGGTGATCGCCATTTTAAGAAGCGCCTCGCTTGGCTCGTCGATCTTGCAAAACTCCCGGATCATCTTGCTGTCCATGTGGGCGTTGCAGAATACCTTCGGAATATCCTTGAATCGAGCTGTCTGCCGGCGTCGAGCTATCGTGACCCTTTCCCGGATAGTATCTGAAGTATCTCCCGTGCTCGGGCCGGAAAGCTCGGAGTATTTCACGGATGGAACCTCGACGTGGATATCGATTCGATCCAAAAGCGGCCCGGAAATCCTCCCGACATAGTTCTGAATCTGCGAAGGCGTGCATGTGCATTCGTGATACGGGTCGCCGAAATATCCGCAGGGGCATGGATTCATCGCGCCGACAAGCGTGAATCTCGAGGGGAATGTAAGAGTAATCGCCGCTCGCCCGATCGTTACATATCCGTCCTCCATCGGTTGTCGCATAACCTCGAGGACGTTCTTTTTGAATTCGGGAAGCTCGTCCAAAAAGAGGACTCCATGGTGTGCGAGAGAAACCTCACCGGGTCTGGGATACGCTCCGCCGCCGATCAATCCCGCGTCGGAAATCGTGTGGTGCGGCGAACGAAACGGCCGCGTAGCGACGAGGGCCGTCTCGCCCGGCAATGTCCCCGCAACCGAGTGTATCTTCGTCGTTTCGAGCGCCTCCTCGATCGATAATGGCGGAAGAATCGAGGAAAAACGCCGCGCGAGCATCGTTTTGCCTGAGCCGGGCGGGCCGATCATCAAAACGTTATGTCCTCCGGCCGCCGCAACCTCGAGCGCCCTTTTTATATGCTCCTGACCGCGAACATCGCTGAAATCGGCGCAATAAACACTCGCATCTCGAAAAACATCCTGCACGCTAGCCTCGAACGGCGCGATGTCCAGTTTGCCCATGAGAAAATCCACCGCTTCGGTAAGCGTCGAGACCGGATAAACGGGCGCTCCCTGAGTTATTGCAGCTTCGCGCGCATTCTCGACCGGAACGATCATGCCGTCGGCGTTCTCGGATTTCGCGAGAATGGAGATTGGAAGAACGCCCTTTACCGGAGAGACAGAGCCGTCGAGACCTAATTCACCGACGACATAAAATCCATCGACATAGTTCCCGCTGATTACACCGATTGCGTTAAGCAAACCGAGTGCGATAGGCAGGTCGAATGAACTGCCTTCCTTTTTTATGCCTGCCGGCGCGAGGTTTATCGTGATTTTTCCCTGTGGAAATGGAAGGCCTGTGTTCTTGATAGCGCTTGTGACCCTTTCACGGCTCTCGCGCACCGCGTTGTCTGGCAAACCTACTACATTGAACGACGGCAACTTAGCGGATACATCGGTCTCGACATCCACACGGTAGGCGTCGATTCCATAAAGCGCTGCGGTTACGATTCGAGAAAACATAGTTTGAAATAATAGTATTTTAGAACTACTATGTAAAGGATTTTCTCGGTAAATTGGATATTATTTTAGGTGATTGCTTTCGTTCCGGCACCGATTATATTGAGATGCCATGGACCTATATGCTTATGAGCTAATAACAAAGAGAGAATCGGCATCACGAAAATACGTGACGCAATTTAGCTTCAAAATACGGCACAGATTTTGTTCCCATTGTAGAAGCCGAAAGCGGTATCGGTTTGCCTACAAAAGATACAGATGTGCGCTATGTAAATAGACGTTTCAAGACCATAATCCTATCGTAAGACTCCTCGATCCGCTCCACGGTGATCGTGCCGCTTTCTATCAGGCCGACTATTATTTCGATAGCTTCGTGGGCGATTTCCGGGTCATATTCGGAGCTGTTGTTCGAGAATATCAGGATGTCCACGCCGGCGTTTATCGATTTCTCGATAGCCGTCGATATGCCGAACTCGTCCACGATGGCGCCCTGCATGTCGTCCGAGATAACCACGCCGCCAAAACCAAGCTCCCCGCGCAGCAGACCGTCGATAAACGCGGAGGAGAGAGTCGCCGGATAATTCGGGTCGATATTGCGCTCGAACACGTGTGCAGTCATCACAATGTCGCAGATACCGGCGTCGATTATATTCTCGAACGGCTCCAGCTCGGTCTCCGACCATGTTTCGGTTATATCGACCATCCCCAGATGAGAGTCCGTTGTCGAACTGCCGTGCCCGGGAAAATGCTTGATAGCGCAAAGTATTCCAAGGGTGTGATGATTCTCGATCCAGATCGACGCGTTGGAGGTTACTATTTCCGGATCGGCGGAGAAACTGCGCTCGTATGCGCCGATAACCGGACATTCCGGGTTGACATTCAGATCGACCACGGGGGCGAGATTGAGATCGATCCCCATGTCGGTGAGCGTGGCCGCGCAGCTTGCCGCCCAGTAATGCGTGGTATCGGGGTTATCGACATCGCCCAAATGCTGCGCTGTTACAGTCGGGGGGAAACCGTAGGATTCTTTCAGCCTGTCCACATATCCGCCTTCCTGATCGATAGCGATAAGAAGCGCGGTCGAATCCAGCGCCTGAAGATCGGCGCAAAGCTGTTGAAGCTGTATCGGCGACTCGATATTTCTTGGGCGCGAATGACTTGGGACATCGTATTCGTATAGGATAACGCCGCCGATATTGCGTTCGGTAATGTCCTCGATAATGCTATTGGTGTCGGCCAATTCCGTTCCGCGGAACCCGACCATGATCATCTGCCCGATTTTCGCACGCGTTTCCCCGGAGACTGTGATACCCTCCGGCTCGGCGGGATTATCTTCGCAGCCGGTCATAATCATTAAAATCAATGCGCCAAGAACGACCGGAGCAATTACTTTCATTTTTCCTTTTTCCCTCTGCAAATTTTTTTCTTGCTACAATATAGTTTTTTTTGCGTCGAAACCAAATGGATTTCCCTTCGTCCTATCGGGTAATTGGACATGGTACCACCTTCTGTTTTATAATATAAGGAGTGATTGTGTCTAAAAGAACAGGAAAAATATATCGAAGCGATTAGTAAGTCACATTATTTTTTCAAATATTGCCCTAATTCCGAATATCGAAACCTCTTGATGATTAGATAACCTGCGCGCTCACTCGAAAGAATCAACATTAGTAAAGATAATCAACCAAATTGCACCGGAACCAGAGTTTGTTACCTGCTAAGTTTGGCCTCGTAAGCCTCGAGTATCGTCTGAACCTTATCCGGGATTTTTTCGGCGGAGGTTCTTTCCTCCTTTTTTGCAGATATATCCGAAGGCTCTTCGATGATAAGTTTCAGGCGCGTTTTTTCGTCGAAAACCTTTTGAACGCACTCGCTTAGCGCGTCGAAGTTATCTTTCATCATCAGGATGTTTTTCACCTGATAATCGAAGCTATGGGGGAATCGAAGGATAACCCTTCCCTCGTCGGGCACGAGCTTTGCATGACGAACCATCTCCGCCTTGCCCTCCCCGCGCATCGACTCGAAAAGGCCGACGATTTTGTCCATTTTCGGGTTGCCGCTGGAGAGCGGAGGATCGGAGAACTCGGTTTCATTCCTCGCCGGTGAATTGCTATATTGCGGCATCACGCGTTGCTGCGGAACCCGCTGTCCGCCGGATGTCACGGCCTTTTGAATATCGACGACGCTGTCGAGAAGGGTCATATAGATAAGGCTCTCCTCGAAGACGAATCGCGGTGTTTGCGCGGATTTAAGGCGAACCTGTAGCTCGGCGGAGATCTTCGCCATCCGGAGGAGATCCGGGATGTCGATATTCTCGCTTAAATTTTTATACGCCTCGATGGATTCCTTTGAAATTCCGTCCTGCTCTACATTCAATGCGTTTATCAACGCGCCATGGAAGTGCTCCGAAAACCCCGCAGCGACCTGTCCGATGTCGATTCCCGATTCGAGCAGCGAGTCGAGTTGCTCGATAGCGCCCGAAGGGTCGTGGTTTGCGATTCTGTCCGAGATGCGAACGAATGCATCGAGCGGAAGTATCCCCAATATTCCGGCAACCTCCTCCATAGAAAGCTCCCCACCGACCGAATACGCCAATATTTGATCGAGAAGCGAGAGTGAATCCCGCAGACCGCCGTCCGCGCGTTGGGCGATGATAAACGCAGCTTCGGGGGAAAGCTTCAATCCCTCATCCGATGCGATTTTGATAATCTTTTGCGCGATAATATCCGTCGGTATTCGGCGAAAATCGTATCGCTGACAGCGGCTCGTGATCGTCGAGGGCAGCTTATGCGGTTCGGTCGTGGCAAAGAGAAAAACGACGTAACCGGGCGGTTCTTCGAGTGTTTTCAAAAGGGCGTTGAAGGCCTCTTTCGTCAACATATGCACTTCGTCGATGATGAAAACCTTATATCGCCCCTGCGGCGCATATTGGACTCTCTCACGAAGCGCCTGTATCTCGGCGATACCGCGATTCGATGCGCCGTCTATCTCGAGGACATCGGCGCTACGGGACGCCGCAATCTGTTTGCAGCTCTCGCATTTTCCGCACGGCGTCGGCGTAGGCGCGTCGAACTCTTCGCAATTCAACGCCTTCGCGAGAATTCGCGCCGTTGAGGTCTTGCCGGTTCCTCTCGGACCGCAAAAAAGATAGGCATGCGACAGCCTATCCTGCACGATGGCGTTCTTGAGTGTATCTGTGATATGTTCTTGTGCCGCAACCTCATCGAATGTTTGCGGACGGCATTTTCTGGCCAATACAAGGTATGACATA
>CAYNTG010000017.1:0-3076 GCA_964400105.1 uncultured bacterium
AGGACCGGCGAATGCTGTCAACACCAAGACAAAGATAAATAAAACGACAGCGAGTCTTTTCATGACCCCTCCAATTTTTTTAAAGCTATCAACTATATGTAAATTAAGGATTAAGGCTTGTCGTGTCAAGCATTAATTTAGAAAACGGGTGTAACCTATGGAGTTACGGCGGATTGTGGCGATTTAATCCTCCGGATTTTCCTTGTTACGTGTCTGATTTTCGGCTTTATCATATGCTCGAATGATATCCTGAACGAGCCGGTGCCGCACAACGTCCGAATCGCTTAGGTAGGTGAATTCTATGCCGTCTATGCCGTTCAAAACGATCTTGGCGTTGACTAATCCGCTGGGGCAATCCGGCGGCAGGTCGATCTGTGTAACATCGCCATTTACGACGGCTTTGCTGTTGGCACCCAATCGAGTGAGGAACATCTTCATCTGGCGGACGGTCGTGTTTTGTGCCTCGTCGAGGATGATGAAGCTCTTGTTAAGCGTCCGGCCTCGCATATACGCGAGCGGCGCGACCTCGATTGTGCCGTCGGAGAGGAACTTATCGAATCGCGACGAGGGAAGCATATCGTAAAGAGCGTCGTAAAGCGGCCTAAGGTAGGGATCGATCTTCTCTTTGAGATTGCCGGGGAGAAATCCGAGCGACTCGTCCGCCTCCACCGCAGGCCTCACAAGGGTTATCCGGGAGACGCGGCGTTCCTTTAAAGCCCGAACCGCGCAGGCAACGGCGAGGTATGTCTTTCCGGTGCCCGCCGGCCCGATCGAAAAGACGAGATCGTTGTGCGTTATCGCATCGATGTATCTCTTCTGCCCCTCGCTTCGCGGGCGCACAGAATTGTGTTGATTGTTGAGCACGATCCGCTCCTCGAACGACGGATCGAACCGATCGGGCTTATTATCGGGCTTATTATCGTTTATAACAATACCAATCGCGTATTCGAGGGCCTGTTCCGTGAGTATTCCACCGCCTGCAAGGTGATCGATCATCTGCTTAATGATCGACTCGACCTGCTCTGCATCCTCGACCTTGCCGAATATATGCAATTCGTTCCCGCGGGAAACGAGTTTGACAGGAAATCTAAGCTCCAAATCCTTAGCATAAACGCTTCCGGGACCGAAAAGTTCGCGCTGATCGATCCCTTCGAGCGAAAGATCTATGGATTTCCCTTTTGTGCTCACGCGCTTTGGTTGATTTTTTGTCAATCTTTTCCTTTTTCGATTAATTTGATCCCTATTTCCTCGAGCTGTTTATCGTCCACAGAATTCGGGCAGCCGTCCATGAGGGATTGTCCCGCAGTAGTTTTCGGGAAAACGATTACATCGCGTATAGAGTTGCGTCCGGCAAGGAGCATGACCGCTCGATCGTAGCCGAATGCGATTCCGCCATGCGGCGGTGCGCCGAATTTCATCGCGTCCATGAGGAAACCGAATTTATCGCGCGCCTTTTCTTCGGACAACTCGATAACCGAAAGAACGCGCTTTAAAATCTCAGAATCGTGCGTTCGGATGCTTCCGCCGGCGATCTCGTTTCCGTTGAGAACCAGATCGTATGCCCGCGCACGCACCTTTATCGGGTCTGTTTCGAGCAGCGGGATGTCCTCCGGGACCGGTTGTGTGAAGGGATGGTGCCGTGCGACGAGGCGTCCGGTTTCCTCTTCGATCTCGAACATCGGGAAATCGACCACAAAATGGGCCTCCCATTTATTTTCTGGAATGAGGCCGAGGCGGTTTGCGAGATCTATCCGAAGCGCCCCGAGCGTCGTGGCGCAGACATCCGCTTTGTCCGCGACAAAGATTAGCATCGCGCCGTTTTCGGGTTTGAACTCCTCGACGAATTTCGTCGATTCACTATCGGAAAGGAATTTTGAGATGCCGGCGGTAAAGGCGCCGTCGATGAATTTTGTATATGCGAGGCCTTTTGCGCCGAGCTTTTGAGCCTTTGCCGTGAGTTCGTCTATTATCTTTCTCGATAGCGTCGCGCCGCTGGGAACGCATATCCCGCGCACCGCGCCACCGTTCTCGATAGCGCTCGAAAAGACCTTGAAACTGCTATCGGTGGCGATCTCCGAAACATCGTGGATTTCGAGGCTGAACCGGAGGTCAGGCTTGTCCGATCCATATTTCAGCATAGCCTCGTCGAATGGGATTCTTTTGAGCGGAAGCTGCAAATTCACGCCTCGCAGATCGGATAACAGCTTTGCAAGAAGCCTTTCTGCCAAATCGAGAACATCGGCCTCCTCGACGAAGCTCATCTCGATATCTATCTGCGTGAATTCCGGCTGACGGTCGGCGCGAAGGTCCTCGTCGCGGTAACAGCGCGCGAGCTGGAAGTAGCGGTCGAAGCCTGCGATCATCAGAAGCTGCTTATATACCTGCGGCGATTGCGGAAGGGCGTAAAATTTCCCTTTCTGCATTCTGCTCGGCAGGAGAAAATCCCGTGCGCCCTCCGGCGTCGAACGAACCATGGTCGGAGTTTCAATCTCGAGGAATTGTTCGCTGAAAAGAAATTCACGGACGATCTTGCTTGCAACGCTGCGCATGATAATTGTATCGCGCATCTCAGGACGCCGCAGGTCGAGGTATCTGTATCTCAGCCGCGTTTCCTCGGTAGCGTTGACATCGTCCTCGATCACGAATGGCGGCGTTTGAGCGATGGACAGGATGTCCATTTTCTCGGCGATAACCTCGATCTCTCCGGTGGGGAGATCGGGATTTTGCGCATCCAAAGGTCGGACGGTGACCGTGCCGTGGATGGCGATGACCGTTTCGTGGCCGAGCTTTTCGGCCTTCTCGAAAAGTTCTTCCGATTCGGGCCTGAATGTTATTTGTATGCGTCCGTATCGGTCCCGTAGATCGATAAAAAGCAGTCCACCGTGATGTCTTTTATGATGAACCCATCCGGCCAATCTAATTTGTTCGCCAGCGCATTTTGCGCGAAGCTCGCCGCAGGTGTGTGTTCTAAGCATATTTCTCCGTTTCATTAAAGTTAGTTATATTACATGTCAAAGTGGATTATGTCAACTTGTTTTTATGGGATTATCATCGAGAAAAAATGACGGCTGGCACG
>CAYNTG010000017.1:3176-22338 GCA_964400105.1 uncultured bacterium
TCCCATCCGCTCTGCCACAAAATTTGCTTTTGGCAAATTTCGCGCCATCGCCCCCGCCCTCGCGCCAGCCGGGCAAATTATCCGCAATACGGCTTGCAATAACGGCTAATTTCGTTTAGATTGATAGCCATTATGATAAAAAGAGTTTTGGCAATCTTTATTTTGGCATCGATTTTTACCGGGTGCGCCGGAAGATTTTCGATGCCCGCGATCGAGGAGTCGGATAACGAGGCCTGGTCGGTGGTGCGCGGAGGCTGCGCGGGGTGGGCATATGCCGGTCGTTCCACCGGTCGTGCGGAGATAATTTGGCGTTCGGATGCCAAAACACCGCTCCTCGCTCCGCCCGTGGCGGGAGATGGCGCGATCTTCGTGGGAACGCCGACGCGAAGGGTTCTCGCGTTCGATGCGAAAACCGGAGAGCGTATCGGTCGGATGTGGGCGGATGTCCAGATCGAGGACGGATTGTCATTTTGCGACGGCCTTTTGGCTATTACCGGACGTGGCGAATTCAACCGCCTTCGGATATTCAACACGCGCGATGGAAAATTTTTGTGGGATAGGGATGCCGATCGTGCCGGAGCTGCGCCGATAATCTGCGGCGAGCGGCTATTCTTTTCAACGATGAAGGGCGCTGTATTTGGAATCGATGCGAAAACGGGTGAAAAGCTTTGGAGGCGAGGTTTTGATAAGGCCGTAATAAGGCACGAGCTTGCATTTCGCGATAGCTTACTATATATAGCGGATTCCAACGGAAGACTTTTCGTGATCACTGCGGATTCGGGGATTGTGCGATGGAATCTCGATCTGCCCTCCGGGCCGGTCGGGCAGCCGATAGTAATTCCCGATCATGTAATCGTGCCGACGGCTTCGGGCAAGATCCCGGTGATCACGCTCGACGGCTCGACGCGCACTACGATCGAAGCTCCGGGCGAGCTTCTGTGCGGGCTGGCATGTTCCGGGCCGACCGTCTATGGCGTAACGAGCATGGGCATCGTATTCGCCGGAGATTTGGGCGACGGCGGCCTCCTCTGGCAGACGAATATCGGCGAGCCTGTTCTCGCGGCCCCGGTTCTATGGGGGAAGCAGGTCGTTGTAATCACGGCGGAGGGCGAATTGAATCTGATATTCTACTCGGACGGCGCGATCGAGCACACGATAGATCTCGCGACACCGGTCTCCGCGCCACCGATAATATATGGAGCAAATCTTTATATCGTCACCGAAATGGGCGAGATTATCGCTATCGCCCGTCCGGGACAATCGATTGAGAGGGAAAATGGATAATCAAGTCGAACCGCAGGATCAACGCGCTATCAGAATCTCGAAGATGCAAAAGCTCCGCGAGGCCGGAATCGATCCGTTCCCCGCGAGAATCGGCGAGGGCCGAATCGAGATCGAATCGATCCGTGCCGACTGGGAGAATGTGCGCAGGATTAAGGACGATGAGGGCAATGTCGTCAAGGAAGGCAAGATCGTCCGTATCGCCGGGCGAATCATGGCGATTCGCAGCCACGGGAAATCCTCTTTTATCGTAATATCCGACGGCAGCGGAGAATTTCAGCTTTATATGAAGAAAAACACAGTCGAGCAATACTCCCCGGACGATCCCGATAATTACCAGCGCGCCAAGGAACTCGATCTCGGTGATTTTATCTCTGCGGAGGGCGAGCTTTTTACGACGCGTTCCGGCGAACCGACGCTCATGGTGCAAACGTGGCGTTTGATCGCGAAGACGCTGCTTCAGCTTCCAGAAAAATTCCACGGCCTCACCGACCCCGACCTGCGCCTTCGATATCGATACCTCGATCTCCTGTCGAACCCGGAGGTGAAGCGCAATCTCGAAAAGCGCGCGCTTGTCATCAAAACGATGCGAAGCTTTCTCGAAAAGGAGAGCTACATCGAGCTTGAAACGCCCGTTTTGACCCCGCTTTACGGCGGCGCGGCGGCACGACCATTCTCGACACACCACAACGCCCTCGACCTCGACCTATATCTGCGAATCGCGACGGAGCTTTATCTCAAAAGGCTCATCGTAGGCGGTTTCGAGAGGGTTTTCGAGATAGGCAAGGTGTTCCGCAACGAGGGGGTGGATCGCGACCACAACCCGGAATTCACATTGCTCGAAATGTATGAGGCCTATGCCGATTACAACCGGATGATGCATATGGCCGAGGGGATTTTTTTGGAATGTGCGCGAGCCGTCGCGGAATTTTCCGAAAACGAAGACTACATCCAAATCGACGGCGCTACGATAGTGCTCGACCGCGAGGAAGGCGAGATTCGGATCGCGCCGGGATTCCAGCGGAAACGGTTCACCGACTCGATCCTGGAGGCGAGCGGCATCGATGTCATGGCTGCGGAAAAGGCCGACCTTATCGCGTATTTCAAGGCTCACGAAATCGACCACAACCCGACATTGCCATATTGGCCGCTGGTGGATAAGCTTTTCTCGGAAACGGTCGAGCCGAACCTCATTCAGCCGATTTTTATCGTCGATTATCCTGTCGGACTTTCGCCGCTGGCTAAGCGCAAGCCCGACGAGTCGGAGCTTACCGAACGGTTCGAGCTTTTCGTGCGCGGAATGGAGATCGCCAACGCATTCAGCGAGCTTAACGACCCGCTCGACCAGCGTTCCCGGATGGAGGCGCAGATCGAGCAACACGCCGCCGGCGACGATGAATCGCCGCACGAGATCGACGAGGATTTCCTCACCGCACTCGAACACGGCATGCCGCCGACCGGCGGGATGGGAATCGGGGTCGGCCGGATGGTTACGCTTTTGACCGGAGTCCACGCATTGAAGGAGATCATCCCATTTCCGCTTTTGAAACCGCGATGATTTGATATCGCACGCATTGGGGAAAATCGATACGCGCCGAGGTGGTGCAAATCTCGCTTTTTGAGCCGGAAAACCATCCGCTGGTTAAACAACTCCGCGACATCGACCCGGAGCGCATAACACCGCACTACGCCCCGCGCGGGATGGTGGGATATGTGAACCCGATCACGGGATAACATGGGTTGAATCTATTTAAAGAACAGGGGACGCCGGGGCGGCGGGTTAATCCGCCCATTACGGCTAAATTATCATTTCAAATAACAAACCGACGCGGAGCGTCTGAATTATCGATTTTAGATTTCCCAAAGATCCGCCTGGATTTCGACCATATTAATGACATCGACATTTTGTCTACGTAGAATATCTGTTAATGGGCTATCTGCCGTAAAAAGGACACATCCTCTATCTCTACAAGTCTTAAAAAGCGAAATATCGGCAAATCCAAGAAAACTGACATAAGGATCGTCCAGTATATCCTCCTTCGGATAGAAAACCTCGATTTCGTTTTTAAGAAAACTATCGATTGCAGAATAATACCCATTTCTCCGTTCTTTAAGGTTATTGGAAAGATTCGAGAACTCCGCCAAAACGTGGGGGGTTACGAGATGAGGAGATATTTCTCCGATTATCCATTGAGCTATTCTAAATTCTTCAAGGGTGTATTTGCTGGTTCGCTTGAACCTTGTTATTAACCCTTCATCAAAAAGACCTATACAAAGAAGTAGAAGGATTTCCGTATCTATCGCAATCCCTTTTGTCCGGTATTTGTCGATGAGCGATTCTATGTATGTATTTCCATTAGCCAATTGTCGGTTCGCTAACGGTATGAATTTTCATCGAGATGACTTCGCCGGTTGTGCCATCGACCTTAAAAACCTTATATTCCTTTTTCCCCGGTATTGCCCTGGACGGTATTAGACTGGATTGAAATGGATAACTTAGAGTTATTAACCAGAATTCCTCTTTTCTTTCAACCTCTTCCAACTTCACTTCAAGTATATTTATTAACGGGACCAGGTCACGAAGATAGTCTTCTGCTTTTCTTGCTGCTTCTCTTGCCGTTATCATTTTCACTCCAATCTATGTGTTCCCTTGTTCATTTGGGTTATTTGTTGGGGTTTTAGTTTCGTTTTGTCATTGCCGTTTAAGAAATGCCGAGTTCTTTTTTCAAATCCTCGTGGTCAGTCCAGTTTTTGTTGGTCTTTTTCGTTTCGGCGGCGGCGTTGTAATTGAGGTAATCCTCTTCGATCTGCTTCAGGCGCAGGTATTCCTCATAGTCGAGAACCACCGCAACCGGCGTGTCGTCTTCTTTTATGAGTTGTTTTGTAATCATCAGTAGGCCTCCTGTCTTTGGCGAATTTCATAAATTCGCATTTCGTCTTCCACGGTTTCAAATATAATTCTGTATGCTCCGACTCGCAATCTTAAAAAAGTCCCGTATTTGCCCTTGAGGGCTTTTATATCGTGTTTTCCGGTAGGTTTCGCGGCGAATCTTTCGATTTTGTTTAAAATCCGTTTCGCGGTTTTCGGGTTGTATTTAGCTATTGCACGCATTTGCTTATAAGCTCTGTCTGCATATTTAATTTTCACCTAATCCCCCCGCCATTAATATTCGCGAGGTTTGGGCGTGCGCTGTATGTTTGGTTTTGTTTCTTCACTATTCACCTAATAATAATTTAGTGTGCCTTTTTTAAATGCGCAAGGGAAAAATGTGTTTTAATAAAAAATTTCCTCCTTCGTTCCAACGCTCCGCGTGGAAGATAAATCCACGGGCGATGGGTTTTCCGGCGAAAATCGACGCCTATGACCGAAGGAAACACGTCTGTGCGTGGGGTGGGGGTTCGAGTGGAAGGGCATCGGCTACGACGACCACGAAGGGCGCACTGTTAAATCTCGGTCGTTGAGCGGAGTTGAAACGACCCGGTTTAAAAGACTTTTTTCAAAAAATTTTAATTTTGCTTGACATCGGTCTGTCCTACACCTATTTTCGGGAAGCTTTTCCATAGAGAGTGGCTTGAGAGTCGAATCGAAAATGAGGAGGCTCGCCTGAAAGCGCCCCATGGAAAGGTTTTGATTTTTTATGCTCTCACTTGCCGGGGAAAACCGGTGAATATTCGCTCTGTAGGAGGCTAGATGGCTCAGCGTATAAGAATAAAGCTGCAGGCATACGATCACGTTATTCTCGACAGATCTACGAAAGAGATCGTCGATACTGCAAAAAGGACCGGCGCAAAGATAGCAGGGCCGGTGCCTTTACCAACGCATAAACGGATATATACCGTTCTCCGCAGCACCAACGTGGACAAAAAAAGCAGAGAGCAGTTCGAGGTTAGAACGCATAAGCGTTTGATCGACATTCTCGAAGCCAGCCAGGAAACGGTCGATGCGATGATGAAGATCGAGTTGCCCGCTGGCGTTGACATACAAATCATTGTTTAATTCAAGCCGATTTGTGAACTGGGAGTTATCATGATCGGATTAGTAGGAAAAAAAATTGGGATGACTACCGTTTTCGGAAAAAACGGCGATGCATTGCCCGTTACGATTCTTCTCGCCGGACCTTGTGAAGTTGTTCAGGTTAAGGCCTTAGAGAAGGATGGTTATTCAGCTATTCAAATCGGTTTTGACACGACAAAGAAAAAGATTTCGAAACCAGAATTGGGCCACATGCAAAAGGCCGGAACAAAGGTCTATAAAAAGCTCCGCGAGATACGAGTCGACGATCCAGAGAATTATAAAGTCGGCCAGATGCTTACGGTGGAGCAGTTCGAGGTTGGCCAGAAGGTCAACGTCTCCGGCGTCTCAAAGGGCAAAGGATTTCAGGGCAGTATCAAGCGCCATCATTTCAGCGGCGGGCCCAAATCGCACGGTCAATCCAATAAATGGCGTTCGCCCGGATCGATAGGCCAATCCTCATCCCCTTCGAGGGTTTTCAAAGGTATGAAGATGTCCGGAAGGATGGGCGGCAAAAAAGTCACCGTTCCAGGTTCTCGTATCGTTAGCATCGACCCTGAAAACAACCTGATCCTCGTTAAAGGCGCTGTTGCCGGTTCCAGGGGCGGGTATGTCGTTCTCGTTAGGAAAGGGTGATGATCATGCACAAGGCTATATTGCTAGATCGCGATGGGAATAATATCGGCCAAACCGATCTTCCCGTTGTCGCATTCGGTATCGAACCGAATGAACCGGTCGTTCATCAGTATGTCAAGCGTTACCTCAGCAATCAAAGGCTCGGTTTGCATTCGACGAAAACACGCAGCGAGGTTTCCGGCGGCGGGCGTAAACCGTGGCGGCAAAAAGGCACGGGACGCGCGAGAGCCGGATCGATCCGCTCGCCATTATGGAGGCACGGCGGTGTTGCTTTCGGGCCGTCGCCTCGCGATTACCATAAGGATATGCCGAAGAAGATGCGCAGGCTCGCGCTCGCTTCGATTCTATCGGCAAGGTCGAAAGAAGACGGCATATTCGTTTTCGAGGATATCGATACGACAGACCACAAAACAGCGAAACTCAAGAATATTCTCGAAAATGCTGGCGTCATGGGCAAGAAGGTTCTTATTATCACAAACGCCCCCGAAAATAATCTTGTAAAAGCCGGGGGAAATATTCACGGAGTCGAGGTCACATTTACCGGCGAGCTTAATACATATCAGGTTATTTACTCCGATGTCGTCATGTTGACTGCGGGGTCTTTACCGAAGATCGAGGAGCTCTGTAAAAGATGAGAGACCCGAGGAAAGTTATTGTAAAACCGATTCTCTCGGAGAAGTCCAATATCTCCGTAGAAAAGGAAAATAAATATACATTCAAGATTGCGAGAGACGCCACCAAGAAGGATGTCAAAGATAGCGTCGAGGCAATTTTCAAGGTCCATGTTATCAATGTTCACACCGCCAATTTTATGGGGAAACCCAAGCGACGCGGTCGCATGGAAGGCCGGAAGCCATCGTGGAAAAAAGCCGTAGTCAAGCTGGCGCACGGCGAGTCGATAGAGATTTTTAAGGGACTGTAACGGTAAGCCGTGCATATTATATAAGCGGAGCATATTATGGGCATCAAACACTACAACCCGACAACACCATCGCTGAGGACACGGCGAACGCTCGATTATAGCGAGTTGACTCCGAAGGCTAGACCGGAGAAGAGTCTTCTGAGGAAAAAGACGAGCACTGGCGGGCGAAATAACCTCGGGCGTATGACAATGCGCCACAGGGGCAGCGGGAATAAAAATCGATTTAGGGTTATAGATTTCAAGCGAAGAAAGCACGGAATTCCAGCAAAGGTTCTCCAGATCGAATACGATCCCAATCGCTCGGCATTCATTGCGCTGCTTAGCTATATCGATGGCGAGAAAAACTACATTATCTCCCCGCTCGGCGTGAAGGTCGGCGACAAGATAATGAGCGGCCCCGATGCCGAGATTAAACCGGGCAACGCGCTGCCTATCGGGATTATCCCGATCGGTTCCAAGATTCACAACATCGAGCTTAAACCCGGAAAGGGCGCACAGATGGTCCGTTCCGCCGGAACCGTTGCACAGATCGTCGGGCGTGAAAGCAAGAATGTCATCATAAGGCTGCCTTCTGGTGAAATTCGGATTTTCCCGAAAAATTGCTACGCCACGGTCGGGCAGGTCGGGAATCTGGACAATAGTAACACGGTCTATGGCAAAGCTGGCGCGAAAAGGTGGATCGGAAGGCGTCCGAAAGTGCGTGGTATGGCGATGAATCCGGTCGATCATCCACATGGAGGCGGTGAAGGCAGGGTTAAAGGATATAAGCAGGCAGTTACGCCATGGGGGCAGCCCTGTAAAGGTTATAAGACCAGAAAAAAGAATAAAAGCTCGAATAAGTTTATCATAAAGCGCCGCACTAAGTAATGGAGAGTCTATGTCCAGATCACTGAAAAAAGGCCCCTATATCGACGAGAAGCTTTTCGCCGTAATCGAAAAAATGAACGATCGCGGCGATAAGAGGGTCATCAAAACATGGTCTCGCCGTTCTACCATATCGCCGGAGTTCGTCGGCCATACGATAGCTGTTCATAACGGGCACAAGTTCATACCCGTGTATATCTCCGAGAATATGGTCGGACACAAGCTCGGTGAATTCGCCCAAACGCGTCTTTTCAGGAGCCACGGAGGCAAAAAGGCTGCTGTTGCGAAGAAAAAAGGATAAGGTGAAGGTGTTATCATGATCTCGAAGGCACAAGCCAGATTTGTAAGGATATCTCCTTACAAGCTCCGCCTCGTTGCGGATCTTGTAAGGGGCAAAAACGCCGAGGATGCCATGCGCATCGTCCCTTTTGTCAACAAAAAGGGATCGAAGATCGTGGAAAAGGTCCTCAAAAGCGCTATCGCGAACGCGCTGAATCAGGAGGAGGGGCCTCTTCACGAGGACGAGCTTTTCATCTCCAAGATCGAGGTCAATGGCGGCCCGACTATGGCGAGATTCAAAGCTGGCGCACAGGGAAGAGTCAAACCGTTCAAACATAGAACGAGTCATATTTACATAGAACTCGATAAGAAGAAGTAGTTTTAACCGCATTTGCGGGAGGATAATTTGGGACAGAAAACCAATCCAATTGGACTGAGATTAGGTATAATTCGAACCTGGAATTCAAAATGGTTCGCCCGTAAAAAGGTTTATCGAACAAATCTTATAGAAGACATAAAGCTGCGCGAATACATTCGCAAGGAGCTGAAGGATGCGGACGTCTCGACAATCGAGATTCTCCGAAGCCCAAAAAAGGTCACGATCAATATCTTCACGGCGAGACCCGGGGTGGTCATCGGTCAGGGTGGACAGCGTGTCGAGGCCTTCAAGACAGAACTCGAAAAGTTCACATCGAAAGAGATTCATCTCAATGTCCTGGAAATAAAGCGCCCCGAGATCGACGCCACCCTTGTCGCAATGGGAATCGCGTCTCAAATCGAGGGGAGAATTTCCCATAGAAGGGCCATGAAAAGGGCCATCCAATCCGCAATGAGGCTGGGTGCTCAGGGGATCAAGGTCAAATGCGGCGGTCGTTTGGGCGGCAATGAGATTGCGAGGTCGGAGGAGTATAAAGAGGGGAGAATTCCTCTGCATACACTTCGTGCGGACGTCGATTTTGCCCGTGCTACCGCGCATACGACAGCCGGTTGCGTTGGTGTAAAGGTTTGGGTTTTCAAAGAGGAAATCCTCGGCGGAATGCATGAATATTGGGAGAAGACCCTCAGCGAGGATAAACAGAATAGGCGTTCCAGAGGTTCGAGTTCGCGCAGAAAGGGCGGATACGACCCGCGTTCCAGAAAAAGGTGAGATTAAAGGAGACTGAAAAATGTTAATGCCCAAGCGCACGAAATATCGTAAATCGCAGCGCGGGAAAAGGCGTGGAATGGCGACACGAGGCAGCCGGCTCGGTTTCGGCGACTATGGCATGAAGGCCTTAGAATGTGGCTGGATCACCGCGAATCAGATCGAGGCGGCGAGAGTCGCGATGACGAGGTATATGAAGCGCACAGGTCGCGTATGGATCACGATATTCCCGCACAAATCCGTTACGAAGAAAGCCGCAGAAACCCGTATGGGTAAGGGCAAAGGTTCCCCGGACCATTGGGTTGCCGTTGTCAAGCGCGGAAGGATCATGTTCGAGATCAGCGGAGTCAGTGAGGATTTAGCGAAAAAGGCTTTTAAGCTCGCTGCACGGAAGCTTCCGATCAAAACCCGCTTTGTTACGAGAGAACGCACTCCGGGAGGCTTGTTATGAGCACTACAAAGACCTGGCAACTCAGGGAGATGAGCAGGGAAGAGTTGGAACATAGGATGCACGAGCTTCTCGAAGAGGAGTTTAATCTACGCATGCAGTCTGCGGTTACGACTCCGAAGAATCCGAAAAGGTTCAGGGAGATTCGCAGGGAAGCCGTTCGGATAAAGACAATCCTCTATGAGGATAAGATAGGAATTCGCAAAATCGGTGTGAAGAACATATAGTCTTTCATTGGATAAAAATTTCAATTGAGGAGGGAATATGTCCGTAGAAAACAGAGTTAAAGAGATTGTCGTTGAAAAATTAGGAATCAGCGTAGAACAGATAGAACCCGGCGCACATTTCGTGAATGACCTCGGTGCAGACAGCCTCGATCAGGTCGAGCTTGTTATGGCGCTCGAAGAGGAGTTCGATATCGAAATCCCCGACGACGATGCCGAGAAAATCGGAACGATTAAAGATGCGGTCGCTTATATAGAAAAAGCGAAAGCTAAGAGCGAGGGGTAAAATGAAAAGACGCGTTGTGGTTACGGGCCTCGGCGCGCTTACCCCATTGGGGAAGGATGTCGAATCTACATGGACGGCCCTAGTTGAGGGCCGCTCTGCTGTCCGGCGTATTTCGAGGTGGGACCCGGCTGGGATGGTGACGCAGATCGCAGCGGAAATCCCGGATGACTGGGATGTTACGGAATTAATCGACAAACGCGAAGCCCGCCGAATGGATAGATATACCCAATACGCCTTTTGGGCCGCCAACGAGGCTGTTCGGGACGCGGAATTGGAATCATCCGGGATCGACCCAGAAAGGGTTGGTGTTATTGTCGGAACGGGTGTCGGTGGGATCGGAACTTTCGAGGCGGAGCATATAAAATTCCTCGAACGCGGTGTTCGTAGGGTGTCTCCATTCTTCATCACCATGATGATCTCGGATATGGCCCCGGGGCTTCTCGCAATAAAATACGGTTTCAAGGGAATCAACTATTCCATCACAAGCGCTTGCGCCTCTGCAGGGCACTCCATTGGAGCGGCTTTCGATGCGATTCGAAATGGCCGCGCGGATGTCATGCTTACCGGCGGAGCCGAGGCTCCAATCGTGCAGATATCGATAGCAGGATTCTGTCAGAACCGCGCTATGAGCACAAGAAACGAGATTCCCGAAAAGGCGAGTTCGCCATTCGATTCGAAGAGGGATGGTTTCGTTATGGGCGAGGGCTCGGGAATCCTCGTCTTGGAGGAACTCGAACACGCTAGGTCGAGGAACGCGAAGATATATTGCGAATTGGTCGGGTTCGGCGCCACTGCCGATGCCTTTCATATTACCGCTCCTCCTGAAGACGGTGACGGCGCTTTCCGCGTAATGCGTAACTGCCTGAACGACGCAGGGATGGAGCAGGGCGATGTGGACTATATCAACGCTCACGGCACATCGACTCCGGTCGGTGACCGGGCCGAATGTGCCGCTATCGAGAGGCTTTTCGGCGGGAACGGTCCGTTCGTTTCATCTTCAAAAGGCGCGCTTGGGCATCTTCTCGGTGCATCCGCCGCAGTCGAAGCGGTAGTTGCGATTAAGTCTCTCATCGAGGATAGGATTACACCGACGCTCAATCTCGAGGATATCGACGAGAGGTGCAAGGGGATCAAACACGTCATCCGGACGACGGATGTGAAGCTTGATCTGGTTATGTCGAACTCGTTCGGCTTCGGTGGGCATAACAGCAGTCTTCTGTTCGGAAAGATTTAATGTTTAAGGTGAGCCTTTTTTCGGGCAAAAAAAGGAGACGAAGTAATATCGAGCACCGGCTCGGTTATCGATTCAAACACCCCGAGATACTCCAGCTTGCCCTCACGCACAGGTCTCTTAAAAACGAAGACGATTCCATCCCGGAGTCCTATTCGAATGAACGCCTCGAATTTCTCGGTGATGCGGTCCTCGAGCTCGTGGTGGCCGCGAATCTCTTCTCGGATTTCCCGGAGAGCGAGGAGGGCGATCTTACCGAGATGCGCAGGATTCTCGTCAACGGCAAGTTCCTAGCGCGGAAGGCCATAGCCCTCGATTTGGGCAAAGAAATCCGAATGTCGGTAGGCGAGAAAGAGAGCGGCGGGATGGCGAAGTCGTCGATCCTCGCGGACACTTACGAGGCGATCCTCGGGGCAATCTTCATCGACGGAGGAATCGATGCGGCGAAGAGGTTTATCGAAAAATTTCACCTCACCGACCGCGATAAGCACCTGAATTCGCGACGCTATCAAAATTTCAAAGGACTGCTTCTGGAAAGGCTTCAGGCTGAAGGAAAGCAGCCCGAATACCGAATCCTATCGGAGACAGGCCCGGATCATAAAAAGCTGTTCGAGATCGGCGTTTTCCTCAAAGGCAACAAGATCGGACACGGGACCGGAAAAAGCAAGAAATCTGCGGAGAAATCCGCCGCACGGGACGCCGTTTCGAGAATGAGCGAACATTAAACCGAGGCATTTCAATGATCAAAGAATTTACCCTGCAATATTGGCAGGAAGACAAATGGGTCGTCGGAAGGATAGTGGAATTTCCCGGTCTTTTTAGCCAGGGGAAATCCCTCGACGAGCTAGAGGCTAACCTTTACGACGCCTACTATCTTATGATAGACGAGGGAGTTCCGCCGGAGGGAGTCGATTTCGAAGAAAAGTTATTCGAGATCGAGATCGACGAGTAGGTAGGCCATTTTTCGATTACAGTTTTTCAATCGATTTTCACAGGAGATATTAATATGCCGCGATTTACAGAAGAACAGCTCATGATCCGCGATCTGGCGCGACGGATCGCAGAGGAAAAGATCGTTCCGGTTCGCGAGCGTTACGACCGCAGCGGCGAGTTTCCGTGGGAGATCGTCGATGAGATCAAAAAAGCCGATCTTTTCGGCGTTTTTATCCCGGAGGAATACGGCGGTTTCGGCGGCGGAATCACCGAGATGGCCATCGTTACCGAGGAGCTTTCCCGCGCTTGCGGCGGGATCGCCCTCGCATTTGCCGCTACCGGCCTCGGCGCGATGCCGATTCTTCTGTTCGGGTCGGACGAACAGAAGGCCGAATATCTTCCGAAGATCGCCGCCGGCGAGACGCTCACCGCATTCGCTCTGACCGAGGCGAATGCCGGCTCTGATGCCGGATCCATAAAGACCACGGCCAAAAAAGACGACGACGAATATATACTTAACGGCACGAAACAGTGGATCACGAACGGCGGCGAGGCGAAGCTTTACACCGTTATCGCCCTCACAAATCCCGCGAGGGGCGCGCGAGGCGCGTCGGCGTTTATCGTCGAGGACGGAACGCCCGGCTTTACCTACGGGAAAAAAGAGGACAAGATGGGTATCCGGGGCAGCACAACACGGGAGTTGATCTTCGAGGATTGCCGTATCCCCGCGAAAAACCTTATCGCACGCGAGGGAATGGGGTTCCTGGTCACGATGAAGACGCTCGATCAATCCCGACCGGGGGTCGCGTCGCAGGCGGTGGGAATCGCACAGGGCGCGCTGGATGCTGCGGTCGATTACGCCCGACAGCGCGAGCAGTTCGGAAGGCCGGTTATTGCAAACCAGGGGCTTCAATGGATGCTTGCGGACATGGCGACGCATATCGAGGCCGCGCGCGCGTTAATTTTCGACGTCGCCCGCAGAATTGATGAGGGCGAGAGGAATATATCGAAGCTCTCGGCGATGGCGAAGCTTTTCGCCAGCGATGTCGCGATGTCCGTTACGACCGATGCGGTGCAGATCTTCGGAGGATACGGCTATATGCGCGAGTATCCGGTCGAAAAGATGATGCGCGACGCCAAGATCACACAGATTTACGAAGGCACAAACCAGATACAGCGTGATGTGATCGGGAAATCGCTGATCAAAGAGGCTGCGAAAAAGCGAAAGAAATAGCGGCGCAACACGCTACACATGCGGGACGCCGAATAATTACTTGCCCAAAAGCGAAGGGTATATGACCGCAGGGAACACGTATGTGCGTGGAGCGGCGGCGGTTCTGGTATCTCAAATTTTTACTTTGATTTTCGAAAAGCCCGATTATATTAATAAGTATTATGAAAATTATTTATCTGATATTTATATCTTCTTTCGTGCTGTTGTCGATTTTGTCCTGCGAAAGATCGACCAACGGCGATCCGCCGAGTAACAACGATGATGGCGATGATTCCACGTCCTATTTGATTGTCGATGTCAGGGATGGCGACACTATCGAACTCGACGATGGCCAGGCAATCCGTCTCGTCGGGATAAATACGCCGGAGATGAACTTCGGCGGAACGCCCGAACCGTGCGCTCAGGAAGCCACTGATTTTACGACCGCCGAGGCACAAGCTAAAAGATGCTATCTGGTCTATAACACACCCGTCGGCGACTCGATCGATTACTACGGTCGCACGCTCGCTTTCGTGCATATTCTCCCGGACAGCCAGTGCTTGAATGTCGAGGTTTGTCGTGCGGGGTGGAGCGACGACTGGGACGATTACCCCGTTCGAAGCGATTACGAGTGCCAGTTCGAGGAGGCCGAGGAAGAGGCTATAGCCGCCGATAGGGGCATCTGGGATTCCTACCATAATTGCGAATAATCCACTGTTTTTAAACATAAGGATGATATGGAAAAGCAAAAAATTCTGGAGATTATCAATAATGTTCGCGTAGAAATCGACCTCGTTCGTATAAAAAACCATCCATCGAAGGCATGGATCGAAGGTGAAAGCGCACGCCGCGAGCATTGCGGTTCCATCGAAGCGCCGAGAGATATTGCTCCGCTAATCGATCATACGCTGCTTAAACCCGATGCGACTATAAAGCAGATATTCGCGCTCTGCGACGAGGCCGACGAAAATGGTTTCGCGAGCGTTTGTATCAATCCATATTGGGTGCCGGTTGTTGCTGAAAGATTGTCGAAATCCTCTGTTTTAGTGTGCACTGTAATCGGTTTCCCGCTCGGCGCAACCCTTTCACTTTCAAAAAGTTATGAGGCAAATATCGCCGCCGCATTGGGAGCGGACGAGCTGGATATGGTCATCAATATCGGACAGCTGAAGGCGCATAAGTGGGTAGCCGTTTTCGACGACATTCTTTCGGTCGTCGAGGCGGTCGAATCGAAGCCGGTCAAGGTTATCCTCGAAACATCGCTGCTCACCGAAGAGGAAATCGTTGCCGGAAGCGCGATTTCGGAGTTAGCCGGTGCATCCTATGTCAAAACCAGCACCGGATTCGCGGGCGGCGGTGCGACGGTCGAATCAGTTTCGCTGATGGCTTCGACGGTCGGGAATCGCCTCGGTGTCAAGGCATCTGGAGGTGTCGGTAATTTCGATAGCGCGATTGAGATGATCCGGGCCGGCGCAACCAGAATCGGCGCGAGTCGCTCGATTCAGATTATCTCTGGATGAATCTGCGTGTAATCCATGTCGGTAAGGCATCGAAGCTTTACCGCGATGCTATCGAGCATTACACGTCGCGGATTGGGCATTATGCCAAATTCGAGATCGTCGAGGCGAAGCAGGCAAAGCGCCTTCCGCCAGATGCCGCTGTCGATTACGAGGGTGAAAGGCTTATCCGTGCGCTTGGCCCTAATGACGTCGCAATCGCGCTTTCCGAAGAAGGAAAGGCGATGAATTCCGTGGCTTTCGCTAGAAAGCTCGCCGATATCGAGATCCGTTCACGGCCTATTTCTCTGCTCATCGGCGGCGCTTACGGTCTCTCAGTCGCCGTAAAATCGCACGCCGACTCAATTATTTCGCTCTCCAAAATGACTATGCAACACGATGTTGCCCTGATAGTCACCCTCGAACAACTCTACCGCGCGATGACTATCATCCGTGGCGAAAATTATCATAAATAATCGCGGTTCGCGGGGAGCGTCGGGACACCGTATTCGGGCCGGTTTTGCCGTCCCGAATACGGTGTCGCCGGCAGGCCGGACTAAATATTTCCGCCAAACATTGCTTTAATAGTCCGGCCTGCCGTCCCGCCGAGCATGCAATGCTCGGCGGCCGACGCCCCCATTCGGCGCTCGCATTTTTATATAGACATTCGACCGCATTATGAATAAGATTTTATCTCTGAAGCCGGGGAGCCTATTATAGGCTTGTCGGCAAAAACTGTTTATAGAAACATCTATGGCTTTAGCGGCGATAAGAAGAAAAATCCAGTTCACGGAGCCTTTCGTTGCTCTGCGCAATGCTTTATCTGATGGCAAGTTACCAGAGATCGTAGGGGTCTCCGAACTCGGTGTGGCGATAGTCGCGGATTTTATCGTTCGCGAAGTTGGCAGAACACTGCTATGGGTATCTTTGGGGGATATTTACGCCCGCTATTCGGATGCTGTCGCGCTTCTTGGAAAGGAAAATGTCCTGCTCTTCCCGGAATGGGATATCGAGCCGTTCGAGCATCGACATCCATCCGAGGAGATCGTTGCGACAAGATTGAAAACGCTTCTCGCACTTCGCAGTGGAGAGCCGAAGCTTGTCGTTGCGACGCCGAAATCACTCTTCTTCTCGACCATTTCGCCATCGGCTCTCGACGAGCTGACGATACGACTCGAGACAGGACTGGAAATCGACCCGGAACGGCTAATGGATCGATTGATAGCGATCGGTTATGAACGGGAGGAACTGGTCGAATTTTTGGGAAGCGTCTCGCGGCGCGGCGATGTCGTCGATGTTTTTACGGGAATACATAGTGACCCGATACGAATCGAGTTTTTCGGCGACGAGATCGAATCGATCCGAACATTTTCGGCGGAAAATCAACGAAGCCGTGTGAAACTCGAATCGGTCATTATCCCGCCAGCCGTGGAATGGGTAAAAAGTTTCTGGGAGATGCGCGATCTGGACATCGGCGCTCTTCGATCTCAGATAATCCCTCGATTCCGGAGAGTTTTTCCGAAAAAGATCGCGGAGGATATCCTCGCCCGGATGCTCATGGACCGCGATTTCCCCGGCGGGTTATGGTTTTCATCGATGTTCGAGCCGGAGCCGCAGTGGCCTGAAAGCCATTTTCCAAAAGATGCCGTTATCCTTTGCGAGGAGCCGGAAGAAATTGTCGAATTCGCAGAGAAGATGCAAAGAAAAGCCGAGAATTACCACCTCGAACTCTCTCATGACGGCGAAACACACATCCCGCCGGCGATGATATTCGCCGACGGCGAGGCCACCGGGAGGCGGCTCTCCGCCTGCAATCTCCTGCCGGTTAGATATTTTCCAACCACCGCAGGAAGCATCGATATGGGTTTCATGGAGGCCACATCCTCCTTCGATGGGCCTGTGGCATTCCGTCGCGGGTTGGAGAGATTCAAATCCGACGGCTATGCCGTCAGCATCTTTTGCCAGGATGATTTTCAGCTCGAACGACTGCCCGGCCTGCTTCCAGATGCCGAAAGCGTCCCATCGAGCATCGCAAATATCTCCACCGGCTTTCTCCATCGCCCCGGAAACGAGGCCGTATTGACCGGATGGACGATCTTCGGTCGCCGTCGAAGGAAAGCGCCACCGAAGCGATACCGCGAGGGCAGCGCCTATGCCCTTCCGATGGGCCTCGCCACCGGCAATCTCGTCGTCCATACGGACCATGGAATCGGCCGCTTCGTGGGCACGGAAACCCTCGAGAGCCGAGGCTTCTCCGCCGAATGCCTCGTCCTCGAATACGCCGAAGGCGACCGGCTCTCGGTGCCCGTCGAGGATTTTCACCTCGTGCAGAAATACCTCGGTGGAGAATCGGTAAAGCTCGCTCGTCTCGGAGGCACCGCCTGGAAAAAAGCGAAAGAACGTGCCCAACGCTCCATTATGTCCATCGCAGGCGAACTCGTTCAACTATATGCTCTGCGCGAGGTTGCAAAGGGAATCTCATTTCCGAAAGAGGACGAGCTATCGCAAGCCCTCGCCGAATCGTTCCTATATAACGAAACCGACGACCAGACAAATACGATCGGTGAGGTTATCGCCGATATGGAGCGCAACCGCCCCATGGACCGCCTCCTGGTCGGCGATGTCGGTTTTGGCAAAACCGAGGTCGCGATCCGCGCGGCATTCAAGGCTGTTCGCGGCGGAAAACAGGTCGCGGTTCTCGTCCCTACGACGATTCTCGCGGAACAACATTTCAGAACTTTCACCGACCGGCTCTCATCTCTGCCGGTGAAGATCGACATGATTTCGAGATTCCGGTCACCAAAGCAGCGGCGAGAAACACTCGTAGGCCTCGCCGACAGCAACCTGGATATCGTCATCGGGACGCATCGCCTGCTTTCGAGGGATGTCCAATTCAAGAATCTCGGCCTCCTGATTGTGGATGAGGAACAGCGGTTCGGTGTGAAGCATAAGGAAAAAATCAAGAAATGGCGCGCGAAGATCGATGTTCTAACCATGACTGCTACGCCCATCCCAAGGACAATGTCCATGGCGCTGTCGGGAGTCCGGGATATGAGCATCATCGAAACGCCGCCGGCGAATCGACTTCCAATTTACACGCGCGCCGTTCCATTCGGCGGAAAGGTTATCGCCGAATCGATTGAGCGCGAGGTTTCGCGTGGAGGACAGGTCTATTTCCTCCACAACCGGGTCGGAAGCATCGAGGCGATGGCGCGTTATCTTCGAACCATCGTCCCCGGAGCCAGATTCGCCGTCGCTCATGGCCAGATGAAAGAAAATGAGCTTTCTGAGATAATAATGGATTTCCTCACCGGACGGTTCGATGTCCTCGTGACGACGACGATCATCGAGTCCGGCACCGATATCCCGAATGTCAACACGATCATTATCAACCGCGCCGACCGGTTCGGAGTCGCGCAGCTCTATCAGCTTCGCGGTCGCGTCGGAAGGTCGGATCAACAGGCCTACTGTTACCTCATCGCGCCGCCGTATAAAAATATGTCCGTGAAAGCGAAAAAGCGCATTAAGGCGCTTCTCGATCACTCCGATCTCGGCAGTGGTTTCGCCCTCGCAATGCGCGACCTCGAGATCCGTGGCGCGGGGAATATCCTCGGTGCCCAGCAGCACGGATTCGTCGAGGAGGTCGGCCTCGACCTCTATAGCCGTATGCTTTCCGAGGCGGTAGCCGTGCTGAAAGGCGAAGCTCCGCCGCATTTCATCCCAATCAACACACAGATCGACACGCCGTTGTTCATCCCGAAGATCTATATGCCGAGCGCGAGGATGCGCATCGAGTTTTATCAAAAGCTATATATGGCATCGACGACCGAAAAGCTCACAGACCTCCGCTTAGAGGTAATCGACAGGTTCGGAACGCCCCACGAAGAGGTTGCGAAACTCTTTACATATCTGAAGATGCGCCGCGCCGCCTCGGAGGTTTCGCTGCCGCTCAAAGAGGTTATCCTGAAAAAGGGGCGAGCGATATTCCTTTTCGAAAACGGTTGGACACCACCTCTCGTCGAGATAGATCGAGCGATCTCGCCGCTTAAGCTCACGACAAGTTTTCTCAGAGACCCGTTCGAGCTGCGTTTCCAGCTTTCTGGAGAACATACAAACGATCTTTTTGTGATGCAAAGAATCGCCGAAAGGTTGGCGAAGATAAAACAGGACAGGGTATAATCATCCGGTCTCGG
>CAYNTG010000017.1:22438-35810 GCA_964400105.1 uncultured bacterium
TGTTGTCATTGCGAAGCCTGAAGCACGAAGTGCGAATGGCTGCGGCAATCTCGTTTTTTTGCGGTCGATTTGCTTGGTTAAGTACGCCGTCCGTCGCCGCGTGGCGACCGCTGGCGTGGGGGTGGGCGCTGGCGCGCAATTTGCCACAAGCAAATTTCGTGACAGCGAGGTGGGGGGAGGTTTTAAGCGAAAATCATCGCCTACGATGACCCCGAAGGGCGCATAATTCAAACTCGGTCACCGGGTCGTCCCCATCTGTCGGCATTGCCGACATTCTATAAATTGATCTCTTCGCCGGGTTGGAGTATCGAGATATTCGTTCCGGGCGAATCGATAAGCTCCCTGAATCTTTCCGGCGATGCCCCGATAACCGGCCATGTGCCATAGTGCATCGGCACGGCGATCTTCGGTTTTAAAAGCCCGACCGCATATGCCGCATCCTCCGGACCCATCGTGAAAACATCGCCGATCGGCAAAAGTGCGAGGTCGATGGAATTTCGATCTCCGATAAGGCGCATATCGCCGAAAAGTGCCGTGTCTCCGGCGTGATAAATCGTTTTCCCGTCGATAGTTATCAGAAATCCACACGGCATTCCGGTATAAATAATATTACCATCCTCGATTACCGAGCTTCCATGAAATGCCTGCGTAAGTTTCACATTGCCGAAATCAAACTTCGCCGAACCGCCGATTTGCATTTTAAATACACGAAGCCCTTTGCTTTCGGCATAATGGCCAAGCTCGCTCGGCATTATCATAAGCGAATCGCATCGTCTCGCGATGTCAAAACCATCGCCGAGATGATCGCCGTGGCCGTGCGTGATCAGGATATAATCTGCGTGAATATCTTCGGCCTTAACGGGAGCCATCGGGTTCCCGGTTATAAATGGATCGATCAGGATACGGTGTTTACCGTCAAAAATAAAAAAAGCCGAGTGCCCAAGCCATTTTACCTTGACCAAATCATACTCCAGTGTTATATTCTAAATACAGATTGAGATTTTAACATAACGATAGGCAGGAAAAAATCAAGGAGCTTAGCTTCGAATCCAAAGGTTATGCGCTGTTTGCCTTTTTTATGGAATCGTAAAGGAGAGTAATATGTCCTATTCAGAGTTGTTTTACCACATAGTTTTCGGTGTCGAAAATGGTAAAGAACTTCATCCCGTTACACAAAAGCTTGTCGAGACTAAACTCGGAGAGGAGATATCCGCTTTGGGCGGGAAGGCTCTGGCGACGAAGCTTATGCCGGACCATGTCCATATTCTTCTCACCGTGACGCCGGTTGCTTCGCCAGACGAGATCGTGACGGAACTTAAGGAATGCACACACCGACTGGTCGAGGGAATGGGCCGCGATGAGAAATTGGAATGGAAGCACGGATACGGTGTGGTTTCGGTAAGTAAATCGCATGTCGAAATTATCGAGAAATATATCGCTTCGCAGGAGAAGCGCCATGCCGAAAATAAGGTCAATACGACGCTCGAGAGGTTCGAGTCATAGGTTCCGAAGAAATCGGTAATCCAAATATCATTTAACGAGAAATTCGACTGCATACCGCAGGGGCGTCGGCGCGAGTATACTCGCCCCAAGGCGGTCGGAACGAAATGCTATGTTTTCAGGTAGATTGGTGGCCGACCTCCTTGTGCCGCACTGCGGTATACCGCAGTGCGGGCCGACGCCCCTCGCATCGGGGGGCGGGCGTAACCCTCACGAGGGTCACATCGCTATCCATGGAAACCCCAGTTGTCGCTGACAGCACGCCTTTTTCCGGGCGTTTCGCAGCCCCGCAACCTCGTGCGGACGAGATAAACACCGGAGTCGAGGGAGGCGTCCGGTTGTCACTACGGAAATATAACCGCATGTTTCCACAATCCATAATTCTTTAAAAAGGCCTTGATCCAGGCGAATTCGCGTTGTTTTTTTCTTTTGGCCACGTCGTTCTCCTTTCATGGTTGTTCCTAACTCCACAAAAAAGGCTTCGTGGGATTTGTCGGACGGGTCGAGTATGTTCGACCCTTACGACACGCGAAATCATCTGGCAACCCGGCTTTTTAGTATGAAGTTCATCCGTAGAACATGTGTCGGAGCGGTCATTGTTATTGGAATTTTCAATAATATGTAAAAATTTTTTGTATTTATCTTGACCTGAGGCACTCGTTGGCGTTTATTATAAGGATATAAGTAAAAGGATGATAATATGATTAAATTTCGTTACCTCACGATTGTATCGATTCTAACCGCATTTGTGCTTTCGGGCGCGCCTCGGTCGGATGCTCTCGGAAATGCCAGGCCGGTTTTGCCGGAGGGCAGTGTTGTCGATTGCGGGAATCCGGCGGGACTTTCCCTGCTTAAGGATCATCTCTTCAACCTCTCGTTCGAAAGCCCCTATGCGGGAATCGGGGAGATGTTCGGTTATGGCCGTGCCGGTTATTCCCATCGATTCCGCGACTTCAGCGCCGGGGTGTCGGTGAGATTTTTGCAATCCGAGATGTTCTTCGATTCGGAGATTGGATTGGGTTTTGCGAAAAGGTTCGGTATCGTGGCCGCCGGTGTAAGGATCGATCTCCTTTACGACTCTTTCCGCGAGAGTAATTTCCATTACGGTCCGGGAGATTACCCGGACGATCCCGTTTTCGACGATGGATATAGCGGTTTGGCTGTTTCGGGAGATGCCGGTGTAATTATCAAGGTGCACGAACGGGCGAGTCTCGGCATCCTGGTGGAGGATTTGATCGATCCGAACAGGGCGTTGGTCGAAGGCGATGAAAGCCGGAAAGGACGTAGATTTTCTGCGGGCATCTCGGTGGACTTGGGGAGAACTGGGATTATCTACGGCCATGCCGGTTTCGCGCCGTCCGCACCGGATGGCGAGGAAATATCCTTCGGAAGCGGTTTCGAGACGAACGCGATACACCCGATGTTGGATATGCGGGTCGGTGTCGATAATTCCGACGCGACGATGGGAATCGGAATCCATTTACCGACCGATATCCCGCTGAGGTTCGATTATACATTCAGTTATCACCTTTCGGATCTGCGAAAAGCATCTACCGGACACGGCTTCGCTATCGTCGGAAGAATCGCGCCGAAGATCGTTCGTCCCGATCTTTCGATGAATATTTCCCTGGATAAAGATATCTATCGAATCGGAGACACTGCGCTGGTTTCGGTCACCGTGGAAAACAGCCAACTGAAAGCCGAAGATGTTACGATGGCATTCGAGCGAAATCTTGTTGGATCGAGTGTAGTCGATACATCGATGCTGGGAGATATTCATCCCGAATCGCCGTGGAATCGGCTTTTCAAAGTCCCACTCGACGAAGCCGGAAGGATCGATTTTTCCGCGACCGTCGATCCGGATGAACTTATTAAAGAACGGGACGAGTCCAATAACAGCGCGTCCGTTTCGGCGAATGTATATGGCCCGCCGAAGATCGATGTTGCGGCCACGCCAAATAAGCTCGAGATTCAGAAGATTCGATATGTCAGACAGGACGAATCGATTGTGCCGATGATTTTCTTCGAGGAAGGATCGGATAAAATCGATAACCGTTTCGATGGTTTGCTAGATCTTCTTGTTGGTCGAATAGAGAATAATCCCGATATGACCATCGTTATCGACGGATTTTACGACCCGGTTTCCGAGCCGGATATGGAAGACATTGCTGCGAAAAGAGAAAAAGCTTTGCGAGATGCTATCGTGAGCAGAACTCCAGGTTCCGGGGATCGAATCGTTATTGGCGAAAAGGACCCAGGACAAAGACGCATATTGAGGGATAGCGAATATGAGCAATATCGACGGTTGGTCAACGAGGAAAACAGGAGGGCGGAGATCGGTACCAGGATCGAAGATATAAGCTACGATGTTGACCCGGCGAGCTTCTCCGATTCGCAGGCAGAGAGTATTGCGGCTTCGTTGATCCCTATTTTGCGGAATAATCCATTGCTCACGGTAGTGGTTCGCATGTCCGAGAAGGAAATTTCCCTCAAGGAAGCCATTGCCCGGTCTTTGAAAATAAAGGGTTTGCTTATCGACAAGATGCCTTCGATCTACGCAACCCGCATTTTTGCGAGCGCTTCGGACGATATTCCTGTGGGAGTCGGAAAAGTTGTTCTTTCAGGAGATGCGGTTGTTTACCAGCCGAAGGAGGTTCATTTTACTTCCGATTTCGAGCCGGTCAAGCTGCCGGAATGCAAAATTCGGCTTTCGGCAGAATCGGATTTAAAGCTCGTTCGATGGAAACTCATTCTTTCGTATCCCGAAAGCGGCGAAGGCTGGGTTATTGCTGAGGGAAAGGGTTCGCCTCCCGCAACGCAGACCTGGGACTGGAAAGACCCGGATGGCGGGCTTGTGCCGTTTGGAAAGAAATTCGATTTATGCTTCGAGGTCGAGGATGAGATTGGGCAGGTTTCCACGGTTTACTTCAAAGATAAGATCAGGGCGGAGATCACACTTCGAGAGGAGCGCACAGATAAGCGGCTTCTCGTTCAGTTCACATTCGATGCGCCAGCTCCGCAATCCCGATACCTTCGAGACCGTCTCGAGATAATCGCCGAGGAAATCGTGGATCGAGGTTCTGTATCGGGCGTTTCCATCGATGTCGAAATTCAGGGACATACGGACAATATCGGTGGGCAACGCCGCAATGAGGAGCTTTCGGAGGAACGTGCGAGCACCATCCTTTCGCGCCTTCTGGCCTACATGCAAAGCATCATCGGCTTAGAAAGTGTCGCGGATCTCGATCGATGGATGGAAGAGAATCATGTTTCGGTTACAAGCAATGGTTACGCCGAGACGAGGCCTTATGTCCTCGACCTCTGGAGGTCTGGAGAGTTGGTGAATGTCACTATCGGGGACAACGAACTGCCCGATGGGAGGACGATCAATCGAAGGGTTATTGCCGTTATACACGAAATTCGAGAGAAGGAGGCCGAAAATGAGTAAGGGCCTCGGCTTTATCACAATTATATTGAGTTTTACAATTATCGCCGCGTCTTCGGTGGTCGGCATCGAATGCGGTTTCATCGTTGATTTGTCGCCGCCATATCTCGTTTTTGGGTCGGCATTTCCGCCGGCGGACGCGATGGTTGCCGATACGATATTCAATATCACATTCATGCTCGACGACGATGGCGCGGGTGTTTGGGGGGACAGCGTCGTCACATCGGTGATCGTGAACGACGTGGATACCACCGATTATCCGGCTACACCGACCATTCCGGGGAATTTTTCTCCGGGAGATACGGTCGAGGTTTGCGTTCACGCGATCGACATGATATTCGATACGCTTTATTGCACGTGCCCGCCGAACTTCTTCGATACATGCTGGACATTTTATATCGAGCAGGCCTGTTCGGCGTGGATAGATACCGCATGGTTCTCGGAGGAGACGGATTGCGATTTGTTCAACGTGGTCGAGTTCTGCTACCATCTCAATTCCAACGGCGAGCCGCCGTGGGATATCGATGTCGCGGCATCCTCCGATGGCGGATCGAGTTGGAGTGTGCTGCTATCGACGCTCTCCGGCGAGACCGGCGATATTGGAACGGTCTCGGATACGGGCGTTCACTGTTTCGAATGGCTGCTTTCCGGCGATCTTCCCGGATATGAGGGGTGCGATTTTCGATTCGTCGCCGACGGCGATTCGATAGCTTCGACCTTTGTCGCCGACGGATGCCTCGATTCACGTGCGCCGAGGGTTACGAACGCCTGCCCCGACGATTCCATTATGGCCGGCGCGGAGGTGCATCTTTCATGGCATATAGAGGATTTATTTTACAGCGGCGATCCATGCTCCGTGATGATTTTCAGTGCGCCATGCGGAATAAGAGAGAGCTTCATTGTGCCGGACACCGCATTCGACTGGACTGCACCGCTTATCGATTGCGAATCGTGCACGATGATAGTGTTTGCGAGGGATTCGTTCTGTAATTGGGGTGAGGACACCTGTGTTTTTTCGATAGAAACCGGCAATATTACGGCGATGCTGATCGAGCCGATCGATTCGAATCTCGATTTGCGGGTGATATCGAGCTGCGACGATCAGCTCGTTCGTTGGGAGCTGGCTCACGATTTCGATATCGCCGAGGACTCCATATCGGTTATGATCTGCGGAGTGTATTTCAACTGGCCGGACGCGCATCTGAGCCTTTCCGGCGATACCCTAATCTGGGACCCGATGGGCGATTATCTCTGGTCGGACGGCGACAGCTGCGTCCTTTGCCTGACCTCGCTTTGGGACATCACCGGTTCGCATATCGGGTTGCCGATATGCGGCGATTTGATAATCGATCTTTCGCCTCCGACGGCAAGCTCGCTTTTACCTTCGCCGGGAACGACCGTTACCGGCGAGTTCACGGATATCATGGTTACACTTACGGACGAAATCTGCATCGACGGCTTCTTCGACAGCATCCATGTCTCGGCTCCGCTTTCCGGAATAGATTCGACGTTCTACGTAATTTCCATCGTGAACATCATGGGGCTTGCGAGCCTCGATACGGTCACGGTGTGCGCCTATTTCGGCGACGGATGTCCTGACTATTGCGGCCCCAACTACGGCGATACCTGTTGGACTTTCGATGTATTTTACTGCACAGCCGGCCCGTTTGCGCAGGTCATTTATCCCGATTCGTGCGGTTATATCACATCGTGCACCGATCAGGGCGTTACGTGGTTTTTGTCCGACACGACCGGTTTTGCTATCGACGATACAACTTTTCAGGTCCGGCTCGAGGTCGATGGGCCTTCGGGACCGATTGATACGATCTTAACGTCTTCGAGCGGCGCGCTCAGTTGGGACGGCACCGCCTCGCAGCTCAGTTTCGATCCAGATGGAATGGGGATGGCTTTCGATAGCTGGGATACCGTTACGGTAACGCTTATCGGCGCGTTCAACGAGGCCGGTTGTCCGCTCGACGACGCAGTCGCCTGCTGGTTTATCGTCGATGCCGACCCGCCGGTGGTTTTGGGCGGTTTCTCGCCGCCGCCGGACACGGTTTTCGAGGATCATCCGGTGAGTTTTATCCCGACCGCCGATGTCTTCGACTCGATATGTCCGTTATTCGGTTCACTCTCGCTTATCGAGCTTTGGCGTGCGGATACGGTGGTTTCTTCGAGTGTTGGTCCTTGGGGAGTGTTGGTTTCCATTCCCTTGGTCGAAAACGGCGACAGCATTCGAATATGTGTTACAGGCATAACCGATTATCCCGATTACGATTACTGCCCGCCGAATACGGCGCCGGATACGTGCTGGTGGGTTTATATTATCCTTTCGGGCGGTCCGCGTGCGCATGTTATCGAGCCTATCGATCTCGATAGCGATGGAATTGTGACGAGTGCGTGCGATTGTCAACCGATTATCATAGGAATCTTCGACGAGGACGGCATCGATACGACGACGATTCAGCTCGAGGTCGAGGGCACGATTTACGACATCTCTTCGATCGAGCTTTCATGGGAAGATTCGATTCTCACATTCACGCCGTCTGCGCCGTGCTGGAGCCATGGCGACACGATAGATTACACGCTTCTCGCGGTTAACGACCTGCTCGGAGTCGCGCTCGGGATGCCGGTTTCCGGCAGCTTTATCGCCGATTACGAGCCGCCCGTGCTATTTTCGAGCTATCCTCTCGACGGTTCCTCGATCGTAGCCGGATTGCCCGGTGAGGCTTATATGGTTTTCGACGATTCGCTGGTCTCCGTCGCACACGATTCGCTGATCTATCGAATTTCCTTCGGCGGTTCGGACTATTATTTCGGCCCGGAATGGAGTTGGTCGGGCGATACGTTCTTCTTTGCCGGTTCGGATACACTCCCGCTGGATAGCTTAGTCGAGATATGCATCGATACATCGGTTTCGGACTTGCCGGACTACTGCGAGAACGATCTTTACGACGCCTGCATCGATTTTGAAATCCTCATCGGGAGCCTTTCCGCAAGCTGGCTCACCCCGATCGACATGAACGGCGACGGCGATACGATCACCGCTTGCCCTTGCCAGGAGGTCGTTTTCGGGATAACATCCTCTTACGGAATCGATCCTGAATCGACGCTCGTCCGGGTTGGTGGAACGCTTTATCCCTACGATCCAACATGGATGACCTTTTCGGAGGATTTCGACAGCCTGACTCTGGACGCTTCGTTCTTCTCGTGCTGGGATTTGATCGATAGAGCGAGCGTGGCGCTGGTTTCGCTGAGGGATACTATTGCCACCCCGATTCTCGATTCCGTTTCCGGCGGATTTGTCATCGACCGCGACGGACCGGTTATCTCGATTCTATCGCCGCCGGTCGTTACCACGCCGACCACTACTATATCTCTCGCGGCGACCGATTCGATATGCGGCACGGCGACGATGGATTCCGTTGTCGTTCTCAGAAACGGAACTCACGATACCACGGTCTATGGGACTTTGTCATTTGATCTATCCGGCCTCGCAACGGGCGATACGCTCTCGATCTGCGCCTTTGCGAGCGACGACTGTGCAGATTATTGCGCTCCGAACCGAACCGAGACATGTTTCGAGGTCGCGATTATTCTCAGCAACATTTACGCGACGGTCGATCTTCCGGTGGATGTCGATGGCGACGGTCGAATTGTCTCCTCGTGCGAATGCCCGATCATATATTGGGATCTCGGATCGACATTCCCGCTGGTCGATTCCTGCACGCGGGTCGAGGTTGGCGGAATCGAATACACGCCGTCAAGCGGCGCGTTCTATACGTCTTCCGCGATGGACTCCCTCATCTGGAATCCTTCGGAAACGATTTGTTTCGCCGACGGCGACATTGTTCCTTTCCATGTAACAAGGCTTATCGACGAGAGCAGCGATTCGCTGCCGTATCCGGTAGGCGATACACTTATCGTCGATATTTCTCATCCGTTCGTCGAATTCACATCGCCCTATCCATCGACCGGAAGCCGCAATCCGCTGTTCGTAATAGTTCCGAACGATCTTATTGCCGGAGTGGATTACGACACATTTGCCCTGACCATCGACGGCATCGATGGCGGTCCGGGTTCGCCATATAGTTTTATCGTTGGCGATACGATAAATTTCGATATGTCGCTCTATCCCGATAGCTTCGAGCTTGGCGAAACTATTCTCGTCGAGTTCACGATATGGGATTTTGTCGATTATTGCGAGCCGAACAGGCTCGACACGAGCTGGACGGTTATTCTCGAAGACACTATTCCGCCGATAGCGGATATCATCCACCCATTCGACGGCGCGATCTCGGCATGCGAATTCCAGCTTGTGATATGGGAGGTTTTCGATTACGAAACCGGCATCGACACAACCAGGATATGGATTTCCAGCGATGGAACGGTCTTCTCCATTTCCGATATTGCATTGGAAATTTTGCCGACCGGCGATCTTACATTCACGACGCCCGCGATGTGGACGGAGGGTTCGCACTCGGTCTGTCTCGATTCGATTTACGATGTCTCTGATAACGTCCTATACGGCCCGATCTGCGTCGATTTCTACATCGATTATACGCCGCCGGAGGTAATCTTTATCGAGCCGCCATGTTCGATCGAGGTTCACGACGATTCGGCGAGCATCTCCATCACGCTGACCGACGATACGTCGGGGGTTTATTGGGGAATGTCCTGGGTGGGTTTCGCCGACGACACCTTCTATTTTGCTTCCGATACGATGACGATCACGGTCTCGATGCTCGATACGGTCTGGCACGACGGCGATACGGTATCGTATTGCGTCTATACGGCCGATTCTGCCGATTTCTGCACCGGCGACAACGATACCCTGATATGCTGCGAGTTCTATGTCGTAATCGGCGATCTTTACGCCGATGCGATTATCCCAGAAGACGGCGCGGTGACAAGCTGTTCGCTTCAGAACGCGGCGTGGATTTTCTATGGAGTTCCAATCGAGGACGACATTCTCGTTACGCTTAACGACACCGCCGATTTCACGACTTATAGTTCGGAGCTTGCGTTTTCGGGCGATACGCTTTTCTTTACTCCGATGTCTTTCTGGTCGAGTGGCGACACAATCGAGCTTTGCCTCGTCGATGCATCGGACAGCTTCGGGGTTCATATCGATGACACGGTTTGCGTCGGTTTCGTCGTCGATCTGGAGCCGCCGGTCTTCGCCGATCTGGTGCCAACAGGAGGCGTAGCAACGACATCGCCGATTATCTCGCTTCGCCTTTGGGACGAGATCGCCGGACTCGATCTCGATTCGATAGCTATGTTCATCGATGGAATGGAAGTCGATCCCACTCTCACCGGCGATACGTTGCGTTTCGATCCCGCAGACAGCGGAATGTCGTGGCTCGGCGGCGATACGGTTACGGTGTGCGTTAGCGCGGCGGATCTGGCGCTTTACTGCGGCGCGAACTCGGATTCTATCTGCTGGGAGTTTTATATCTCCACGGGTGGGCCGGTTATCAATGTCTTGGAACCGCCGGACGATTCGCTCTGGATCGCTTGCCCAGAACAGGGAGCGATTTTCTCGCTCATCGATCCGGACGGCATCGATACCTCGACCATCGATCTTACGGTTAACGGTTCCGTTTCGACGGAATGGATTTTCCGAAACGACAGCCTGATATATCAGCCCACATTCGGGCCGTTCGACGGCGACACCGTTATCGTCTGCGCAACGGCATCCGACCTTCTCGGCAATCCCGCCGACGGATATCGATGCGTCACATATTATATCGACTATTCTGCACCGGCGATAATCTCGATAACGCCTATCCCCGATAGCGAGATTGGCACGGGAGCGACGTTCTCGATCTTGCTTGCGGATTCTGGTTCCGGGATCGACGAGGCCTCGCTTGCGCTTTCGGTGAATGGCTACGATTACATTCCCGGCGACGGCTATCTCACATGGGACGGCGTCGAGCTTTATCTGATTCCCGCATCGTCGTTTGCACCGGGGGAGACGGTCATGTTCTGTCTCGATTCGATATATGATTCGCCCGATCTTTGCGATCCGAACTTCCTCGATAGCTGCTGGCGATATTTCGTAGAGGTTCTGCCCGACCTTTGGACGGATAACGGCCTGATCTCGGTTTCACCAACCTCGATTTCCGAGGGCAATTCATTCACTTTCGACGGGATCGGAATCTACGATGGAACGGACAGCCTGGAAAGTTTCTATGTCGAGATTACGGCGGGCGGCAGCGTTATTCACAGGGTCGAATACTCTGATATCACGCCAGGCGATACGATTCGCGAAAATATAATATTCTCCTCGGTTGCCGCAGGATTGAGCGTTGGGGATTACCTGATATGTCTCAGATTGGACAGCGACGACGATATTATCGAATCGAACGAGGACAATAATATTGGGTGCGTGAATATTACATTGAGTTCTGTCGATTGCGATGTTCGACCGAATCCGTTCTCGCCGAATAGTGATCTGATCAACGATGCGGCGTTCTTCAGCTATCCCGGCAAATCCTTGCAGGACGGCACGATCGCGATCTTCGATGTCGCCGGCAATCCGGTAGTCGAGATTTCGGAGCCGTGCGTATGGGACGGCCGCGATGCCGCCGGGAATGCGATGCCCAAAGGCGTCTATATCTATCTTGTTCTTCGCGATGGCGATGTCGTTTGCAAGGGAACGGTCTATATCGCTAAATAGACGGCGCAGTTTTTTCTCGGCTCCGAACAACCGAAACGAATGGCCGGTTATCGGGGCATCGCCGGAAAGATTCTGGGAGCTTATCGATTCGCCCGGAACGAATATCTCGATACTCCATCCCGACGAGGAGATCGATTTATAAAAGCCGGGCAATGCCCACTATACAGGATTCGCTAACGCTAAATAGCATAGCGTTGCGTTAAATGGGTCTATTTTCAGTGTTATAATTAGAACGTATTTGCAGTGAGGTCTGGGGATCGTTACCGGAACATTACGATATCCGATTGGATCAATTTGTTGTAATGCCGGATCATATTAATTTTATAATTTGGATATGCCGCAGATATTCTTCTGCGGTTTTCTCATATATCTCCTATTCGTTCATCTCGGCTATCTTCTTGACGGCGAGGGATTGCATCTCCGCAGCGGCTTCTTGCGGGGTCATGCTTCCACCGAGGACGGCCTGATATGGCGGGCGCATTGCATCCCATACCGCGCGAAGCTCCGGTACTATCGGCATCGGGCGACCGACCTCCATCTGCGAAATCGAGGCCGCGATTATCGGATTGTCGGCGACGATATCGCTTTTGCGGGCCTCGATGTTCGATGGAATCGTGCCGAGAATCTTCGTGTATGCGAGCTGCGATTCGGCTGAGATCAGGAATTTCACCAGTTCGACGACAGCCGGAATAATCGTCGAATCGGCATGGATATTGATGCTGTAACCCTTCGGGGAGACCATCGGAACAGGCCATTTATCAGTGATGGAGACTTTTGGGATGCGCGCGAGGGCAAAATCGATCCCGGCATTGCGATATCCGCCCCAGCTCCACGGGCCGTTGATTATCATAGCGGCCTTGCCCTCCTTGAAAAGGGCATCGGCGATGTCATAATCCAGCTCTCGCGGAACGATCCTGGCGGAATCGCGAAGATATACCAGAAACGCCAGAGCATCGATGTTTGCCTGCGTGTCGAGTGTCGGCTCGCCGGATTCGTTCATCACCCATCCGCCGAAACCGCCGAGCCACGGCACGAAGAAATATGGCTCGGTGTAATTCCAAACGAGGCCGTAACAGTCCGGATTGCCGTCGCCGTCGCTGTCCGATGTAAGCTTTTTGCCGATCTCGATAAGCTCGTCGGTGGTTTGCGGAGGATGTGGCACGAGCGCTTTGTTATATACCAAACATAAGTGATTGCCGATCCTGTCGGCTATCTGGTAAAGGTTCCCCTCGAATTCGACCAGGCCGATCGGGTCGAATGATGCGAGGAAATCGCTATCGAAGAGGTCGTCGAGCGGCATAATCAGGTTCATCGTTTTGAACGGGCCAACCTGATCGGACGGGCCATACACAAGCTCCGGGCCGCCGCCGGCCAGCGCCGCGATCTGAAATGCGCTGCGAAGTTCCTCGGTCTCCTTGTAAAGAACGGTAATGCTGTATCCATGCTGCCGTCCCCAGCTTTGAGCGAGTGAATCGAGGACGACGCGACCCTCGCTCGACATCTGATGCCAGATAGTGATCGATTTCGGTTTTTCGACATTTCCGCCACAGCCGATTGTAAAAACGGTTGCGATAATCAGTATCGATATCGACAGCGACAAGAGTATTTTTTTCATATTATCCTCATTGTTCGGGGCGCTAAATTACAAGTGTAACAATATAAATGACATAACAGATGAGAAAAACGGCTCCCTCCAACCTCGAAAGGTTCATACCAGATTTGATAAACGGGATCAACATAAC
>CAYNTG010000018.1:0-35600 GCA_964400105.1 uncultured bacterium
GCCACCATTCGTCCGGTGATGTCGAAAATCTGCACGCCGACCTGCCCGGGGCGAGCATCGCTCGCGCCGTCGCCGCCGGATAGCGTGATGCAAACCGCCGAATTAAACGGGTTGGGATATGCGGAAATCGCAATCTCCTCCGGCCTCGCGGAAGGCGACTCGGATATTGCCATATCGCCGAGCGAATCCACCTTGAGAACGACAATATCGTAAGTCTCGGAACCGACATTACCGTGACCCGCAATTAAGAAACCGCCGTCGGGTGTATTGGAGACGGAAGTTGGTGATTTCATAGATGTTGTTTCGTACGTCCTAGTCCAAAGACTGTCGCCGAAAGAATTAGTCTTCATCAAGTAAGGGATAGAATATTCCTTAATTCCAACAATCCCAAAACCACCATCTTCAATAAGCGATAAACCAGTTATAAAAGTGCTTTCGCCTACGTAAGAATTTATTTCCTTTCCCCAAAGAACATTTCCGATGGAATCGATTTTTGCGTAGAAACCACTATACCAACCGAGATGTGACATATGGTTACTATGGACACCGGCTAAAACGAAACAACTATCGGGAGTTAAAATCAACGATATTGGAGTTACCTCGTTATATCGGTAATAATACCTTGACCATAAACTATCACCTTCAGCGTTGAATTTCAATAAAACGACACCGATGGAATCGTCTTCGTCCTTTTCAGGAATCCCTATCGATTGCTCCGAACTACCGCAGGCCAAGTATCCGCCGTCAAATGTCTCGACGACAGCATTAAGTTCGCACTGCGACCATCCGCCAAACCCATAAATAAAGTCCCACAACACAACACCGAAGCTGTCAATCTTAATAACAACGCCTTCATTATAATGAGTGAAATTCCCGGCAAGGATAAACCCGCCGTCCGAGGTCGGTTGCACGCAATTCCCCTCGTCTCCTACATAAGTCTGGGCCCAGAGCGTGTCGCCGTTTTCGTCTGTTCTTAGAAGGTAGATATTCTCGCCGGGCATACCGAATGATGATGTATAGCCGATGACAATGAATCCGCCGTCGGGGATTTTCGAGATAAAATTCGCCCGGTCATAACTTGTTCCGCCGTAGGTCTTTGTCCAAAGTGTATCGCCGAGCGAATCCGCTTTTACGAGATAAACATCGGAAGCGCCTGCGCCGAAAGATCTCGTGCTTCCTGCGACAATAAAGCTTCCGTCGTCCAGAACGACCATCGAATTTCCGTAATCACTGCCACTTCCTCCGTAATTTCTTTCCCATCCGCCAAAACAGCTCGCAACCAAAAAAACCAATAATACAAATATCATCGCGTTTCTCATGTTCACCCTCCCAAATAAATCCGAATTGACTTAGCCGAACCGTTTATCCTCATGGATAGCCGAGTAAAATCCATATTAAAAACATAACGCCGTAGCTTCGATATGTCAAATAATATTCTTGGGATATGATAGCTTTGCGAGAATCATATCGAAGGTAACAAAATTTCATATGCTGCTTTCATGTATCGATTTGCTATGTATATTAAATGTGAACTTTGAATTCTTCACTTGGAGAAAAGAATGGATCGAAACGACGGATATTCGCTTATCACCGATATCGGCAGCACGACCACGAAGGGCCTGCTTCTGACAGGGAGTGGCTCGAACCTGAGTTTCGTGGAACAGTTCGACACGCCGACGACCGTCGAAAAACCAGAGGAGGACGTTCGGGTCGGATTGGTGAGATTGGTCGGGCATTTCGAGGAACGCATCGGCCAAAAGCTGCTCGACGATAAGGGAATTTTGACAATCCCCTATCTAACGACAAGCTCGGCGGGCGGAGGCCTGCAGATACTGGTTTTCGGGCTATCTTCGGTCGAAACCGGAACTATCGCCGAAATGACGGCATATGGCGCCGGCGGCATTGTTCTCAAGACATTCACTATCGACGATGAGATCAGCCCGGTGCAAAAGATGCACCTCATGGGCGAACTTCACCCGGATATGATCCTGATGGCTGGCGGCCTCGACGGCGGAGCTATCGCGCCGGTGGTGGAACTCGCCGAGATTCTGAGCCTCGCCAAACCATCGCCGAAATTCCGCGTGGGCGAAAAGATCCCGCTCGTCTTTTGCGGCAACAGCGACGCGCGATCTTTCGTGAAAAACCTCCTCACCGCAAATTTCGACGTCCATATCGTGCCGAATGTCCGTCCCGATATGGAAACATTGAACACGGAACCCGCAAAAGCACAGATTCACGAGCTTTTCATGGGAAATGTCATGGAAAGGGCGCCGGGATATTCCGAGCTGAAGAAGGAGGTTAAAAGCGACATCATTCCAACCCCCGCAGGTGTAGAAAAAACGCTGTCGGCGTTGGCCTCGAAGATTGGCAAGAACATAGCCATGGTCGATATCGGCGGCGCGACGACGGATATATTCACCTCGATTAAGGGGCAAAACCACCGGACGGTCGCGGCGAATATCGGAATGAGCTATTCGCTCTCGAATACCCTCGTCGAGGCGGGTATCGATAACGTCATGTCGCATCTCGACAGCCTGGGCGAGCGCGAGGTGCGGGATTATATCGCAAATAAGACGTTGAACCCGACCCATGTTCCGTGTTCGGAATCTCAGAAGATCGTCGAGTTCGCCTGCGCCGCCGAGGGTATGAAAATCGCATGGGATATGCATCGCGAGATGAATTTCAAGGTCGCCCGCATCGGATTTCTCGACCGACGACATAAGCTCCTTCCAAATTCGAATCGCTGGGAGGAGGTTTTGAGATTGAACAAGCGCGACGAGAAGTTTCAACTATCCGATATATCGCTGCTGATTGGAGCAGGAGGCGTGATCTCGCATTCGCCTCCGGAAATCGCGCTGTTGATCCTGGTCGATGCATTTATGCCCTCCGGCGTCACAGAGCTTGCGATAGATAGGAATTTTAAATCGCCGCACATGGGGATTTTATCCATTGTCGCGCCGGGCGAGGCGCTCAGGCTGTTCGAGAACGAGTGCCTCGAATTTCTCGGCCACGTCGTCGCGCCGATGGGCAAGATCCGCGAGGGCAAAAAAGCCGTAACGGTCGAAAATCGCGCCAACGGAGTAGCGATTTCCGTCGATGGCGGCGATGTAAAAACTATTCCCGGCGGGGGCGATTTCAGAATCGAATGTTTTGACAAACTTCGTCTCGAAAACGATGTGACCTATTTCGAGTTAAAGACCGATAAACCGCTGATAATCGACTGTCGAGGCCGGGGAATCTATTTTTCCGGTGGCAAACTCGCCAGATTTGAATGCGCGGAAAAGCGAATAACCCCGATAGAGCTGAGTAAAAATCCTCTGGAAATAGGCGAATACGAGATCGTGCGGAGATTGCCTTACGCGGGGGATATTTTGGTCCATATCGGCGACCGGATCGAGCCGGACGATGTTGTCGGCGAGAATCGCTTCGGCCCGCCGAGGCTTTATATACTGGATTTGAACCGCCTCACCGGATACGAAAAACCGCTCACCGAAGCCCAGGTCGCGGACGGCCTTCTCGTCGCGGAGGGCGAATCCGTTAAGGTCGCACAGCGAGTTTTCAAATCGAACCTCGGCATCCTCGGCTCGAAATCCTATTTCTCCTCCCCAGTTCGCGGAATGGTATCGAAAATCGAGGCTTCCGGTCTAATAATAATGCGCGAGATTCAGGATTACGACGGCAAACCGCACCGCGTCCATGTCGCGAAAGAGATGAATATCAAGTCGAAACATTTGCCCGGATATTTGAAATTCCGCGTCGGCGATTTCGTCGAAAAGGGGCAGATCATCGCCTCGGATCTGAAAAGCGGCGTTCTGGTAAAATCCCCGAGCACGGGGATTATCGTGAATATCGACAGAGAAAATGGCGTCGTAACTGTGCAACACAATATCGAACCAACCATCCTCCGCGCGTTCGCGCGGGGTGTCGTGACCGATGTCAAGGCCGGGCACGAGGTGCGAATCGAGATTCAAGCCACGAAGATTTACGGCAAGATCGGTTTCGGGAGCGAATGCAGCGGGGAGCTTATCTTCATTTCGGATTTCTCTCGACTCGACGGCGATTGCAAGGGCAAGATCGTCGTTTCGCCGGAGCCTATCGATAAAGACTTTCTGCGCCGATGTGCCGAAATCGGCATTGCGGGCCTGATCGCGCCGTCGATCTCCAACTCGGATTGGATCGAGTTCTATGGAAAGGAGCTTGGCGTCGCACTCACCGGAGACGAGGTCATTCCTTTTCCCGTAATATTCACCGCTGGATTCGGGAATTACTCAATGAGCGACGAATATCGCGCGCTTCTCGAAAAGAGGAACGGCGCACTCGCGAGCATCTCCGGCCGCACACAGATCCGCGCGGGCGTGATACGCCCAGTCGCGCTGATTTACGAAGACTGAAACACGGCGGGCCGAAGCCCTACGGATTTCATTCCATTCAACACGCTCGGCCCCTGCGCACAATCTCGTTTTGTCGGGGCGGTTCGGGAAACGCCGCACGGGTCATTCGAGTAACCGAGTTTCAAAATTATGCCCTTGCTATATATCTTATAAGAGCTTATAATCATAAGCTTGTTTAGTATCAACGAGCACCAAACATACTTATACTATCTATACCTGAAGGGGGTCAAATTGCTTGAACATGAATGGCACTATAGCAAACGCGCTCTCGCTATGAAATCCAGCATTATCAGAGAAACGCTCAAAATCACAAAAAAACCGGGTATTATCAGCTTTGGCGGAGGGCTTCCGGCACCGGAACTTTTCCCCGGCGAGGAACTTATCGAGGCGACCAGAAAAGCACTCACCGAAAGACCGGCAGAGGCGCTTCAATACGGCACTACCGAGGGTTATCCGCCGCTTCGGGAAGCGATTGCCAAAAGGATGAACAATATCGGTGTTCCATGCGATGCCGACGAAATCATGATCACCGGAGGAAGCCAGCAGGGACTCGATATCATCGCACGCGTCTTCGTCGATGAAGGCGATACTATCGTAACCGCAAACCCGACCTACCTCGGCGCGATTCAGGCATTCAATGCCTATGCCCCGAACTACTCGACCCTCCACTCCGACGATAGTGGCATGACCGTCGATGGTCTCGAAGAGATAATCGAGAAAAAATCTCCGTCGATGATCTACCTCGTTCCGACATTCCAGAACCCGGATGGCAGAACGATTCCGTATGACCGCAGAAGGACGATCCTCGATCTGGCATCGAGATATCACGTGCCGGTTATCGAGGACGATCCATACAGCGAGCTTTCATTCGAGGAAAAGGTTCCAAAGCATATGAAAGCTATGTCTTCGAAGGATGTCATCCTGCTCGGCACATTCAGCAAGCTCTTGGCCCCCGGAATGCGGATTGCATGGCTCATCGCTCCAAAGGGCTATGCCTACGACCGATGCGTCAAGATGAAACAGGGCGCGGATTTGCATACGAATACATTCGGACAGCATGTGATTTATGAATATATAAAGAGCGGCGCTCTCGACAAACATATCGAGGATGTCCGCAATCTATATGCGAAGCGGCGCAACATCATGGTCGATGCGATGCACAAATATTTCCCGGAGGGCGTAACATTCACGGAGCCTAACGGCGGATTGTTTCTTTGGGTCACATTGCCGGAGAAGATAAACACATCCGATCTGCTCGTCAAGGCAGTCGAGAAGATGGTCGCATATATCCCCGGAACCGCCTTCTTCCCCGAAGGCGGCGGCTATAATACAATGCGGCTAAATTTCAGCAAACCTACCGAGGAGGAGATCGAAATCGGAATCAAAAGATTGGGAGAGCTTTTCAAAGATGCCCTTTCCGGTTGATCGAAACTGAGGATATCGAGCGAAAAAGGCGGATTTTTCCGCCTTTTTTGCATCGAGATAACCAGATATGTTTTGACAATGCAAGAATCGCTATATACTTTAAATGTATAATAATAGAATATCTATATATAACAATCAGCGAAAGGAAAGGTTATGAGCGAACACAAAGCTGAAAATTTCTTGGCTGGATTTTTACTCGGCGGGATTATCGGCATGGGTGTAGCGCTTCTTTTTGCCCCGGCATCGGGAACCGAAACCCGTGACCAGATATCGAAGCAGTTTAACAACATGGTCGAAGAGGGCAAAGAGGGCACCGAATACGTGCGGAAGCTCGTCCAGGAGGAAATTACCAATGTCAAGGAAAAGACCGGCAAGGTAAAAACCGCTATGGAAAAAGGGGTTTCCGAATTTAAGAAGAATAAGGCTTGATCATGTCTGTTTCCATTTCAATAGCGATCTGGGCTGTTGTCGCGATTCTGGCTACCGTAGCGGTCTTCATGTCGAGGTTTCTGCACCAGCTTACGAAGATGGGTTATGAGGGAGAAGGTGTTCTTAAAACACTCAATTCGAGGCTGCCACCGCTTTTGGATCGTGGCGAAGAAGTGCTGGTTAAAGCGGACAACACCGTCGATAGGGTGAACGCGACCCTCGATGAGATCGATGTGCCAATCCGATACGCTCGTTCGATAATGGATAGCATTTTCGAATCCAAGCAATTCTTAAAATCGAAATTCGGACAGAGTGCGATGTCACTGGCTGCGGGATTCAAGGCGAGCAAGTCAATCATGTCGTCCTTGAAGCAGATCATTTTCAGCACCAAACATGAAGATGTTCCAGGTGAAGAGGGTTAACAAGCCCTTGAAAATAGCCGTTTTATGCGGCGGCACATCGCCGGAGGTCGAGGTATCGCGGAACTCGGGCAAATCTATCGCAAAAGCCCTAGAAGAGGCCGGTTATGAGGCTGATATCCTCGACTGGGACGAGCGCGATATAATATCGAAGCACGAAATTCTCCGGGGATATCGAACCGCCTTTATCGGTTATCACGGCGGGTTTGGCGAGGATGGTCATGTGCAGGCCGCGCTGGATATGCTGGGGATCGGATATACGGGTAGCGGGCATTTGGCCTGCGCTCTGGCTATGGATAAAATCTTTTCGAAATGGATATTCGAGCGAGCCGATATTCCGACGGCACGATGGTTCGCATGGGAGGGGAATTCCCGTCCTCGAACCGACGAAATACTCGATAAATGCGATTTCGGGCTGCCAATAGTGATAAAACCACCGAATCAAGGCTCTACCGTCGGCGTGACAATAGCGAGATCGAAGAGCGAATTAGAGGCCGGCATAGGAAAAGCGCGCGAATTTGAGAAGCGTATCCTTTTCGAGGAATATATACCGGGGCGCGAGGTCGCCGTCGCTATTCTCGAGGGAGATGTCGATCTTCCAGTAGTGGAGATCGTGCCCGAGGGCGGATTTTACGATTACGAGCACAAATATACGAGCGGTTCGAGTCGATACATCGCGCCGGCGGAGCTTCCGAAAGGCGTATCGGATGCGCTTATCGATTATGGAAAGCGGGCATTCGATGCCCTCGGGATGCGCCATTATGGCCGCGCGGATTTCCGCATCGACGGCGAAAAGGCGTTCTGCCTGGAGGTCAATTCCCTCCCAGGCATGACATCGCTTTCGCTCGTTCCTATGGCGGCTGCGGCGGCGGGAATTGGTTTCGCGGAACTGATCGATCGCATCGTTAAGATGTCATTGCAATAATTTTAGGTTTAGGTTCTTCAAATTTAGGAGGGAAGATGTATAACAAAGCTATTCTCATCGGAAATTTAGGTCAGGACCCGGAAATGAGATATACGCCTTCAGGTAAGGCTGTTACAAATTTTTCCATCGCAACCAATAGCAAATGGAAAGATAAGAACGGCAATTTACAAGAGGAAACAACCTGGCATGATATAGTCTGCTGGGGAAAACAGGCGGAGTTCGTCGGCGAGTATTGCTCCAAGGGAAGACTGGTGTTCATCGATGGCGAGATACGAAAGAATTCCTGGGAGGATAAGAACGGTCAGAAGCGGATTTCTGTCGAGATAAACGCGCGCACCGTTCAGCTTCTGGACAGCCGTTCCTCCGAGGGCGAAAGGCCGCCGAGCGGACAATCGAGCTATGGCAGTAAGGGTCCGGATTCGTCTGCTGCCCCTGGCAAAAGTGCCGATACACCGTCCACGATCGACACCGAGGACGACGTTCCGTTCTAATTCGATTTGCTCGTGCTCGAAAGTTATTATTGAAGTGGAAGTAAGAAGTAATGGGTAAAGGGTGAAAGGTAATAGCTAATAGGTGGAAGATTCATTGCAAAATGGGCAATGCAAATTCGACAAGAAGGCAAAAGTAAAGGAGTGCCTCAAACCCTCCCGCCTACGCGCCGCACTGCCGGGGAATGGATAGGCATCGATAATTTGAGTTCGATGACATATTTATCACTCAGTGAAATTTATGCCTATTTTTCAGCGATCTCTATTCGATCAATTCAGGGGGCAATAGCTCCCTGTTTTTTTTATCGAGGAAATCGATTACCTCGGATTGTCTTGAGAATCGAACACATTCATCGGCAATCTCGCGGGCTTTGCGGTAATCGACAGAGCGGATAATGCCTTTGATGAGCGGAATCGATGGCGGGTTAAGCGATAGTTCGTCGAGTCCTATTCCGAGGAGCATTATTGTGGCGAGCGGGTCTGCGGCCATCTCGCCGCAAAGGCCGCACCATATCCCGCTGGAATGCGCCGCATCCACGGTATATTTTATCAGCTTTAGCACCGCAGGATTGTAGCTTTGGTATAGCTTTCTCACCCTCTGGTTTCCACGGTCGGCGGCAAATGTATATTGGATAAGGTCGTTTGTGCCGATGCTGAAGAAATCGACCAGCGGCGCGATTTCCCGCGAAAGAATCGCCACGCTTGGAACCTCAACCATAATGCCGACCTCGATCTTTTCCGCACACTCCTTACCCTCAGCCGCAAGTTCGCTCTTCGATTCTTCCACCAACTTCCTTGCTTGGATCACCTCGTCGATATTCGACACCATCGGAAACATCACCTTGATATTATGATACTTCGCAGCGCGCAATAGCGCTTTGAGTTGAGTCTTCAGCACCCGAGGCCTATCCAATCCGATCCGGATCGCACGCCATCCGAGAAACGGGTTCGGCTCGAATGGTGCGCCGAGAAGCTCGGCGAATTTGTCCCCGCCGATATCGAACGTCCGAATCACTATCGGCCGGGGGTCGAGCGATTCGGCGAGCTGGTTATAGATACTCGTCTGCTCGTCCTCGCCCGGAAGGTTGGTCGTCCGTGTATAAAGAAGCTCCGTGCGGAAAAGCCCTACGCCGTTGGCGCCATATTTAATAACGGTATCTGCTTCTCCCGGCAATTCGATATTCGCACCGACGCTCATTTTATGTCCATCGAGGGTAATCGCGTCGGCATCCTTGAATTTTGCCAGACGGTCACGATGTTTGATGATCTTATCGCGTCGAGCACGGTAATCGTCGAGTGTAGATTTCGATGGATTGACCACAACGATGCCATTGGTGCTATCGACGATGATCATATCACCATTCTCGATTTTCTCGGCGACACCCTCGACACCAAGAACACACGGAATCTCCATAGTCCTCATCATAATAGCGACATGGGAGGTCGTCCCGCCCATTTCGAGAGCCAATCCAATGAAATTATTGTGGAAAAGCTGCGCTGTTTCGGATGGCGCGAGGTGTTGAATAACGAGTATCCGCTCGTTCGCCACTTCTTTAATAACATGATGCGCCATGCCCATAAGGTTCGACAGCACCCTGCGCCTGACATCCTTGAAGTCGTGTGCGCGTTCGGCCATGAGGTCGTCCTCCGCCGACTGCATCGATTCTATCGCTCTCTGCATCAATTCGTCGAAAGCGGACTCCGACGTGATCAACATCTCGCGAATAACGGATTCCGTTTCATCGATAACGGCCACATCGCTCATGAGCATGATCTGCGGTTCGAGGATCGCAGCGGAGGCCTCGCCCATCGTTTTGGCGGTGCTTGCCTGAATTCGCAACAGCTGGTCGCGGGATTGGGTTATTGCCTTTCTGAACCGAAGTATCTCGCTATCGACATCCTTCTCAGAGATAGACTCGCTCTCGACGGATATATCGCCCCTCTCGATCCGATGTGCCGGTGCGATAGCTATCCCGGAAAAAACGCCGATGCCCTGCAGTATTTTCTCGTTCTTTTTCAAACCAATCACATAAATTAAAGATACCTAATCCAGATATATGCACTTCCAATTAATGCGGATAATATAACAGAAGCCATTCCATATTTAAAGTAATCCATGAACCTGATTTTATTTCCCGATTGTTCCGCAATACCCGATATGACGACGTTGGGGCTTGCCGCAATAATTGTGCCATTTCCACCGATATTCACGCCGATAGCGAGCGCCCACCAGATCGGCATGGTCTTCAGGAACACATCGGCGGTTCCAACCGCTTCTGGCACAAGGTGCTCCGAAACCCTCGTTACAAGCGGAATCATCATTGCCGTGAACGGGATATTATCCACAAAGCTGCATGCGACAGCGCCGACCCACAGGAAGATCATCGATAAAACACCGACATTCGTCGTCAAACCCGAAAGCCACCGGAAGATTAATTCGATTACTCCAACCTCCTCCAAACTGCCAACCAGCACGAATAATCCGCCGAAAAAGAAGAGCGTATTCCACTCGATCTTCTCGAAAAAGATAAGCGGATTCCCCGGAACGAGAACCAACATCAGAGATGCACCCGCAAGGGCGATGACCCCGGTCTGAACACCGAGCACGCTGTGCATAGTGAAACCCAAGATCGTCAGAATCAGGACTGCGAGCGACCGCCATAAGAGCTTACGATCTTTCAAGGCTTTGGATGCGTCGAGTCTAACGGCTTCCGCACCCTTGTGCCGGTTCATTTTTTTTCGAAAAACAAGCCACAAAAAACCGATATTTGCCGCGAATACTATCGCCGTAATTGGAAACATATGCACGATAAAATCGAGAAAGCTGAATTCGGTGGCGCTCCCTATCATGATATTCGGCGGCGCGCCGATCAATGTCGCCATCCCACCGATATTTGCGGACATCACCAGAGCGACCAAAAATGGAAACGCGGTTATCCCTAAAACATCGGCCACAAAAAGCACGATCGGCCCAAAAAGCAGAACCGTGGTTACATTATCGAGCAAGGCCGATATGCCCGCCGTGAGAATCGAGAACATCAACAGAATCCGCAAGGGTTTGCCCTTTGCAACCTTTACCCCCTTTATAGCGATGAACTCGAAAAAACCGGTTCCCTTGATAATATTGACCAAAATCATCATGCCCATCAGGAGGAATATCGTGTTGAAATCGATATGCGCGATCGCCTGTTTTTGGCTGATGATACCGGCCAAAACCATGATCACCGCACCCAAAAGGGCTACCTTCGTCCGATGTATCCTCTCGGATGTGATCAGAACGTATACCCCTAAGAAAACAAATAATGCAATGTAAAATCTGGGTTCCATAGATAATTAATTATAGTTATATAACGTGCGTTTAGCAATATTAATCATGCCCCCGAATATCATGGATAGGATTATAAATCGGTTCTTAGGCTGGCGCGGGAAGTGAGATGGGGAGGGATGGGGTTTTTGCGTCCTATCGGAACCGCAAAAACCGTGACAGCCGGCGGGCAATGATCGCAACATATAAAATCCTCTCGAACCATGGCACATCCTTAGCTCTTTATCCTTGATATATCTAAAAGTATTCGTAAATTAAAACTGAAATTCAATCCACGGAGGTTCTCGTGAAAAAAGCCCTAATAATTCTCGCGATCGTTCTAATAGCTATTTTCATAGCTGTTTTAATCGGCATTCGTCTTCGATCGAGTTTCGGCGATAGAGCGGTTAAAATCAAAGACGGATCGGTTCTAACTATCGACCTTTCGAAACAATACCCCGAACGCAGCAGTTACGATTTCAGCGGTTTCCGGTTCAGCAAACCGATGAATTTTCTCAAGCTCGTCCGCTCTGTCGAGAACGCCGCCACGGACGAAAACATCATAGCGCTCTCCCTCGAAATCGATGGCGTAGGCCTTTCAACGACGCAGCTTCAGGAATTCGCGAAGGCGGTCGAACTTTTCAGAACCGCCGGCAAAAATGTCTATGCATATATCCCAATGGGAACAATGGGGAGTTACCTCGCGGCGGTGGAGGCGGACAGCATCTTCATCCCACCTTCGGGAGATTTTATCCTTCTCGGAATGGCCATCATGCCGATGTTCTATGCGGGGACTGCCGAAAAATTGGGCATTGGCTTCGATGTCATCCAGATAGGCGAGTATAAGGGCGCTGCGGAGATGTTCACGGAAACCGGATTCACCGAGCCACTCCGCGAAAACTACACCGAATTGCTCGATGGTCTTTTCGATAAATGGATTTCCACCGTGGCCGGCCGCCGGGACATCCCGGAAGATCGGCTTCGTTCGATAATCGATCTCGGCGCATTCGATGCAGAGGAAGGTCTCGAATTCGGTCTCGTCGATTCCCTGATATACCCGCAAGATTACCGAAAGAAACTGCTGGATCTCGTCGATGACGACGAGGACAAAATCGTAACTATCTCGGATTATGCCAATGGGGGAAAGTTCGATTCCGGCAAGCGCAAAATCGCCGTGATCTACTGCCTCGGCAACATCCATACCGGAGAATCGAAGCCGTCCTTGTTCGGCAACAAGCCATCGATAGGTGATGAGTCATTCGTCGAGGTTATCGACGACGCAGCCGAAGACGAGGATATCGAGGCGATTATCCTGCGCGTGAACTCGCCTGGAGGAAGCGCCCTCGCAAGCGATATTATCTGGAAATCCATCGTCGATGCCCGCGAGAAAAAGCCTGTTTTGGTCAGCATGGCCGGTGTCGCGGCGAGCGGAGGTTATTATATCAGCGCGCCTGCGGACTCCATATTCTGCGATCCATCGACGATCACCGGATCGATAGGAGTCATTTTTCTCAAGATGCACGCCGGGGGGCTTCTCGACAAAATCGGAGTAACCGTCGATACAATTACGCGCGGTTCCCTCGCGGACGATTTCGCGCTGCATAAGCCGATGGACCCGGAAGCTATGGAGGTTTTCCGCAAAACCACCGAATCGGTATATAAGGATTTCACGACGAAGGCCGCCGAAGGCCGCGGCCTCGAATTGGATTCGATTCTGAATCTCGCCGGTGGCCGGGTCTGGACGGGCAAACAGGCTGTGGAAAATCACCTCGCGGACAGGATCGCGTCGTTCTCCGAGGTTATAGGCGTAGCATCACGCATGGCGGGAATCTCCGACGAAGAGCTTGGCATATCGACCTACCCAAAAGAAAAAGGCCTATTCGAGTTTGCCTTCGAGGTTTATGCCAATCCGCCTAAGGCCGCCATCGAACTCCCGGAACCAATTGCAAAGGCCGTTCTACCGGGCCTCGAAGCGATGAAACTATACAAACCCGGCGAGGCTTTGACGTTGATGCCCTATACCGTCTCGATCCCATAGGGATTTCACGGTTTTTCTGGAGCTTGGCTATATGTTGTAACCAAGCTCCCTTAATCTTGCTTTCCCATCATCGGTAATCTTCTCGACCGTCCATCGCGGCTCGAATGTCAGGTTCACCGCAACATCATCAACGCCTTCCATAGCTCTAACCGCATCCTCGGCCTGCTTACTGATGATTCGATGCATCGGACAGCCGGGGACGGTAAGCGTCATGTCGATCTCGACCTTTCCGCCATCGACGCGGACGTCATAGATAAACCCCAAATCCACGATATTCACGGGGATCTCCGGGTCGAAAACCGTCTTCAATGCCGATAATATCTCTTCTTTGTTTGGCATTAATCCTCCCAAGTATATTCTCCGGGTTAAAAAAGAGGCCGGAGCAAAACTACTCCGGCCTCCGAATCCCTTTCGGGAATTACTTGCCGACGCTTACTTTATAAGCGTCATCTTTCTTGTTTCGCGGAAGTCTCCGGCGATAACCTTGTAAAGGTAAAGCCCGCTTGGAACCTCGCGACCACCGACGTCGCGACCGTTCCAGATTACCCTTTGGTAACCGGCTTCCATCTGGCCGTCGATTAGCGTGCTAACCTTCTGGCCGAGAAGGTCATATACCTCGACCTTGACATCGGTATTGACCGGCAGCGAAAGCGTGAATTCCGTGGTCGCATTGAACGGATTCGGCTTATTAGCGGAGAGCGCAAACTCGTCCGGAAGCTTCCGTTCATCGACATCCAACGGAACATCGCCAAGCGTCATCGTCATACGACGAATGCCGCTGCCGCTGGTGAAGGTGTAGCTATAGACCTCGCGCATATCGATAGTCGTTCCGGCAACCGGATCGGTCATCGTGAGGTTCCACCTCTCGTCGAGGTTATCGACGCCGCACGAGACATCGTCGCCGGTCGGAATGCGATCCTGCGGCCATTTCAATGTAACGGTCATACCGGCTGGGAGATCGCGAATAGCGAACGTCCATTCCTTCGAGACACCGCTGAAGTTCGCCTTTGTATCGCACATCAACCTCATGCCGGAATTATCGAAGTAAGCCTTGATGGCGTCACCGGGTATTGGCATAGACGGTTCTCCACTATCGTAAATGTCGATGCCGTCGATCGCCAGCTCATTAACACTGATATAGTTATATAAATCGTTCCTGATATCGGAACCATTACGGGCATTCACGGAAACGCGCAGCGCGAATTCCGCCGGATTGATCGTCTCGACCTTCTTCGCCTTCGGCCTGAACTTGGCAACAACCGTCTCCATCGTCCCATCCTGCGGATAGACGATGTTCGTATAGACGGCGGGGTTCCCACTGCGAACGTTAACCATATAACCAATCCAGCTATCGATGAGGTTACCCTCGCCGTGGCCGCCGGTGATCGGGCTGTATGACTTATAGCCTTCCTTCTGCGTCCAGGTCCAATACTCCGGATACAGATAGCTGAAGTCGGTGGCGGCATAAACGGCATCCCAATCGACACGAACATTATAGGGATTGCCGATGACCCACCAACCATAGCTCGGGCTATCCTCCGGATAATAGACCGGATATGTGAAGTCGCCCGGCGCGTATGGTGCACCATATACATCCCAGAACGTTCCTTCGAGCCATGTCTTGAGGTAATAACCACGTCCACGCTCGAAACCGGTCGGCAGCTCGTAGATGCCGTCGTCTTGGTTCCAACCGTAGATATTCGACACCGTGTGATCGACATCGAACGGAGTTATGTCATCCATGAACTGAATGAACGGATCATTCGGCGCTGCCATAACCGGCACCGAGATCAAGCTCCAACCCTTCGGCGATTTCGGAAGAACCTGAACATGCACAGGCATGAGTGTCGGTTCGAGATTCGGGTCTGGATAGAAGTAAAGGTCGAAGTCGTAATCTCCAACCGGGTTGGCATATGCCGGATTGACGAGAGCAAACATCTCGCACTCGCCCGGGGCAATGTAGCCAATGGCCGGGTTGACGTACATTCCGCCCGGAAGCACGCTCGAAGGCGCCTCGATGACATAAATACGAGGCACTGCGTAATTCATAATCCAGAGCCTGCCTTCGCTATCCATGTCGAGACCGGCCAAACCACCGATCTCCGAATGTGGAGCCGCAATGGTATTGATGATCTCGCCAGTGCTCGGATCGATCTCGTTGATCAGACCCGTCGCGCCACTCTGGGCATACCAAATCGTCCTGCGACCCTCGTCGAATGCGATGCCCGCACATGATGGAGCGGAGAAAGTTGTGATGACCTGACCCGGAACGTCCCAGGAAGGTCCCTTTACCTCGTAGATTAAAGCAGTTGTCCAATTACCGATGTAGAACAGATCGCGTGCGAAGTCATAGCCGAGTCCGCGTTGCGGATACAAAGCCGATGCCCACGTTCCGCCGAGCGAATCGACGACCTCGCCGGTCATTGGATCCCAACCATAAATCTTGAACGTCTCTTCCGATTCGATCTGCCACATGAGGTTGCGGTTGGCATCCCATGCCATATCGCACCACCATGTGATAGCCGGTGCATAATCCGGCCAATGGAATCTACCAATATCGTAGAATATTCCAGAATAACCCCAGGCCGGATAATTCCAGGCCATGTTCTGGACCTGCGTAATGATTCCACCGATTTCGTGGCGATCACTGATCCAAACCTTGCGGATTTCGGCCCTGCCCTCGATACCGAAGCCCCATGGAAGGTTAGTTTCCGGGATCGAATAGGAATCGATAACCGCGCCGACCTCTTCGGGGCGCGCTCTGTAAGTAGAATGATCGATTTCTGGCAGCGGCGCCGCCGTCATATCGAATTTTGCATTCTCATTATACGTTCCAAATCCGGTTTTCACCGTATTCGGACGTTCGATACGACTTCTGGATGATCCAGGAGCACCAGGGATTCCCGTGAAGTGGAACCAAATGGTATCCTCGGTCGGGTTGCAAAGCTCGAACATGATCGAATCATCGGCGGTGTGCGTAAGTTGTCCGGTGATCTCACCGATATCGATCGGACAGATCGGCATGAGGAGCGTCATCGTCTCGTCGATGAAGACGACCGCATCCTTGCGATTTGCCCAGTAACCGGGCTTTCCGGCACTAACCGTTATTTCACCATATTGCACGCCGTCGAGAAGGATCCTGCCGTCCGGGCCGGTGTAGCCGGAAGCGCCTGTAGCATAGACGAGAGCGCCTTCGATAACCTCGTAGGTTTCACAATCGTAGACGAAGACCTCGAGATCGCCGGTCGGAATACGCTGCCAGATGAAATCGTCCACGAACCAGCCTGGCTCGACGAACGAGCCATCTGAACCGAAGTGGAATCTGATGTGCGTAACGTCCGGCGTAAGGGCTATCCTCTGCTTTAACCAAACGTCCCAGTCGTCATCGTTCGACCAGCAAAGCTCTCCGGGAATACCGACATTGGAAGTGGCTGCCGTTAAATTATATGCGGTATCGAGTGGAGTTGCTAAGGTCCATATGGTGCCGCCATCCGTCGAAACCTTGACGTTTCCGCCATCCCAAGCCAAGGAGAAGCCGCTCTCCATATTTATCCATTGATGCCAACCGAACTCCGAACACGGATATGGCACCGGAATATCGAGTTTCCAGTTTGCGCTGATAACGTAGTCGTCGTCGAGGTCGGTTCCCCAACAATTAACGCCGCTATAGGCGCCGCTCGGGCCGTATGTCGGTGTCCCCCACTCCCATGCACCGGCCATCGGATCGGCGACACCGCCGCCGTCATCGTCTTCGAGGCTGTCCACCGGAAGCGGATCGAGGAAGACCGTATCGACCCATGTCGTCTCGCCGGATACGACCACGACCAAAGGCGAGTAACCTACTTCATAGCCGGGGAATGTCGCTACTACCTGATTGTCGCCAACACCGACGCCATCGAAAATGAATAAGCCGGTGGCATCTGTCAAATCCGTAACGCCCGTTCCGAGGGCCTCGCAGTCGATACCAATATCGGAAACCGGAGTGTCCGTAAGGTCGGCATAACCGGCGATATAGCCGGTCGGACGCGGGAAGAGCGTGAAATCGCGGTGCGTCATCGAACCATCGACGACAATAACGCCGTAAGCCGTATCACCATAGAAGGCCGGATGGGTGCAGTATGCGTCGTAGGTTCCCTCCGTGATGTGATTTACCTCATAATATCCGGCCGCATCGGCCGTGCCTGTAAGGCTCGTGCCGACGATACCGACTATCGCGCCGGAATGGTCCGTCCTGCCGGTAAGGGTCACGAAACCGTAAAGATCGCCGCCTTCGGGTGGAGGAGTCGAGCAGTAGCGGATCGCGCGTCCGGCTTCGAAACCGATATAATCGGGGCTTCCCATCGCGCCGTCATACCAGTATTGGATGCCGAGCGAACCGTCTTCGTTGCTGATACCAAGTGAACCGCCGTCCTCGTTCTTCGTAAGATAGCGAACGATCGCTGAACCATTTCCACCCGGATGCGACTCGATCGCAGGGTTGATGAAAACGGTCTGGAATGTCTCCGAAGCGCCGAATAAACGCGGAACATCCTGGAATTGAACTATAACGGTGTCCCCGTCAACGCTAATGTAATAATAGATAAACCCAGTGTATTCAGTTGTGAAATCCTCCCACCATGCAGCGATGATAGGCTTAGGCTCGGAGGTATAAGGCAGAGGATGATAAACCCAATAGGCGTCGCCGGGATACGGCTCGAAACTGAACCAGCCATTGGTGGATAGGAACAGGGTATCGTAATCCACCCCATACCAGCGGAAGGTAAAGGGCAATGCGAGAGGGGCGACCGCTTCGTCATAGTAAATGCCGGTGTCCCAACCGATGGTCGAGATATCCTGCCATGTGGGATCAGGAGACATCGCGTAGCCGCTGCCATTCTCATAAACGTAATAATCTCCGCCGACGACTATCGAACAAACATCGCTCGAACCGGTCGTCGCGACCGTCCACGTGTCTGTGGCTCTATAAAGATACTCGACAATATCCCAGTTATCCAATCCGGACATATTATAATGATAATCGCCGGTGCCGTCTGGCAAACCGGAATCGTATGTCAAACCGACACACATCCATGCCGCTCCGTTGAGGCTGTAGCAAAGCTCCGCCGAAGTCGGATCTACGCCTGAAATATCGCCGATAGAGACCTCGAAAGAGTATGTCGATGTTCCCGGAGGAACAAGCTCTTCACAGGTGTATACGAATGCTGGCGCTTCTGGCTCGGCAGCCAAGTTGTATGCAAAAACGCATATATTGTCGAGCTCCCACCAGTTCTCAAAGCCGAGGTCGCGACACTCCCAGAATGCAATCTTGCAGTTCGTGTGTCCATCGACCAAAGCGGTTATGTCTATCCTGCGCGTTTCGTGAATATCTGCCGGATCGCTTGCGCCATATAGCCATAGAGTATCCGGCCACGTCACGCCGTCGTCCGTCGATAGAAGGACACAGTTATCGCCTACGCCCGGAAATGCCGGAGAAACAAGATCGTAATCCGTTTCATAAGTGAGAACGATCGAATCTAAACCTGTGGTGGTTCCATCGAAAGGCGGCGTAATAAGATAATCGTCAGCCACCTCGGTTGGCGCCCAGTATATCCTTGCAACAGGATTGGTGGACCAGGTGCCTGATCCGCTGGCCGCAGGGTGCCAATCGTTAGTGTTCTCGGTGGGTGTCCCTTCACTCCCTCCAACTATTCTGATCCAACCGGTTGGCGGCGAACCAGGAACAGCCCAGGAATCGAAAGTCTCATAAGGGAAAAGCTCCGTTTCGATCTGTGCAAAGGCGCAGAGCGAAAGAAGCATAACCCCTAAAAATACAACAACCTTAGACTTCATTTTGTAGTCCTCCTTCTGGATTGATTAATAATTTTTTTTCTAATCTGCAATTTTTAAAAAAATAGTTCTCGCCCGGATTAATGTCAAGCCATTTTTAACGTATAAATATATATTTATCCGTTATAAAAACAAAGGGGATTATTAAATTAATTCGAGTTTTTTATAAACTCGCCGATAGAATTTACCCTAAAACATATAAATTTTCTCTTAATATACATTAATGCACGTTTGAAACAAGGGTAATGCCTCACTTCAATATTTCCATGTATTTTTATTTTGCTAATCTACAAATTATAATAAAAAAAGGCCCCCGATGAACGGGAGCCAATTCCGAGGGATCGTGGGGAGCGCTTTTTTTACTTTTATCCCCAATGTTTGAATAAATAATTTATTTTATTTCGCTCATTTTCGAGGCCTGAATGGCCGCATCGGCTGCGGCCCGCGTAGATGTCAAAGCCTCTCTATATCTATCGTTTTCGAGATATCCCCTCGCCTCTTCCTGAAGCTCGCGCGCCCTCGATAGCAGATGCAAACCCTCTTCCGCTCCAAGCTCCTCGAGCGGACCGGAAACGTGGTCGAGGATATTATTCGTATTATCTATAGCCTTCTCGACATTCCATCGATTGATATCGCCGGACCCCTTCGCGGACCTCGAAGCAAGGTCGGCGAGCCGACGCGATTCGATTATCAGCTGTCCGGCCTCCTCGATGGAACCATTGCCGAACGCGGATCGAGCCTCCATAAGAAGCTCTTCGGACTGCGATAACATCTCGCCCGCCTGTTTCGGCGAACCGATCTCCAACATCTCGCGGGCATTCTCGATCATCTCCTCGGTCCTGACGAGCTCCTCCTCCATCCGGTCGGCGCGAAGGCCGCCGTGTCTGGAAATCTCGACCGATCGCTTCGATAAAACGATCACCTCATCGAGAAAGCGCATAGCCTCCCTCGGGCGTCCATCGGAGTGGAGCATCTCCGCCTCGTTCAACATCCCTTCCGCGACGGAGAGCAGTTCCACGGACTCGATCGCCTCTGGAAATGCCTTCTCCCTTGCGTAACTCACAAGCTCCCTCGCCCTTTCAAGCTCCGAGATAACCTGCTCCGGGCCGAACCTCCGCTCGACCTCGAGTGTGGCTTTTTTGATCTGAATCAATCGATCGCGCGCCGCCTGTGCGAGCATACCCGCGATATCGTAGTTTTCCTCGTTAAATTCCTGCCATGCCCGATCTTGCATCTCGACCACATTGGCAAAATCCTCGCGGATAAAATCGTCGCCGAACTCGTCGACCGCCGGCGCGAGTTCCTCGATCATCTCCGCATTCTGTTCGAGAATCCGAAGCACCGCGTCTGGTGGGCCGTTCTCGTGCGAATCGAGACTCGCCAACATTCTTTCGATGCCCAAAGCGATCTGCCTCGCTTGACGGGTAAAACCGAGAGCGAGCATATACTCTCCACCGTCGAACGCGGTGTGAGCATCGGCCTGCATCCCGCAGGCCATATCGAGATTGCCGGTAATAGTCGCCGATGGGTTATCGGGAAGGGCATCCTCGACACGCGCGATAACCTCGTCCGTGATCTCGATCTCCCTTTCGACATCCACATTGGGCGCGCCTCTCGCAGTTCCGGCAATCACGAGAAGACCCAGGAAGAATAGAAATGGAATACTCGCGAAAATTACGGAAAAAACGAAATCGTCGATCTTTTGCAATAATTGATTCTTCATGGCAATCTCCAAAGCATAAATAACTCCGTCGAGATATTAAGCACACGATGTGCCAAAGGATTAATTCGTTTTATAATAACAACTTAAACGGTATGCGTCTTTGAAAATCTGTACCGGCAAGTAGTGATGGTGTCCCTATCGGTTCGGTGGGTTAATCTTAACCCTCGATTTTTTTCGTAAGATCTTCGAAAAAACCTCGAGCGTTTTCCGGCGAGATGAGGAAGGTCTTCTGTGAAGTCTCGATGATAATCGCCGGTTCGATCCGATTACACATGAGTTTGAATCGATCCCCGATCTTATCCGATCGATACGCGCCTCGATATCCAAAAATCCCAAAAAGGCCGCACCGACTCACGATCTCGTTGTGCGAAAGTCGTGGGATAAAATCCGTCGAAAGGATATCCTCGTAGCGGATCCACGTCCGACCGAATAGGCTTTTTATGACAAATCCCTTTTCGCCGATCTCGTAAGAGCGAATCGATGATCCCCATCCCACAACGACGAGAAGGATCATAAGGGCGAAATATACCTTTGCGATTATATTTAAATCGCCATCCGGCAAAACCGCGCTTACCGCCATAGCCGATCCCAACATCGCAATCGACGCGATAATGGTAGCTATCTGCGCCGGTTGGTCGAATGGAGCGCCATATTCCACAAACTGCCTACCGATCAGGCACCGCCGTATACTTCCCTATCGACGAACGCCTCCTCCTCGTCCTCGAACGGCTCGATATTCTCTATCGAAAGATTCTCGAACGTAACCCATTCCCTTTTGAATCTCAGGAAGATATCTCCGACCGGGCCGTTGCGCTGCTTTGCGATTAATATCTGCGCAATCCCGTCGCTCGGGTATGTATTGCCAAATATTTTTATCTGTTTCTTGCCATACATCTCCGGGCGATAAATGAACATCACAACATCGGCGTCCTGCTCGATCGCGCCGGATTCCCTGAGGTCAGCAAGGATCGGTCTCTTGTTGTCCCGCGATTCCACCTGTCTCGATAGCTGGGAAAGCGCTACCACCGGAACCCCCATCTCTCGTCCGAGGGCTTTAAGCTGTCTGGAAATCATGGATATTTCTTGCTGTCGGTTCTCCTGCCTTTTAGAACTACCGTTCAATAGCTGAAGATAATCCACGACGATCAAGCCGAGTGGAACCCGACGCATTAGCCTTCGAGTTTTTGTTCTCATCTCGAGCACCGTGAGGCTGGCGGAATCGTCGATATAGATCGGGGCCGAGGATAGCGCCGGTAGGTTGTTGCCTATCCGTTTGAAATCCGCCTTGCTCAGTGTCCCGGTCCTTAGCCTGTGGGCATCCACATGAAACTTGCTCGCCATCAACCTCGTAACGAGCTGATCCTTGGCCATCTCGAGCGAAAAAAGGGCCACTCCCTTTTTTTCGTTGATCGCGACGTTGAGGGCAATCCCTAAAACCAACGCCGTTTTACCGATCGAGGGCCTTGCCGCGATAACGATATAATCGGATGGGTGCATTCCGCTGGTAATGTCGTCGAGATCGTTATATCCGGTCGCCAAACCGGTAACCGCACGTTTGTTTTTTCGGACCTCTTCGAGGTAGTCGTAGGTTTGCGGAAGGATTTCTCCCAGCGAGGAAAAATCACCCGTGAGCCGCTTCTCGCTGATATTGAAAATCATCTGCTCGATGGAATCGAGAAGCTCCGAAACATCCTGACTTTCGTTGTATGCACGCGATACGATATCGCTTCCGGCGTGGATGAGGCTCCTTAACACCGATTTTTGCCGAATAATATCCGTATGGTAATCGAGGTTGCCGGCGGTTACTACCGAGGACATCAGAGACGAAAGATAGCTTCTTCCGCCGATTTTCTGGAGATTTCCCACTGCATCGAGTTCGGCGGCGATCGTTATCAGGTCTGCGGGTGAGCTTTTCTCGACAAGCTCCTTCATCGCCGAGAAGATCATGCGGTGATTTTCCCGATAAAATTCATTCTCGGACAGAAGCTCGAGGCCCCGGTCGAGCGCTTCCGGTTCGAGCATCATAGCGCCGAGAACGGATCTTTCAACCTCGACATCCTGCGGTGGAACCCTTTCTGTAGTCATTTATCCTAAACTCCAAGCATTTGTTATTATTAATTTTTTTACAATGGAACGGGCAATCCGGCGATACGCAAAAGCTCCTTCATGTCCTCCCAAACGGGCTTCTTTCCGGCGGAGTTTCTGAGCAGGTATGCCGGATGATATGTTACGATTACCGGGATAGAATCGTCGTCGATGTTGTAATAATGTGTTTTCCCGCGAAGCCTGCCCAAAGGCTCGCTTGTGCCGAGGAGGTTCTGTGCGGCGATCCTTCCGAGGCAACATATTACGTTCGGGCGAATGATCTTCAACTGCGATATTAAATAAGGAATGCACATCTCGACCTCGCCGGGGAGAGGGTCTCGATTTCCCGGAGGACGGCACTTGAGAATATTCGCGATGTAGATACCTCTTTCGCGGGAAAGTTTCATCGCGGCAAAGATTCTATCGAGAAGCTTTCCCGCCCTTCCAACGAACGGAACGCCGGTTTTGTCCTCTTCGGCTCCGGGAGCCTCGCCGACGAACACGATATTGGCGTCGGGGTCGCCCATCCCGGATACGATCTTGTTGCGGGTTTTGCAGAGTTCGCATTTCGTGCATCCATCGATACCCCGGACGAGTTCTTCCATTATCCCGGCCTTATCGACCGGTATTTGCCGGACGGTTTCCGGCGGAGTCTCCGTTTCGACAGATTGCTCAAACGGAAGCAAAATCTCGTTTTCCCCCATATCTATAAGACGCATGAGCGTCGCGTTGTAATCTCTCATTTTTCTGTTCCCGCCATGTTTATCCCGCTAATATAAATAAACAGCAAATTTGTGTTTGAAACAACCCTTATAAGATGTAATTATTATGCGGATAAGGTGTTGATTATTTGTTATTATGTCGTTCGATTCGCCTCTCCGGTCGGTTTATTTCGTATTCGAGCAATCGGTTAGGGTTGTTAATAATCGAATTTCAGGCGAACTCGAGATTCGGGTTTACTTTCGCCGATCCGTGGAATATCTTGTCTGTGTTATGAAAAGGATTATCGTATCGCCATCTATTCTCGCCGCCGATTTTGGACGTCTCGGTGAAGAGGTGCGTGCCGCCGAAGCGGCAGGGGCCGGTCTCCTTCACCTGGACATCATGGACGGCCATTTCGTCCCCAATATAAGCTTCGGGCCGAGAATTTCAAGGTTTGCGATAGAGAACTGCACGATGCCTGCGGAGGCTCATCTTATGGTTACCGATCCGCTTAAATGGGCGCCGGAATTCGCAAAAATCGGCTGCCGATATATCACTTTCCATGAGGAGACTGGAAATGTGCACGAGAATATATCGGCGATCAAGGAGCTTGGGGTCGGTGTCGGTGTCGCGTTCAATCCGGACAACGATCTTTCGGTCCTTCCGGAGATAATCGGCGAAATAGATCTCGTTTTGATAATGTCGGTTTTCCCCGGATTCGGTGGTCAGGAATTCCTCGAATCCGGTCTTAAAAATATCGAAAAGGCCGATTTGATTCGCCGTGAAGCCTCCGCGAAATGCCTTATCGCTGTTGATGGTGGAATCGATCTGAAGACTGCTCCCTCTGCGGTCGCCGCCGGTGCGGACATTTTGGTTATGGGTTCGGCGTTTTTCCATGCGGAAAGCTACTCGGCGGTCGTTAAGCAGATCGCATCCATCTGAGACTTTACCCACCACAACCCAACGGATTGTCACGGTTTTTGCTACGTTCCTCTGAAAATCTCCCCGATTTTCAGAGGAACGCAAAAACCCCAGCCCACTTCGCGCCTCTCCCGCGCCAATCCTTCCCCGGCGGTCTTTTGCGATGCAAAAAAAGGGGAGCGCGTGAGCGCTCCCCGGATTATCGTTTAGGTGTAGTTTTTTATTCTTCCCCGGCGGTTTTCTTGGATTCTTCGATGATCTTTTTTGCAACATCGTAAGGAACCTCTGTGTAGTGGTCGAAATCTCTCGTGAAGAATCCCCGTCCCTGCGTGAGGCTTCTGAGGATTGTGGAGTATTTATAGAGTTCGGCCTGCGGCACCTGAGATTTGACCTTTGTGAAAGTGCCGAGCGGTTCGATTCCGCTAATTTTGCCGCGTCTCGCGGATATATCGCCCATAACATCGCCGGTGAACTCGCCCGGAACGACGATCTCGACATTGTCGATCGGTTCGAGAAGGTATGGATCGGCGTTCTCGAAAGCAGCCTTGAAACCGATATGCGCGGCGATCTTGAACGCCATTTCCGATGAATCGACCGCGTGGTAGCTGCCATAATAGAGGGCAACGCGAACATCGACGACCTTGTAACCGGCCAAAACGCCCTTTTCGAGCATCTCTTTTACACCTTTATCGACGGCCGGGATAAACTTGTTCGGAACGACACCGCCGGATATCTCATTGAGGAATTCGTATCCATCGCCTCGCGGCACCGGTTCCAAACGGAGCCATGCATCGCCGAACTGACCTCGACCGCCTGTTTGTTTTTTATGTCTTCCCTGAGCTTTGGCCGTTTTTCGGATGGTCTCGCGATACTTGATGCGCGGTTTTTCGAGTTCCACCTCGACGCCGAACTGATCCTTGAGTTTTCCGACGATCATATCGAGTTGAAGCTCGCCCTGACCGTGCAAAAGCGTTTGTTTAAGCTCGGAGTCAACTTCGTAAGTGAACGTTGCATCCTCTTCGGACAATCTCGCCAAACCTGTGGCGATCTTTTCCTCTTCGCCCTTTTCTTTGGCACGCACCGCGATATCTATAACCGGTTTCGGAAAATCTATCGGCGGGAATATTTTCTGGCTGGATTTTGTGCAAAGGGTATCGCCGGTGCTTGTGCCCTTGAGCTTCACGGTAACGCCGATATCTCCGGCGATCAGCGATTTTACCTCCACCCTTTCTTTTCCCCGCGTGATATAAAGGGTTCCGAGCCTTTCGCCGATTCCGTGGTTGGGATTATACAGCTCGGATCCGTTATCGACGGTGCCGGAAAAGACCTTGAAATATGTCAATTTGCCGACATGTTCCTCGGAATGGACCTTGAATACGAGGGCGCTCGTCGGTTTGCTTTTGTCGATCTCGACGACCTCTTCAAATCCCTCATCGCCCATCGACTTTTTCGCCATAACCTTGCCGATGTCCTTCGGAGAGGGCAGAAGATTGACGATTGCGTTGAGAACAATCTCCGTGCCGATATTATTCGATGCGCTGACCGGAATCACCGGGAAGAGCTTGCCGGCTGCGACGGCCGTGTTTAATCCGGCGATAAGCTCGTCCTCCGAAAGCTCGCCCACCTCGAAATATTTTTCGAGAAGTTTGTCGTCTGATTCTGCGACGGCCTCAGTAAGTTGCATTCTGTATTCGGCGATCTGCTCTTCGAGCTCGGCTGGAATCGGGACCTCTTTTCCCTTTCCTTTTCCACCGCGCTCGAACGAATAGGCTTTTTTTGCAAGCAAGTCTATAACGCCGTTGAACGACCCGGAAACACCGATCGGGATAGCGATTGGGGCCACTCCTTTTCCGAATGCATCCTGAAGCTCCTTCACCGCTTTTGAGAAATCCGCGTTATCGCGATCCATCCGATTTACGATAAATATACATGGCTTTCCTGCGAGACGCTCCCATGCGGTCTGTGTCCCGACCTCGACGGCGTTCTGAGACGAAACAAGCATCAAGCCGGAATCCGCAACCCGAACCCCGCTGATAACCTCGCCGACAAAATCGTTGTAACCGGGCGTATCGAGGATATTTATCTTCGTTTTGTTATGCTCGGCAAAAAGCAAAGAAAGCTGAATCGAGCTTTTCCTATCTATCTCTGCGGGGTGATAATCGCTTGTGGTGTTACCATCTTCGATGGTTCCCAAACGGTTCAACGCCCCGGTAGTGTAGAGTATCGCCTCTGCCATTGTTGTTTTACCAATACCGCCATGAGAAAGAAGAACGACGTTCCGAATACTATCTGTCTCGAACTGTTTAACCTCTGCCACGGGAACCCCTTAATTTTGTGTGTTTCAATTCATACCTATTCAAAATAAGTTTTTAAGTTACTCAAAGCATTATAATTTGTCAATAATAATATTTTTTTGGTGTGTCGGGTAAATGGGCATGGTCCCCCCTGCCTTATAATATAATGGGTGATTGTGTCTAAAAGAACAGGAAAAATAACCGACTAAATTGCACCAGAACCTAAGTGATAATACAAGAAAAAAACTTGATTTGAGCCTGAAAGAAAACGATCAAAACCAGTGCGAATAGTAGAGTTAGTAACGCTATTTCCCAATGCAGAAACCGTCGAGGACACGTTCGATAATATCGGCTGCTGGGTTTTTGCCGATAGATTCGCTAAGGGATTTCGATGTATGCGCGATCTCCTCGATCGCAGCATCGATAGCGCCTATCCCGGTTGCATAGATAGCGCTCTCGACAGATTCTATCGCGTCGTCGATGCGCTCGATCTGCCAGCTTCCCGCCCAAATTGGATCGCCATCTTCGGACGAGAGGGCGCGTGCGATCTCCTCTCGAAGACTCTCGATTCCGGTGCCTTCGAGCGCACTAATCGGGATTCCGGGGTCGCGCCTGCCGCCGATGTCGGATTTGTTCAGCACAATAATTCGTTTTTTATCATCGGTTTTGGAAAGCGCCGCTACTTCCTCTGAAGATAATTCGCGGCTCGCATCGATAACGAATATCACGAGATCGGCGTCCGCAAGGCGCTTGTGAGCCATATCGACGCCGATAAGCTCGACGCCGTCGTCGGTCTCTCGAAGCCCCGCCGTATCGACAAGGATCGCGGCGATCCCGTCGAAATCGCACCGCTCCTCGATAAGATCGCGCGTCGTTCCCGGCTCGCTGTGGACGATGCACCGCTCCCTTCCGAGCAAGGCGTTTGTGAGCGTCGATTTGCCGACATTCGGAAGCCCGGCGACAACGACGACCGCCTCCCTCACCGAGCTATGCCCCTGTCTAATATCGCGGGCGAGCGTTTCGACGACGGTTTTTATCCCGGTTAATTTCGTTGCAATCGTTCCTAAATTATCTCTCTCAATTTGTTCCGGAAACTCCGTTTCGGCGGCGGTTTGCAGCTCGATTTCCTCGAGCTTTTCGATAATCGGTGTAATTCTTCTGCCGTAATCGCCTCCGAGGGTTCTCGCGGCTGCTTTTGCTGCGACTATTCCCGGCGCTTCGATAAGAGCGCTTATCGCTCCCGCTTCGGAGAGGGTCATCTTACCATGAAGAATGGCGCGAAGCGTGAACTCCCCCGGCGACGCCGGGCGTGCGCCAAGCTCGACCGCACGATTTTCCACGGCGGACAGAAGCGGCGGACTTCCATGAAGCGTGAACTCGACGATATCCTCGCCGGTGAAGGATTTGGGCGCACGCCAGACCGTTACGACGCCGGTATCGATAAGCCCGTCACCCGTATCGATAGTGGACACTCTGGCAGAACCGCCACGAAGGCTTTTCAGGTCGATTTTCGTGTGCAAAAGCGCTGAAGATATATTGATAGCATCCGAACCGGATAACCGAATTATCCCGAGGGCGCCGCGACCGGGCGGAGTCGAGATTGCAACGATAGTGTCGTTCCGAGGAAGCTCGAGGATTCCCGGAACAGCGGCCATCTCAAACAGACCTTACAAGCTGACTGTCTCTCTTGGATTGGTATTCGACCCGGAGCGTTTGCGCCAGCGATAGGACATTGAAGCAAAGCCAATAAAGCACGAGGCCGGACGGCATATTTCTGAACATAAAGAGGAAGAGAAGCGGCATCATATAAACCATCATCTTCTGCTTCGGGTCCTTTATCGTGAGCTTCTGCTGAATGAACATCGTCAAGCCCATCAGGATCGGCAGGACATAGAACGGGTCTTTTATTGAAAGGTCGGTGAGCCAAAGCATAAACGGCGCGCCGCGAAGGGCAAATGAATTCCGAAGCATTGAAAACAGCGCAAAGAAGATCGGCATCTGCGGCAGAAGCGGAAGGCATCCGCCGAGCGGGTTGATCTTCTCTTTTTTATAGAGCTTCATCGTCTCTTCGTTCATCTTGCTGACATCGGTGGAGTATTTTTCCCGCAGCACGGAGAGTTTCGGTTCCAGATCCTTCATTCTCCTCATGCTCTCCATCTGCTTGCGCGACAACGGATAAAGCAGCAGCTTGATCAGGATACTGAAGACGATTATGACGACACCGTAGTTTTTCAGGACACTGAACATCGCATCGAATATCCAGATGAATAATTTGGTTATCGGCGCAAGCCAGCGCCATCCGAGATCGACGGTTTTCTCGAAATCTTTGGAATATTCCTTCATGATTTTGAGGTCGCGCGGGCCGATATAGATCAGATCGTGCCTCGAAAGCGGCATCTCGCCGCCGAATCGGCTCAGCCCGACGCCTATCGCCGGCACCTGCACGTTCGAGTCGTCGTATTTGTCGCTCGAATACCATACTCCGTCACAGCGAACACCCGAAGCCGTGCCCTCTTCCGGGGCGATAATAACTGCAAAATATTTATTCAACGTTGCCACAAACTGCGTATTCCCCTCGTGGGAAAGGCGCGGACGCTCGCTTTTGCCGAATTTTTCGGAATCGTATTCGCCGTCCATTATATATCCACAGCGATAACTCGTCGATACATTCGTTTTGACGCGAGGATCGGAAGGCTCGAGCCCCTTGCGCCACCAGAGAACGGTTTCATCGACATGGTCTGTCGTGCTGTCGCCTGCGAAAAGTGTCGTATGGTCGAACGAGTAATCGTCGAAGCGGAAATGGTATCTTCGCTGAAGAATGCCACCGCCTGGAAGCGATGCGACGAATGTTACGGCTCCCTCGTCGTTCGTTTCGGATAGGATAAGCGTATCACGATCCGTGACGAATGAAAGCCCCGCGCTGGACATCGCCTTTTTGCCGACAAAACCGACAACCTCGAAATTCGATCCGAGAATCTCGGTGTTGCAGAATTCCATAGGCTTGTCGGAGATGTCCACAAACTCGCTGCTCACAATCGACTCGATATCTCCGCCCTTCGTTGTTAGCACGAATGTATATTTCCCGGTTTGAACGAATACCTTTTTTTCGGGAATCGTATCGAGGACCGCCGCGGACTGTTTAACATCGCCTATCGAGTGATCGGAAGGCGTGGTATCGCCGGTCGATGCAAGCTCGTGCCGTGAAATTTTATCGTCGCTATCCGGTCGGCCGATATCCGCACCCGTGGCGTCGCTGTGGGCTTCGGAGAGTGTATCCGCTTCGGTCGAATCCACAGGTTCACCGCTTATGAACTTGGTATAATAGGGGGTAAGGACCAAAATCGCCGCGATAATAATAAGACCGATGATCGTTCTTTTATCCATTCTTACCTCTATGTGCTTGTGGCACCGGATCGAATCCACCCGGATTTAATGGTTGACAACGCGAAATTCGACGCAACGCGAGCCATGAACCGCGAAAAGCCCCATGGATAGATATCGCCTCGTAGGCATATTGGCTGCACGTCGGGTAGAACCGACATGTCGGCGGCTTGATCCGCCCTATTGTCCATCGATAAAGCTCGATCGAACCCAGTAGCAGCCATTTGAGCGGATTGAATCGCCTATTTGCCAAGAGACGCCTTTCCGGCGATGTCGCCGAGGTCTCGAACAAGCTCTTTCTCCTGGACGTTCGGTGAACGGACTATCACGAGATAGTGAACGCCGTCCGGGAAAAGATCGAGATGCAATCTTATCCATTCGCTCAAAACGCGCCTCGTTCGGTTTCTCCTGACCGCATTGCCTATCCTTTTCGTGACGATAAAGGCGAATTTTCTTCCGCACCTACCGCGAATCGTTTTCAAAACGATACCCCGGCTATAATAGACCTCACCACTCCGACGAAATTCCTCGAATGCTCTTCTACCCTTGAGCCTGAATTCGCGCGGCAAAGCCACATCTATTGCTTCTTCTCGCCCTTAGTCGTAACCTTGACGCAGAGCTGATGGCGGCCCTTCTTGCGACGCCTTGCAAGAATCCTACGACCGTTCGCCGAACTCATCCTGGAGCGGAAACCGTGTTTTCTAAGGCGCTTGATCCTGCTTTTCTTTGTGATACGCATCGAATATCCCTCTCATTAATACTCTTTTCTATAAACCAATTAATATATGTCATGGTTGAAATATGTCAATGATTAATTTCTATCGATTTATCGGGTAATTGAAGATGAACCGTAAGATGAGATCGAACTTAACCTTAGACTATTTTTTTAATCCTCCAAATGGTCGAGGAGATTGTTGAATAATGGTTATCGTGTCCTTTTGCCGGATAATCTCGCTTATTAGCTAAGTTGAATTACCAACTATAATATATATATTTAAGTGAATATAAATAAATTGATAGGAGTTCTCGTGAAATATTTGAGGATAGTTTTTATATTGGTTTTTGTCGGTTTCTGTATGGCGGAGACAGGCGATGGCGAATCTTCATTATCCGCCGAAGGCATGGATCTCGAAGCGGTTCGCGACTCGTTTATGCTCGCTATGCCCGATCCCGGTGTCGAGCCGGAGGCTTATGGAGAATGGAAACGATCCTATGCCTTCACGATGAGCGAAATCCGCCGTGCGGGTCGTGAAAGGCCAGCCGAGCCGATGGATTTTATCGTCTCAAACGGATATGTTACTGCGGAGGTTTGCGAATCGGAGGGCGGCTTCGAGGAAGGGGCCGACCCGAGCGGTGGAGGTTCTTACGATGATTTGACATTCTCATATCCAAGTCCCTGCGATCCAACGGACTGGACGATGTATTATGTCGATGGAAGCTGGGCTAAAACGGTAAATTGGTGCTTAGATCCGGAGATGCCCGCGCCATCTTCGCGCTGGGAGTCGGGTGATACCGCCTATGCCATTTGGAATAGCTGGCACGGCGTTTATATTCGTCAGGAGATTACGGTAGTTTCGCTTGGAACGGTTCCGGGCGATAACGAACAGGTCATGTTCAAGGCGATAATGAAGCCTGCCGACGGTAGCTGCCACGACGTGGGCTGCATTCGCTATTACGATACGAAGCTCGATTCGGACGATGCGGCTGATATATCCACCGCATCTGGATATACCGGTATAGCGGAGATATTCATCGCACCGGATATTCCATCGATATGGCGTGCATACGAGGGCGGCTACCCACCCATCCCTGGTGCTTTAACCGCTCTCGGCATATTAATCGGTTTCGAGGCCGAGATGCCCGATGTTTTCTGGTATGGCAGTTGGTTGGATAGCCATTGTGACTGCGATTGGGCAAATAGCGATTGGGCTGCGGAAATCGGTTCTATATATACGGATTCCGCTACGATGGTAAAATGGGGTTCACGCTTGGTTTGCGAGGGGGATTCATCGGTTTTCGTTACGTATTACGGAATCGGCGATATCGTGATCGGAACCGACCTCACGATCAACGCGGGTTTGCCAACCTTTTCCGCCGGCTGCGTTACCGTAGCACCGAATCCGTTCGACATCGATGCGATCATCACGAACCCCGGAGCCTTTTCCGCAGATAGCGTTATGGTAAGCATTTCCCTGCCGACCGGTTTGAGCGTTGCAAGCGGCGCGAACCCGCAGAATCTGGGGGCCATCGCCGGATACGGCGGTGGCGGTATCGCGTCGTGGTCGATTTTAATCGACCCGTCGATCTTTGGAACCACGGTTTGCTATGACATTACGGTTACATGGACCGGCAGCGGACCGGTTGGCGGACCGATTACCGAGCACTATTGCATCGATATTCCCGCACCGGCGGAGTTCGATGTCGTCGGCTATGCCGAGGACGATACGCTCTGCTCCGGCGAGTGCACGATGCTCCACGCCATCCTCGACACGACGGAGATTCCAGATCATACGTGGATATATACATGGTTCCCGGCGGATTTTCTGTCCGATCCGACAAACCCGCATACTATCGCCTGCCCGGAAAGCACCATCACATATTGGATCGTGGCGACCGATCGAATCGATTGCGTCGATACGGATTCCGTCACGATCGTCGTCGAGCCGATCCCTACCGTCGTTATCGGGGATACGGTTATCTGCACGGGCGATATCTTGACGATCGTTCCAATGGTTACCCCGGACGATCCCGGAAACACATACCTCTGGTCCCCGGACGGCCAGACGACGCGCGAGATCACCGTTTCGCCAACCACCATTACCGTTTATGGGCTTGCTGTAACATCGCCCGGCGGTTGTCTTGGCTATGACGAGGCGAGGGTAATCGTGGATCCGATCGTTATTGCCGACGCGGGATTCGATCAATCGACCTGCCTCGGCGACAGCATTATGCTCGGCGGTTCACCGACGGGCGACGGCGGAGACGGCGCTTATAGCTACATCTGGGAACTGCCAGATGGACTCGGCGATCCGGCGGGCGCGAATCCAAATGCTTCTCCCGAATCCACGACGACATATATTCTCACCGTCATCGATGGAGTGGGGTGCATGGCTACCGATACGGTCGTTGTGAATATCGATTTGCCCCCGTCGGGGCTGAACCTCGTTTATCCCCCGGACGACACGACCGGGATGCTTCCGGGCTATCTGACGCTCGATTGGGACAGCGCGGTCGGTGTCGCGCCGATCACCTACGATGTTTATATGGACGGTATTCAAGTGGCTATCGGCCTTACGGATACATATTTCGATACCGTGGCGAGTTGCAGCGAGAATGTCCATTGGATGGTTATCGCGCAGAATCACTGCGGCGCGGATACGAGTGAGCTTTGGGAATATTCGGTTGTCGATTGCGATCCGCCGTGGAGCAGTCTTATCGATCCTTTCGACGGGGCATGGACGGCCTGCGACGATCAGGAGATTTGGCTTATCGTAAGCGACGATGTCGCTATCGACACTATGTCGCTCCGTTTCACTCTCGATGGAATAATTTATGAAATCACCCATCCGAACCTGTCGATCCGCGACGATTCGATTTTGGTATATACGCCCTCGCCGCTTTGGTCGGACGGCGACACGGTGGTTTGGTCGCTGGATTCCCTTTCGGACGACCTCGGAATCGCGACGTTCCTGCTTCCTCGCGGAATTTTTTATGTCGATCTGAGTTCGCCGGCGGCATGGGGTTTTTATCCGCCGGACGGCGCGGTTATCGGCGATGAATATCCATTCATCTCGGCATGGATTGCCGATTCGCTTTCCGGCCTCGACAGTTCGAGCGTATATATTTCGGTGGATGGGACTCTTTATTATTACGGTTTCGGCACGCTTTCACACTCATGGGATGCGCTTGGAATCGGGATGTCGCTATGGGTCGATAGCACGCTTCATGCGATTCATGCGGAGCATAACGACACTATTCGAGTTTGCGTCGGCGGTTACGACTCGCCGGATTACTGCGAACCGAATACGCTCGAGGCGTGCTGGGAATTCTATATCGATCTTGAGGGTCCGGTAGCCGAACCCGCTTTCGATCCTTCGACGGGCGAGCCTATCGACGGGCTGATATCCGCTTGCAACGATCAGGGGTTCTGCATTCCGCTCTACGATACGCCGATTTCCCACGGCGTTGTCGAATCGACTATTGTGTTGAGGGTCGACGGCATCGACATTGGAACCGACGATCCGCAGCTAACTTATTCAGATGACACGCTTTGCTTCGTTCCGGGCACGCTCTGGGCAGATGGCGCTTCGATTACTATAGAATTGATCGCCGCCGAGGACGGCATTGGAAATACGCTTTCATCTTCAGGCCTTTCATGGACTTACACGATCGATCTCTCGCCGCCGATGCTGTCTCTCGCTACTCCGGTCGGCCCGACCGGATCGCTAACTCCCACTATCTCGTGGAGCCTCGCGGATGCGATTGCGGGCATAGATTTCGACAGCACGATTTTCGCGATAGATTATCATCCTTCGCCCGGCACGACCTGGTTCGATATTTCGTTGCCAGCTTTTACCCACACCGGCGGCGGAAACTATCAGGTTGATGCGGCTGCGGTGCCGTTCACTATCGTCGGCGGCGATTCTGTAAGGATTTGCGTCCGTTCCGCTGATTTACCAGACCTTTGTCCGCCAAACGTCCTCGACACGTGCTGGCTTTTCTGGATTCCGACCGGCGGGCCGGTTGGCGATATCATAGAACCGCTACCGGGGACCTATTCGGCTTGCGATCCACAGGGAATATGGATGACGGTCAGCGACATTAACGGCGTGGTTTCGTCGAGTATCATCTTCTCCGTCAATGGAATCCGCTATATGACCGGCAGCACCGAGCTTTCATTCGCCGACGACACCTTGTTCTTCGATACGCCATCCGGTTTCTTCGTCGATGCGGAGGTCGTTACTTGCAGCCTCGTCTATGCAGAGGATATTTATGCTAATCCTATGGAGGACACCCTTGTCTGGTCGTTCAATATCGATTTTTCGCCGCCGGAGATTTCATCGATCACGCCCGCTCCGGGCGATGTTGTCGCGTCGATATGCCCGACCGTTTCGTTCGATCTCGCGGACCTCGGCAGCGGCCTCGATGCGGCTTCGATCGATGTTACTATCGACGGAACTGATCATATCGACATCGCCGACGGACGGGTTACATGGGCCGGAGGGACTTTCAGCTTCGACCTCTGCGAC
>CAYNTG010000019.1:0-1815 GCA_964400105.1 uncultured bacterium
TTCGCAATCGGATTGGAAAACGGGATAGCCAATGTCAAATTCCCGATGGAGACATAATTTAAAAAAATCCCGCTTGCCTTTTTGAAGACTCGAATATATTATTCAAATTCCATAATCATAATGAAAGGATAGTTATGTTTAATGCAAAGCTTCAGGTTCCAACGCCTGTTAATGAACCGATCCTCCCATATGCCCCCGGCAATCCGGAGACCGTGGCATTGAAAAGGGCCATCGCCGATCTCAAATCCGAGCAGATCGAGATTCCGCTTATTATTGGCGGCAAAGAGATTAAAACCGGTAATATGGCCGAGTGCCGCTGCCCCCACGATAAAAATACGCTCCTCGCCACATATCACAAGGCTGGCGAGGAAGAGGTTCGGATGGCAGTCGAGGCCGCGCTCGAAGCCCGCAAGGAATGGGCCGAGACGCCATGGGAGTCGAGGGTATCGATCTTCCTCAAAATGGCCGAGCTTCTTGCCGGGCCGTGGCGCAATGTTGTGAACGCCTCTACGATGCTCGGTCAGAGCAAGAACGCATTTCAGGCCGAGATCGACAGCGCTTGCGAGCTTATCGACTTCTTCCGCTTTAACAGCCATTACGCGATGAAGCTCTACGAGGAACAGCCCAACAGCAGCAAGGGCGTTTGGAATTTCTGCGAATACAGACCGCTCGAAGGATTCGTTTTCGCGGTTACGCCGTTCAATTTCACGAGCATCGCGGGGAATCTTCCAACCGCGCCTGTGCTGATGGGCAACGTCTCCCTCTGGAAACCGGCGTCGAGCGCGGTTTTCAGCGCCCATTTCCTGATGAAGCTTTTCAAGGCTGCGGGCCTTCCGGACGGAGTAGTTAATTTCATCCCCGGGCCGGGAAGCAAGGTCGGACCGAACGTTTTAAAGAATCCGAATCTCGCGGGAATTCATTTCACCGGCAGCACGGCGGTGTTCCAGAGCATGTGGAAGACTATCGGCGAGAATATCAAGAACTACAAAACCTATCCGCGTATCGTCGGCGAGACCGGCGGCAAGAATTTTATCTTTGCGCATAAATCTGCCGATGTCGATTCTCTCGTTACTGCTGCGATTCGCGGCTCTTTCGAGTATCAAGGGCAAAAATGTTCCGCCGCAAGCCGGATGTTCATCCCGGATACGATCTGGCCATCGTTCCGCGAGTCGCTCCTCGAAGAGATAGCGACTATCAAAATGGGCGATGTCGAGGATTTCGGGAATTTCGTCAATGCGGTTATCGATAAGAACGCTTTTAGCGACATCACCGGCTATATCGATTATTGCAAGGACTCCCCCGACGCCGAGATCATCGCCGGCGGCGGATACGACGATTCCGTCGGATATTTTATCGAGCCGACCGTCGTGGTAGTAAAAAAGCACGATTTCAAGACGATGATTGAGGAGATATTCGGGCCGGTGCTTACCATATATATCTATGACGCCGATAAATATGAGGAAACCCTCGAACTTTGCGACAATTCGAGTCAGTATGCATTGACCGGCGCGATTTTCGCTCAGGAGAGGAAGGCTGTGGATACGGCGATAGTAAAACTTCGCAACTCCGCAGGCAATTTCTATATCAACGACAAACCGACCGGAGCGGTGGTCGGGCAGCAGCCATTTGGCGGCGCGAGAGCCTCCGGAACAAACGACAAGGCCGGAAGCAAGGCCAACCTTACACGATGGATTAGCACACGGACGATCAAGGAGACCTTCGTTTCGGCGAAGGACTATAGATATCCGTTCCTCGGCTAATTTTTCGCGGAATTGCAACGCGAGGGGTGGCGTAATTAATGGCCACCCCTTTCTT
>CAYNTG010000019.1:1915-35496 GCA_964400105.1 uncultured bacterium
GGAAGCTCACAATATCTTACGATGGAACGAACTACCACGGCTGGCAGGTTCAGCCGGACGAATCGACCGTTCAGGGGACGATTCAGGATATGCTCGGTCTGTTATTCGACCGCCCGATAAAGATTACCGGCGCGAGCAGAACGGACGCCGGAGTCCATGCGCTCGGTCAGGTCGCGAATGTCGATCTTCCCGATAAATTCGAGACGGCCGATCTGAAATTTCGCCTAAATAGGATGTTGCCGGGCGATATTGCTATCAAAAAGATCAAAAAGGTGGCCGATGATTTTTCGGCGAGATTCAGCGCAAAGGGTAAGCTCTATGAGTATAAGATCATCGACCACAAAGATCCGTTGCTCCGGGATTTTGCACTGAACATCGAACGTGAACTCGATTTTGAAAAGCTAAACGGATTGGCGTCGCATATTATCGGCAGGCACGATTTCTCGGCGTTTTCGATAAAAAAATCGATTCCGGATAACGCATTTTGCGAGATTTTTGCGGCGGAATGGAAGAAGACTGATGAAATTGTCGTTTTCTCGGTGAGGGGAAATCGATTTCTCCACGAGATGATCAGGGCACTGGTCGGCGCGATGCTCGATTGCGAGCGTGGAAGATTCGAGCCGTCTGGTTTTTCCGATATGATCGACAGCGGACGGAGACAGTTCGATTATAAGGTTGCCGATCCGCGCGGGCTTTTCCTCGTCGAACTGTTTTATTGAGGAGATTTTCACAAAAAAATCTGTAAATTGCTTGACCCGGACGATTCGATGAGTTATTTATTCCACTTAGCCGAGGGCTATTAAATATTTGTTTTAGTATTCTCCGATATGAACAAAAGGTTAAAAGAACATATTATCCTCGTGATCAAGGTAACGATCAGCGCCGGTCTGCTCTATTTTCTCCTCACGCGGATCGATCTCGAGAGTTTTCTCGTTGCCGGGCGCGATTATCCGCTCTGGACGCTCGCACCGCTCACCCTGCTTTTCGTCGCCACGATATTTATCGGAAGCTGGCGATGGCGCGTTTTTCTGGGTTCACACGGGATCGAGCAATCGATTTTAAAGGGCGTGAAGCTTTATATGGTGGGATATTTTTTCAATAATTTCCTTCCGAGCGGAGTCGGCGGCGACGTCGTTCGCGGTTACAGCGCCGGGCGCGACTGCGGCAAGGTTTCGACGGTTTACGCCTCGATTGCGGCCGAGCGTTTGTCCGGCCTTCTCGGGACGCTTTTGATCGCGCTCGTTTTCATTCCGATAGTGCGGCCGCCGTTGCAGCTTGTCCTTTTGATTTTGGGTTTGAATGTCGCGCTTTGGGCTTGCACTATCGTTTTGATATTTCTCGACCTCGATACCTTTTTCCGCAAGCTTCTAAAAAAACTGCCACTTGGAATCGGCGAGAAGATAGCGGATTTCGTCGAGTCGGTGAGGTATTTCCGAAAAGACAAGTCGGTTTTGGTAAAAGGATTCGTCCTGTCGGTTTTCTATCAAGGCTCGCTGATCACGTTCGTCTATATCGTCGCGCGGATCGCGGGTGTCGATACAATTCCGTGGACGGCTTATTTCGTTTTCGTGCCTTTGGTATGGATTATCTCGCTCATTCCTATTTCGCTTAATGCACTCGGTGTTCGTGAAGCGAGTTTTAGCTATTTCTTCGGTCTATGGGGAGCTTCCGAGGCGCAGGGGCTGCTCGTTTCGCTGATTTTTTTCGGGACGAGCGTTATATGCGGCGTGATAGGCGGGATCCTTTGGGCGATATCGGGGCACAGGGCGAAGGCGGCGAATATCGGTATCGAAACTCAGTCCGAGTTTGTTGAATAGTGATTGCTGATTTTTGACGTAAACAGGCTCGATAATTTCGTCATTGCGAGGAGGGTGAAACCCGACGTGGCAATCTCCTTTTCTCGCAATGAGATATTGTATCATTTTTATTACTTTAATAATTAAGTTTATACCTGTTTCTTAGCAGTTTTTAATAGATATATCGAGAAGTAAAAAATGCAGTTTTTTAAAAGATGGTATCTATCTTGCGTGCCCATTTTGATTATCGGCGTGGCGCGGCTTTTCCAGTTCTTTCGCCTGAAAGGAATCGACCGTTTGCTCGAGGGAGTGATCCGCAACTCGAGAGACCTGGCCTATGTCGCGAACGCCCTCGGTGTCTGCTCGATGTGCGTCGCGATAATGACGATCTGCGTCGTGGGATCGCTTATCGTCGCAGCTTTTTTGCTTTTGAAAAAACGCATTCATTTTTTAACTGCTCTTTCTCATATGGTCATCCTCGGTATCGCCACTATATTTGCTTCGACGATGGCGCGTCCGTTCGAGAAGCCGTTTCTCGAAATGGCGATCAAATCCGGCGATCAAAAAATCGAGATCGAATATAAAAGCTATATCGAGCAATATGGACGTGGCAAAATCCTGATCGGGGATTCGAATTAAGCCGGTTGGATTACCAGACAAGATTCTATAACAAATTTGTTGACATAATGAAGATTTGAAATATACTCTATAAGTTTAGTTAATAACGATCGATATGGAGGATACGATGTATGCAATAATCGATATCAAAGGTGAACAGGTAAAGGTCGAGGCGGGCAAACAGGCCGTCGTTCCGTTGATGAACAACAAAAATGTCGGCGACGAAATAACTCTGGATAGGGTAATACTCCTTTCCGGCGATGGCGAGCCGGTGATCGGCATGCCAACGATCGAGGGCGCAACCGTCAGGGCCACGGTCGTCGATCATTTTCGTGGAGACAAGATTATAGTCTTCAAGAAGAAACGCAGGACCGGATATCAGAAAAAGCAGGGACATAGGCAGAATTATACCCGGCTCATGGTCGAGGAGATCGCTACGGCCTAACGGTGCTTGAAACTACCGCGAAAAAAAACACCCATCTTACGATGTGTGCAGTGGTATTCGTTGTGCTCATTGCGGCAATGGGACTATCCGGCGAGGTTATCGGCGATGTCTCCGTTGTCGGAACGAGAAATACATCCGAGGCGCTTATTCTAAGCACCTCCGGCATCGTAACGGGAGAGGTTTATGCCTCTGCGGTGCTCGAGGACGCGATCGGAAAGATATATGCCCTCGGTTTTTTCGACGATGTTGAGGTCCGTGGGGTGAAAATCGGCGATATCGTCGATCTCGAGATCGAGGTCGTGGAATTCACCGTGATCTCGAAGATACTTTTCGATGGCAACGAGGCGATCAAAGAGAAGGACCTCCTCGAAAAATCGGACCTCGTGCTCAACGATTTCCTGTCGCCGGCAAAAACGTTTCACGCCGTTCGGAATATCTCCGAGGCGTATGCCGAAGAGGGATTCCCGCGAATCGAGATCGAGACCGAGGCTATCGAAACTCAGCCGGGAAGGGTCTCGTTGACATTCAAGATCGACGAGGGACCGGAGATTCGTGTTGGGGAGATCGATTTTCACGGCAACGAAGCGTTCAGCGACGCGAAACTACGCCGTTCGCTAAAAACGAAGCAGAAATCGTTCTTTCGTTCAGGCAAATACACCGAAAAAGAATACCGCGAGGATATGGAAAAGCTCCTCGAATTATACCGCAACAATGGACTTATCACCGCCGAGATAGTGCGCGATTCAATATGGACAGATACGACCGAGGCACGCCTCAATATCGATATATGGATCGAAGAGGGCGAGATGTATTACTTCGGCGACGTCGATATCTCAGGAAACACGATCTACGAAACCGATCGGATCGCAAATCAGATTAAGCTGGAAAAAGGCGATGTTTTCAAGGGGGAAAAGCTCGACGAGTCGGTTGCGGAAATATATTTTCTCTATCAGGAGAAGGGCTACATCTACGCCGATATCAACGACGACCGCAAACTGTCCGCCGACACCGTTCATCTGAATATCGAGATTACCGAGGGCAAGCAGGCGCGTGTTCGCAAGATCGAAATCGCCGGTAACACTCGAACATTCGATCGCGTTATCCGCAGGGAGATGAATATATATCCAGGCGAGGTCTTTCATCGAAGCAAGATGATGAGGTCGGTTCGGAATATCTATTACCTGAACTATTTCAACGATGTCGTGCCCGATTTCAATATCCTGCCGAACGGGGATGTCGATCTCATTATGGATGTCGAGGAGAAACCGGTCGGGCGTTTCCAGATCGGCGGAACATATAACTCGACGGATAAAGTGGTCGGGAATATCTCCATCGGATGGCCCAATATGCTCGGTCGAGGGTGGGAGATGGATTTGACATGGGAGTTCGGCGCAAATCGCAGGAATCTGTCGTTGAGTTTCACCGAGCCGTGGCTTCTTAACACGCCGACAACCGCCGGTTTCGATTTATATAACACGGAATTGATCTGGTCGAATCTATATACCGAGAGTCGAAGCGGCGGCGCTATCCGGCTCGGTCGCAGGTTAAGCTGGCCGGACGATTACTTCACCATATATTGGCGCTACAAATTAGAGCAGGTCAAATATTACGAATTCTCATCGAGCTATAACCCATCCGAGCAATACGACCTTCAAGATATTGAATGGCCGCAGATCGAGTCCGCCACGAGAGCCGTTATCCAAAGGGATTCGCGCGATTCCAAACTTTTCGCAGCCAAAGGAAGCCGTAATAAATATACGGTAGAGCTTGCCGGAAGTTTTCTCGGCGGAGATGTCGCTTTCGAGAAGCAAGATCTCTCCAGCGACTGGTATTTTCCGCTGCATAAATATTTAACATTAGTCGTAAAAGGGAATCTTGGCTATCTCTCGAACGCCTTCGGCGACGACCCTGACGACGTGCCATATTCTGAGAGATATTTCTTCGGCAGCTATTCATACGAGGCGCAGGTTCGCGGATATAGCGACAGGGCAATATCACCGATCGACACGACCGATGCGATATACGATTCGAGCGCTACACCGGATATCTCGGATCGGATTCCGCTCATCTCTCCGGCGGAGAGCTTCCGGCTCGGCGGACGTGTGATGGCGCAATTCACCTCCGAGCTTCGCGTGCCGATTTCGAGGGACCAATTCTATTTTTCGATCTTTGGCGATGTAGGTAATACGTGGCTTAATATCGACGATGTCGATTTTAGAGATATGAAAAGTGGAGCGGGCGTCGGTGTGAGGCTCGTTATTCCGATGCTCGGAGTCATGGGTATGGATGTCGGTTACGGTTTCGACAGGAACGACCTCACGCAGGAGGTGTCCGGTGTTCAATGGCATTTCCAGATAGGGACCGAGTGATCGAAATCGAGTAGTTCGATCTGAATATTTTGAGGATGTGGTTGCAAATCCACGATGATGAGAAACCGGATATAAATATTGTAAATCATAATCCATTCTTTGAATTGGATTTTCATATATTTGATCGATAATCACTTACGAAAGGTTTTGATATGACCGAAAAAATCGACGATCTTACGATTAAATACGAGGAAGACGGTATCGAGATCATAAAGGTGCTCGATAAGGTTATTCTATCGAGGGCCGCATGGAGCACGATTGTCTTTCGATATAAGCAGTGGAATCGTGGAAAGAAGGAATACAGCGACGATAAGTTCAGCATTCGCCGGTATCGCAAGCTCAAGGGCCAATATGTTCAGCAGTCCAAATTCAACATTTCCAGCGTTGCACAGGCGAAGAAGATACTCGATGCGCTGGGCGGCTGGGTCGATTCGTTGGAAGATGTCGATAAAGATGGGTAATAATCGCTCTTTTTCGTTCGATTCGACGGGAATTTCCGTGATGCCCTTGGCACAATTGGTATAATAATATAAACATTGTGGAAGCAATAAATCTCATCGATGTTACGAAGATTTTCGAGCCTCCGAAGGGTAAGCCTGTAGTCGCCGTCGATAGCATTTCTCTCGAGGTTCGGCGCGGCGAGATCTTCGGGCTTCTCGGCCCGAACGGAGCCGGAAAAACCACGGCGCTTCGAATGATTTCCACTATCCTGGAACCGACATCTGGCAAGGTTTTAGTCGATGGTTTGGACACGGTCTCCGAGGCGGACGAGGTTCGGCGGCGTCTCGGATTTCTTTCCGGGGATACCGGATTGTATAAAAACCTCAAAGCGCGCGAGATGATCGAGTTCTTCGGGCGGCTTTACGGCATGGATGAAAATAAGCTTAGGGAGCGAGTCGATTATCTTATCGATGTCCTCGATATGGAGCGATATGCCGGGACGATGTGCGAGGCGCTGTCTTCCGGGACGAAGCAGAAGGTCAATATCGCCCGAACGATGGTTCACGACCCACCGATACTCGTTTTCGACGAGCCGACCGTCGGATTGGACGTTCTGGTCGCACGAACACTGACCGATTTTATCCTCGAACTCAAAAAACACCAAAAAACGGTTATCTTCAGCACCCATATCATGCGAGAAGCAGAGCGGCTATGCGACCGGATCGCTATAATTCACGACGGCGGATTGCTCGCGGTCGGAACGCTCGACGAACTTCTGAGTGAAACAAATAAAGATAACCTCGAAGACGCGTTTTTCAACCTCGTGGGGAACGAGGAGATAACCCTTTGAGACTTAACGTAATCGGAATAATCTTCAAGAAGCAGATAAAGGAGCTTCTTCGCGATAAGCGGACGGTGTTCGTCATCTTTATCCTTCCGGTTATTCTGTATCCACTTATGATAGTTGGCTTTACGCAGCTTTCGATTTTCATGGTCGTGAAGATGGGGTCGGAGAACTTCCCGATGGCTATCGAAAATCCAGCGTCTGCGCCCAATCTCGTCGGATTGTTCGAAAGCGATACGCAACTCGTTATCGAAAAGCCGCTCGATCCCGATTCCGCATTGATTGCCGGAGATATATTCGTCTATGTGAAAATTCCTCCCGGTTTCGATGAAAGAATCGCATCGAGCATTCCCGAATCGCTTACGATAAAGTATAACGGTGCCGAGGAACGCAGCGAGATGGCGCGATCCCGTGTTTCGGGCATAGTTTCCGATTTCGAAAGACAGATCGTCGCACGGCGGGTTATGGATGCCGGTCTCGATAGCTCCGTCACGAATCCGATCATTACGGATTTCTCGAACGTCGCCACCGAAGAGAAGATGGGCGGCATGTTATTCGGGCGCATCCTGGCGATGATTCTCGTCCTGATGGTTATATCCGGTGCATATTATTCGAGCATCGATATGGTCGCCGGCGAGAAGGAGCGCGGCACATTGGAGACCCTGCTGGTTTCACCGGTCGGCAGGATGGAGATCGTTTTCGGCAAGTATCTTACGGTGTTCGTTCTGGCGCTGGTCAATGCTCTGATGAATCTCGCTTCGATGGGTCTGACAATGAGCATCGGAATAAAGGCGATGGGAAATCAATTGGGTGAGGCGATGTCTTTTTCCCTCTCGCCCGGCACGCTCGCCCTCATTTTGATAGAGCTGCTGCCTCTCGCGGCACTTTTTTCGGCGGTATTTCTGGCAGTTTCATCGTTCGCGAAAAGCTATAAAGAAGCGCAGGGCTACCTTACCCCGCTTTTCATCATAGCCGAATTACCGGCGATGGCGGCTCTCCTGCCCGGTTTCGATCTCACGACCGTGACTGCCTTCATCCCGGTGTTGAACGTGGCTCTTCTGATCAAAAGATTGATGGTCGGTTCGGTCGGATTTTTGAATTTCACTATCGTATGGCTCTCCACGGCGGTCTATGCCGCCGCGACTCTCCGATGGGCGGCATCGATCATCTCGAACGAGGAGGTCCTTCTCTCGGAGTCTGCCGGATCGCCGCTGAATCGACTGTTTTCCCGAAGAGATAATTCCATATCTAAATCAAAACCCGAAGCCGGCGCCGTTGATGCCTTCCTTCTGTTCGCCGTGGCGGTGTCGCTTCTTTGGTGGATCGGCGCTCCGCTTCAATCGAAAGACATCGTTGCGGGGCTTCTGATAACGGAGGTTTTGCTCGTTATGGCCCCCGCGATGCTTTTTGCTCGAAGGTTAAATCTCGATTTTATTAAGACATTTCGAATAAAAAAGATCGATCCGATAAGCGCAATTATGGTTATCCCGATGGGCGTGGCAGGTTTTGCTCTGATAACCCAATTCGAGGTGCTTTTCTCGAAATTCGTGTCTATTCCAACCGAATATGCACAGCAATTCGAGGTTGTGTTGATGGAGATTACCGCCCTCGGACCGGTCGGGGCATTCGTCGTGATTGCATTGTTACCAGCGGTTTGCGAGGAGATTCTATTCCGAGGCTATATCCTCGACGGCCTCACGCGCAAATGGGGGGCGTCGATCGGCATTGTAATTACCGGCATTCTTTTCGGAGCGTTTCATCTCGATCCGTTCCGGATGATCCCCGCATCGCTTCTCGGAATCCTTTTCGGAATTATCGTATTCCGTAAGGGATCGATATTTTATGGCATAATTGCGCATTTGGTCAACAACGGGTGCGCGCTCGTGACCGTTCTTTTTGCCGCGAAGATCGGCGAGGGTTACATGTCGGGCGAGAGATTCGCTCCAGTCTGGTTTATCGCTGTTGCGGTCGCCGTTTTCGGTTTATCGTTATGGGCGATTCTAAGAAATAAAAATATTAAGCCTATAGAAGTGGAAGCGCAATTATAATGGATAAAACATCTGATATTCCTTCGCGCAAGGACCTCGTCGGTTTGACTAAAGAGGATTTTGAGGCGTATTTCGGCGAGATCGGCGAGCCAAAATTCCGCGCGAAACAGATTTTGAAATGGATATATCGATTTAGGGTAAGGGATTTCGAGCCGATGACGAATATCCCGATTCCGCTTAGATCGAAACTCGCCGAATGCTGTTCTATCGGTCGTTTGAAGATCGCCGAAAGTTTAAAATCGTCAGACGGAGCAACAAAATTTGTTATTTCTCTCGACGATGGCGAGCGTATCGAAGCAGTGTACATTCCATCCGAAAATCGCCACACGGCATGTATTTCGACACAGGTAGGATGCGAGCTTGCCTGCCGTTTCTGCGCCACCGGATCGATGGGTTTCACGCGAAACCTCGATGCGGGTGAGATCGTCGGCCAGTTCCTGCTGATAGAGGAAGCTCTCGACATAAAGTTGACAAACGTCGTCTTTATGGGCATGGGAGAGCCGCTTCTAAATTTCGATGCGGTGATCGCCGCGACGGAAATATTTTCCGATGAATACGCCCTGGCATTGGGACACCGCCGCATGACCATATCGACGGTGGGTATTCCGAAAAAGATCGACGATCTTCTCAAAACCGGCCTCAAACCAAAATTGGCGATCTCGCTCAACGCCCCGGACGACAAGCTTCGTGCGAAGATCATGCCCAAAGCGGCAAAGATCGCAAGCATCGCGGATATCCTCGATGCGGCGTCCCGATATGCATTGAAGACAGCCCGGTGGTTCACGGTGGAATATGTTCTGCTTTCCGGGATAAACGATTCGCTCGATCACGCCGACCGACTCGCGGAGCTTTTATCGGACATGCCTTGCAAGGTGAATCTGATTAGATACAACGCGGTAAAGGATTCCGGCTTTAAATCCCCGCGAGGCGAGGATATCGTGTATTTCAAAGGGTATCTGAGCGCCGCCGGGATCACGGTTACGCAGCGTTCGAGCAAGGGACGGTCGGTTGCCGGGGCTTGCGGACAACTCGTTGTCGAAAAGCCGTAAAGGCGATAATCGACCCGATCGGTTCATTCCGTGAGTTCGATCTCGATTTTCTCCCATCGATACAGCATCTTCTCCAATTTTCGGCTGAGTTTCTCGTATTCGCCGAGGAGATTTGTCATCCTCGACCAATCCCGCGATACGTGATCCTCGGACAAAAGTTCCGTAACGCGTTTTAACTCCGCCTCGATGGAGGTTATCTTTCCCTCGATTTCCTCGTGATCCTTACGGAGTTTGAACAGATTTTTATTGCTTTTTTTTTGAGCTTTCGGCAACTCCGATTTCTCTGGAGCGACTTTCCCCCCACGAGGCCTTTCTGCCTCGGAGATAAGATCGAGACGTTCGAGATAATCGTCGAATCCGCCGTCGAAAACCTTGACCCCCTCAGTCTCGAATGCGATTATCTTTTTTGCAATGCTTTGCAGAAAATATCGGTCGTGGCTGACCACGATACATGTCCCGCCGAATCTCGAAAGCGCGCGTTCGAGCGTTATCCTCGAATGGATGTCGAGATGGTTCGTAGGTTCGTCGAGAAGAAGAAGGTTCGCCTCGCCCAAGAGAAGTTTTAAGAGCGCAACTCTGGCCATCTCGCCGCCGGAGAATGTCGAAAGCGGTCGGAATATGTCGTCGCCGCGAAGCGAGAAAAGCGCCAGCGAGCTTCGGACGGCTTCCTCCGACATCGTGGTATCGAAATCGTGAATTTCCTCGAAAGCCGAATTCGATTCATCGATGTCGGCGAAGTCCTGCGAGTAAAACCCCACATTTATCCCCGTGCCAATATTGACCGATCCGGATTTTGGTTTCTGAAGACCCCCGATTATCGACAACAGTGTCGTTTTGCCACAGCCATTCGACCCGACGATGCCGATCTTCTCATTCCTGCCGACGAAAAGTCCGAAATTCTCGAAAAGCGTTTTATCTCCGAAGCCAGCGGAAAGTCCATTTAATCGGATGACATCGTTACCGCCGCGCGCAACCTTGCGAAATCGCAATCTGATCTCGTCCGCCTTTGGAGGTGGAGCTATCCGATCGATGCGAGCGAGCTGTTGACGGCGAGACTGCGCCTGTTTGGTCTTCTGTCCGGCGAGATTGCGGCGGATAAACTCCTCCGTGCGCGCGATCTCCTCTTGCTGAATCTCGAATCTCTTGAGAAGCCTTTCGTCAATCCGTTTTCGCTCCTCGGAACAGAAGGTGTAATTCCCCGCAAAGCGCGTAACATCGCCTATTCGAACCTCGACGATACTCCTCGCTATCCGGTCGAGGAAATATCGATCGTGCGAAGCCACGATATAGCTTTTCCCGCAGTTGTTAAGGTAATCCGAGAGCCATAGAAGGCCCGCGTAGTCGATATGGTTCGTCGGCTCGTCGAGAAGGAGCAGATCGGGATCGGCAAGAAGCAGCCTCGCAATGGCCGCGCGGTTTCTTTCGCCGCCGGAAAGTCGATCCACGGCGATCCGGAATCGATCACTGGAAAGTCCCAACCCATTCATCACGGCGACGACGCGATTTTTGTATTTATATCCACCGAGGTGGGAATAGCGGGTCTCCATCCTCTGGTATTTATCGAGGTCGTCCTCGTCGATCCCGCCACTGGTGACCTCGCGTATGTCGTTCTCCAGATTATAGATCTCCGAATGGCTCTTATAGACGGCATCGAAAAGCGATATATCGCCGGAGATTCTGTGTTCCTGTGGAAGGAGGCCGATCCGGAGGCCCCTTTGTCGAAAAACTTTGCCGGAGTTCGGTTCGAGATCGCCAGTTATTATCGATAATAGCGTGGTTTTGCCCTCGCCATTCGGGCCGACCACCCCGATCCGGTCGCCGCTTTCGATAGCGAGATTCACCTCGTCGAGAATTGGGCCGGAACCGAAATCCACCGTTACGTTATCGATATTTACAATAGGCATATTATATTATAACAACTTTATAGGATCGACGATTATCTTGTATTTGATCTTTTTGCCCGATTTCGATATAATTTTTTTCAATATCGCGACCGATAATTTCGGGCGTTCGGTTTTCAACAAAATGTGCCATCGATATTCGCCACGTAGCTTGGATAGCGGGCAGCTCGACGGTCCAAGAATGCGGTAATTCTCGCCATTCCGGTCGATTTTCGCCAATTCGCGGGTCAATCGAAACGAGGCGGTGCGAACATCGGATGGGTCTTTCCCCGAAATCAGAACGCGAACGAGCCGCCCGAAAGGCGGATAATTCAATTCCTTGCGAGATAGCAATTCACTCTCGAAAAAAGACTTGACATCGCCATTCACCGCGAAATCGATCGCGGGGGAATCCGGCCGGTAAGTTTGGATAATTACTTCACCACGAATCTCGCTTCTGCCGGCGCGTCCCGCGACCTGATTTAGGAGCTGGAAGATTCGCTCCGTGCTCCTGAAATCCGGGATAGTGAGTCCGATGTCGGCGTTCAGAACGCCGACCAGCGCCACATCCGGGAAGTCGTGTCCCTTAGCTATCATCTGTGTGCCGACAAGCACCGAGCCGGGAGAAGCGAGAAAATCGTTAAGAATTTTCGCCGAGCCGTGTTTCTTTGCGGAATCCGAATCCAGACGGAATATCTTATCTTTCGGGACTATACCGGCCAGCTCCTCCTCAATACGCTCGGTGCCGTGTCCACGGAACTTGATATTGACGCTTCCACATTCCGGGCAGTTCTCGGGCGCAGGCATCACGGTTCCGCAATAATGGCATCGAAGTGTGCTGTCGATTCGATGATATGTAAGCCCGATTCCGCACGACTCGCACGATGGAATATATCCGCAGTCCGGGCATTGAAGATATGACGAAAACCCCCGCCGGTTGAGCAATAGCATCGCCCGGTAGCCGTTTTCCGTGGTTTCGATAAGCTTCGAGACAAGCTCGCGTGAGAATGCGTCGAAGTTTTTGGCCTCCTCGCGTTCCTTTGTCATATCTATAATTCGAACGCCGGGAAGTTCGGCGCCAGGCACGCGTTCGGGAAGTTCGAGGAGCTTGTATTTCCCGATGGCCGCGTTGTGATAGCTCTCCGCCGAGGGTGTGGCCGAACCCAAAATCACCGGACATTCCTCTATCGAGCCGCGAACGATAGCGACATCGCGCGCGTTATAATATGGCGGCGGTTCGTCCTGCTTATATGACGATTCGTGTTCCTCATCGACAACTATCAATCCGAGGTCGCGGATCGGCGCGAAGACTGCGCTCCGGGGGCCGATAGCTATTTTCAACTCCCCCGATGCGAGTCGGCGCCAGGCATCGAAACGCTCACCCGGACGGAGAGCCGAATGGAGCACCGCGACCTGACCGGGGAACCGGCTCTCGAATTGTCCCCAAAGCTGAGGAGTGAGGGCGATTTCCGGCACCAGAATAAGAATCCCTTTGCCCGCTTTTCTGGTTTCCTGCGCGGACTGAAGATAGACCTCCGTTTTGCCGCTGCCGGTGACACCCCATAGCAAAAATACGTCGAAATTTGAAACGCCGATCTGCCCGGATATCGATTCCACAGCGATTTTTTGGGCATCGGTGAGCGTAATTTGCTTCGTTTTGGAGGGGAACCGTTCGGCGCCGCTCGGGATGCGATAAACCTCCAGATCGAATTCGTTCGTCCATCCACGCATATGTGCAGTCTTCAACACTCCGGCCCCAAATTGTTCGGACAAATCGCGCCTTTTGAAATCCGAATCGTGGTGTTTCGATAGAAACTCCAAAAATTCCAACCGCTTGATCGCATTGGCCCTGAGCGACTCGATTTCGCTTTGGATATCATCCAGCGATATGGCGCAGCGAACCATCCTTATCATGCGTGGTTTTCTCTTACGCCTGGTTTCGAGGCGGATGCGGATCGATCCTCTGGCCCGAAGCTCGTCGATAGCCGAAAAGAATCCGTTCGATCCGACGAGGCGCTTGAGTATATCCTCGTTAAGATCGCCTTTTTGTTTGAGTATCTCCAATATAACGGCAGCTTTTTTTGGAAGATTGCAAACGTCGCCGACTTCCGCATCGACGGAAACTATCCGCTCGATATCGATGCCGAATCCCCCCGGCAGCGCCGCACGAAAAACATCGCCGCACGGGCAGGCGTAATACTCCGAGAGCCAGAGTAGAAGGCGGATTATCTCCGGCGTGAAAAGCGGTTTGTCGTCCGGGAGTTCGGCAATTAAACGGGTCCTTTTCACCGGAGATTTTTTTCGCAATCGCACGATAATCCCGACGGTATGAGTCCGTCGAAATGGCACCACGACGCGCATTCCCGGGGCGGCTTTGGAGATCGCCCACTCCGGTATTTCATATGTCAATAGAGCGTCCGGTCCCGAAGGGATCGCTATGTCTGCATATCCTAAAACCATAGATTTTCCAAAAAAGGGGAACCCACGAGGTTCCCCCTTTGAAGCCATTTATCCACTGGCTGAGAGGTTATTCTCCGCAGTTATCCAAACCGGTTTGTGCTTTGGCGGAACCATCTGTATCGCCATTTTCCTCATAAGCAACCTTTAAAACCGCCCACGGCGCACACCACTTATCGTATTTTTTAGTAACGATCTCCAGATTCTTGATCGCCTCGTCCAAATTCCCGGCTTCCATGGCCTCGATCGACTGGACGACGAGATCTGCGGCTTTGCCCTTATCGACCTGACTGCCTCGCAGGAGGCAAAGGGAATACTGCGCCCATCCCGCTCGATCCTGCGGATTATTCTTAACGAGCGACTCTGCGAATCCGATTGCCTCGACGAATTTTTCCTGATTAAACAGGCTCAAAGAGAGGTTATACAGCGCATCACGGTTGGTCGGATCGATATCCAGTATCTTCTGGAAGAATGAACCCGCTGCTGCATAATCCTTTTGGCCGAATTTTGCGACACCGCGGTCGAAAAGAAGGTTTGGATTATCCGGGTCGAGCGCCTCGGCATTATCGAGCATTTCTTCCGCTTTATCCTGTTCTCCTTTGGAAACGAACATTTTAGCGAGAAGCGTCCAGGTTTCGACATCCGCTTCGCCATTTTCAATTATTCCGTTCAGAACCTCGATTGCCTCGTCGGTTTTGCCATCGTTGTAATAGAAAACGGCCGCCTGTTTCGCGACGATCGTATTGGTCGGTTCGAGTTCGTATGTTTTGATATAAGCCTCTTTGGATTTCTCTTTATTGCCGGCTTCCTGGTATAGGTATCCAAGATTGAACCAGCCGTCGGTGAATGTCGGATCGATCATCACGGAAGTTTCGGTGTATTCTATCGCCCGATCCCACTTCTTGTTCTCGCCGGCCTTCTGCCCTTTGCGGAAGACCTTCGCACGCTTGTCTTTCCGCCATGAATCGATATCCTTGATCAGCGTGCTGTCGAGTTCGAGAGCGCGATCGAACGCTTCGGTCATTCGGGCAAAGCTGTCAATATCGGCATAAAGTTTGCCTTCCAAAAGGAAGACCTCCGGATTGGCCGGTTCGTTTTTCTCGGCGACTTTAAGCTGTTCGAGAGCTGCGGTATAGTCTTTCTGTTGGACATATACCTTGGCCGCCGTTATCTCGGCGCTTTGACAAGCCATGAATACGACAGAAACGACCGCGACAATTAATAAAGCGATACGAAGGTTCATCATTCCTCCATTACATTTTTTATAAATAACTTTTTAAGAATAAAGACGATCCTCTATTTCGCAAGCATTTTCTACTTATTGATTATGTAACATATTGTGTGTATTTAGAATTTAGTTGAGAAAAGGGGCATTAAGGCCTTCTTTCTGGGATTGGGAACAACCATAAATAATTACAAACTCATGAATCGAGATTTCCATTGACATGTGCCATTCTATAAATTAAATTGCGGATCACTTAACGAACAATCTGGAGGAAAGCATGAACGAACACATAGTAAAAGCTCTCGACATCATCGAGGATGGTTTGCTTATAGTCAACAAAGACTATCAAATCGAATACTGCAACAAACCCGCGCAAAAACTACTTCGGCAGGATAGTCTGCTCGGCAAACAGTCATACGAAGCGATATGGGGTCGCAAAACCATGGAGGGGAAATCGCCGAGTTTCATGTCGTTCGAGACCGACGAGGTAGCCAGCGCCGAACGTATATTCGAAGACGGCACATGCCTTTTGGTGCGTTCCCACCCGCTCGACAAAAATCATTTGGTGCTGACTATCTGGGATGTCAGCGATTATATTTCCCTCGAAAACCGCCTTAAAAGATCGGGCAACGACCCTACAACAAACTTTCGCACAAACAGCAGCTTTGGCGAGGAACTCGAAAAGGAGCTCGACCGTTCGAAACGCACACGTTCCAATCTGGTTCTTACCCTCATCGAGATAGGTTTCCCCGTTGTCGAATCCGAAGATACCCATACACAACTGCTTAAGGATATATCCGATATCATCGTCACCACGGCACGCAATTACGACATGATATTTCGCCTTCACGGCGACACATTCGCAGTAATAATGCCCCATTGCGTCGAGGATGCCGCAAAAAAGACCAACGAGCGGATGCTCGAGATAATCCGTAAATCCATCGGTAACATCAACGTATCCATCGGAATCAGCGGCTCGGCCAGCGCATTCACTGGCCGCGATGTCATCCGGCTCGCGGAAAGGGCGCTATATGTCGCCAAGCACAAGGGCGGCAATACGAGCGTGATCGGATAATATGGCAAACGAGGAATATAGCATTCTCAACGAACTCGAAATCGGCATCCTGATTGTCGATTCATCGAAACGAATCGAATATTGCAATCGAGCCGCAATCGATCTCCTCGGAAAATCCGGTGGAAAAGCCCAAAAATACTGCTATGAATTGCTTTTTGGGAAGGAAAGCCCATGCCAGAAATGTTTCGGGGATATTAAGGGACAAAATTCGGAGATAGTCGAGATCGAACTAGCCGATCTCGACCGCTTCGTCGAGATTTCCGTAAAAAAAATCGCCGCCGGTCGAATCCTCATCCAACTTTCCGATATCACAACACAAAATCGGCTGCGGGAAGAGCTTAATAAATCCATCATCTCTGATCAGTCGAGCGGCCTGCTCAAAAGGAACCTTATATACAACCATCTTCAGAGCGAGATGACCCATTCACGCCGTTTCGGCAGAAATTTAGGCTTTATAATGCTCCGCGTCAGCGACCTCTCAAACCCCGGTATCAACAGCGTCTCGAAGATCGTCGCGCGTATCCTTCGAGGCATCGGCGAGATACTCGGCAACGACACCCGCGCTTACGATCTCTCATATCGATTCGGCCGGGACACGTTCGCCGTGATCCTTCCTGACGAAAACCTCGAAGGCACGCTTACCGTTTCCAATAGGCTTTACTCGAAAATAAAGAACCTTGGGATCCAACGCGCCCGAATAGGCGTCTCGACTATGGGATCCACGACCTCTCCAGAAGAGATCATCGAAGCAGCACAGCGTGCGCTCTATGTCGCAGAACACTCCGACAATTCCGTCGCTGCGATATAACCCATCGCACCACGAGTCGGTAGAACCGACAACCGAGGCAGACCCAACGACTGCGGTTGAATTATGCGCCATTCGTGGTCTTCGTAGGCGACGATTTTCGCTTGAAACCCCGACCCAAAAGCGAATCCCGTAGGGTTGAGCAAGTTGCCTGTCGCCGCTGGCGACCGCCGTCACGATTTTTGCGTTTACTTCGTAAGCAAAAATCCCTACCCATCCCCTCTCCTCCCCCACGCCGGCAACCACGCCAACTTGTCGGAAACCACGACCTCTACGCTCAGCGTTTTATTCTTCGACGGTGCGCACACCTATTATATTTTACATTATTTACCCATTACCTAAATCGCCACTCTCTATCATAAAAAAACCCCGCCCATGAAAGAGCGGGGTTGTCTGGGGAGAGCCATTTGTTTAGGTTTCGTAATGGAGGGTCTCCCGTGGGGTTTCTCCACGAGTTCCAAGACCTAGGGCCGTATGGCCTTCGGTCACAGACCCACCCCTACTTTAAATACACGATTCTCTTTGTAACCGATTCATCGCCTATGGTCGCCCGGACAAGATATACTCCGGAGCCGACTGATGCGGTTGGTTGCCACTGGCACGCGCCGGGAAACTCCGCAACAGGTCTGCCGTTTATATCGAATACCTCAATCTCTGCCACTTCCGGTGCGGAGATGGAAACCGCCGAGTTGAACGGATTCGGATAGGCGCTAATCATAAAATCCTTGGGGGTTGCAATCCCATCGCTAATGCCCAGCGAGGTTTTATAATTGAGCACGCCGATGTCCGGGAAATCGTCGGTATCCGTTCGCAATGTGATAACGTATGGCGATGCTTCCGTAGGCAATCCGGTCAAATTCATCGTCCACGCGATATATATCTCATCGACGCCGACATATTCGGGGCCGGAAAGATCGATTATTCTCGGCCCGAAGGTCGTGAATTCCGGCAGCAGCCCAAGCTCGATCTCATCGAGATTATATCCGGCAAGGCCGGTTATCTTCGTTGACAAGGAATACGAGGTCATAATATCGCCGCGAACGTAGTCGAATACTGCTTCCCATGAGGCGGGCGACCGCGAACCGAGGACGAACGAGCATCCGCCGGTGGTGTCCGCGATCAGGTCGTAGATACTGTCCGAATTAGGATAGCCGCCACCTGTGTATATATAAGATGTATAGACCAGAAATCCACTCTTTACAAGGAGGGTAATAAGATCATCGTGTGTGACGTCGGAATACCCGCTACCGTCGCCGGGGTAGTGGAAGCCTGCATCGGTAAACATGATTATTACACCCAAAGTTCCCGGCGCCCAGTCGTAAAGCGTCGCGGCGTCGTAGATTCCGTCGATTTGTGTTTCTGGCGTGTCGCCGCCGCCGTAAACTCCGGTAGCCGCAACCTGTGCCTGGAAAATAGCTACATCCGGGGTCATATTGAATCCGGACGCGACGGTGTCGAAATCCCATGTGTTGGTGCCGTCACCAAAGGTCGTCGCGCCGAATCGGTAGCCGTAACCGGAATCGGCCAACGCACTAGCGAAACCGGTTACATTATCCCTGACGCCCGCTATTGTCGCACCCATCGAACCGGAGGTGTCCATGACGAACACTACATCCACCGGGTCATCGAGGTCGCGTAATACCGTCTCGAAATCGATTGCAAACATCGCGCTCGATACTGCGAGAATCGCAATCATTGTAAATGCCCATCTTTTCACTTTTGTCGTTTTCATTTTCATACCTCCAATTAGTGTATGCCTTGTAAATAAGGCTTTATTTGATATAGAGCGCCTTTGCGCTGCGGCTCACGCCGCCCGATTTTATATTGATTAGATAGGTTCCGCTCGGAAGATTCTCCGGATCCCAAACCGTAACATAATCGCCAGCCTTGAGATAGCGATCGACCATAGTGCTCACAACGCGACCGCTGATATCGACCACATCGATCTGCACCTCACCGGCATCCGTAATCGAATAACCGACCGCGCAGGACGAGTTGAACGGGTTCGGCGTCAACGATTCAAGCTCGAACCAGTTCACGACTATTGGGTTCTCGGCAACCGAAGTCGTCGGAATCATTCCGATATCGAGGTTGAACTCCGCGCCATCGATATCGATCGCGCTGTATGCCAACGACGAAACATATCCATTTCTGTCGGCATATACCCGATATGTCCCGGGCAAAAGGCAATCGATATTGTAATATCCCTCGAAATCGCTAACCGCAGCGCCGACCGGTCGATCGGTCTCGACATCTACCGCATAGATGCGCACGCCACGAATTCCCACCGAAACGGCGCATCGACCCGTGCTGTCGCCCAGTATATATCCACATAAGAACCTGTCGCCGCCGCCATATATCGGGATCAACTCGATATCGATGCCGATAACACCGGATGTCGTCAAGACAACCTCGGTGGCCCCGAAATAATCGAACGAACCGCCGTAAAATGCCGGGCAATAATCGTAGTGGAATGCCAGAACATAATAATCGCCGACCGGAACCAAAAGATTATAATCGCCCGTCGGGCCGGTAATGACCGCGTCCTGAATCTCGTCGTCCTCGCTCGAAATCGCTACGACATACGCCGCATCGATAGGACCGTCCGCCTCCTCCATGATCGTCCCGGAAATCGAGGACAGCGAGGGGTAGGGGCCGCGCGGGATCATATGAAGCGTGTCGAGCGGTATCGTGTCGGGGTCGTCCACGGTAACGTATATCGGATCGGCCTCGAGGAAATCGAGCCTATCGAGATAGAAAATCGGTCGATACACGAAAATCGTATCGAAAGCGCCTATTGTATAGGTGCCCGGATAGACATCGAATGAATACTCTCCGTCGATATCGGTCGTATCGACCATCCCCGGAATCGGTCCGGCAAGGTAACCGAACAGAAGAACGATTATGCCACTTATTGAATCGCCGGAACCGGCATCGACAACATGACCCACCAGATAATGCCTGTCCGAAACTGGGTCGCAGACCGTGAAACGAAGGTCCTCGACTCGCATGTTCGGGCCGCAATATTCTGAGGAAACCAAATCCGAAGCCGAGATAATGAGCGTTACGCTATCTCCCGGAACCAGAACGACACCGACATCCTCGAGATTGATCGTCAGATCGGGTTCTAGATAATCGACTCCGGTATGGGATACGCCGAATGTTCCCTCGAGCGTCCCATCGACCATCACGACAACCGAGATGCTCGATTCATCGATCCCAGAATAGACATCGTGAATATTGTAGGTAACCTCGACACCACCCGTAAGAAGCGGCACCGTTGCGCCGTCGGCGGGATATATCGGGAACATCACCGGATCCGTAAGATCGATCCCGAACATGTGGAACTCGTCCAATACAAACGCGAAATAGGGGCCTTCGAGCCACGGTGTGCTCGGCGTGAAGACGACCGTATCGCCGAATACGGAGATTTCCGAATCGATCCCGACGATATACATCGAACCCATGATAATCAGTTCGAGGGCGTCCGGCACATAAGGCTCGACGCGGAATGTGAGAGGCTGGTATCCGCACGCGCTCCAGACCGAATCCGGCGGCGTGAACCAGACCACATCGAAACTCCCAACAGAGTCTGGCATTGTGTAAAACCATGTCGTGCCGTGCGCACGGTTGCTGTCGCAATCGCTGATATGGAACCCGGCAAAAATCTCAGTGCTGTCGGGCCAATCCGTTGGGGGATCGTAAATTACCTCGACAACCGGCCAAGTGCTGAAATCGAAATCGACATCGCCCGGATCGAGGAAGATCGTATCTCTGGCACCCGTGTATGGAATATCGGTAAAGACAATTATTCCCTCGAAGGTCGTCGTATCGACGCAAAAGCTTGTGCAGGCCGGGTCTTCAGGCCCGAACACCATTTGAACCGGGACGTCGGAATCGACATCCATCGTTCCAGGCGCCGGAAGCACATTATAGAAAGCGATGGAGCACACCCCATCAACAAGCGTGTAGAAATCTGTCTCGCCGATTTCTCTGTGCCCACCGCAATCGCTAAACGCAAAGTAAGCATTGATCTCCGCGTCTAACGGCCAATCCGTTGGGGAATCGTAAATTACCTCGACTACCGGCCATGCGGAAAAGTCGAAATCGACATCGCCGCTACCGACAAATATCGTATCCGAAGGCATTATCGGCCCGCCGCCGACATGGATCACACCCTCGAAGGTCGATGTATCGACGCAAAAGCTGTCGCAGCTTGAATCCGCCGGACCAAAGAACATGCTGATATCGGCATCGACCGGAACGCCCATGCTGCCATCTCTCGGATCAGAACCATAGAAAGCGATATCACAGTCCGTCGGGGTCGTCCCGGAATCCAGCCTCGTCCAGAACCAGGTCAAGCCGTGCGCGCGGTTGCTGTCACAATCGCTGATATAAAAGTCCGCAGATATATCCGCGCTGTCAGGCCAACCGAGAGGCGGCGTATAGATTATCTCGAATATTGGCCAATACATATCGTTCCAGTCAACATCGCTGGAACTCAGCAAAAGCGTATCGGTAAATCCCGGAGAGGCGATTATAATCTGCCCTTCAAAGCTCGATGTATCGCGGCAGAAGGAACAAGTAGTGTCATCTGGGCCGAATGTCATCGTTATCGGATAGTATGCATCCAAGACTGTAGCACCGGGCAAGGGATAAACACCATAGAATCCCATGTCGCAGTCCGTCGGCGTGCTGTCGGGAACGACATGGAAATAGATCGAGCCGTCGGCGTAATCGCTGTCGCAGTCGGCAATCACCCACCCACCATGGATTTCCGCGCCGGCGGGCCATCCGACCGGATAGGGACAGTGATACTCGATCCCGACATTCGGCACGTCGCCGAACCAGAACTCGACGTCGCCCGGGTCAAGCTCGACCGTGTCGCATGCCGCACCAGGCACGCAAACCATAAGCCATCCGCTAAAAGTCGTTGTGTCCCAACACATTGTGAGGCACGAGTCGCTCCGCGGCCCGAATACCATATTAATGCCGTGATCGACCGGAACGCCCGTCGCGCCCGACGGCGGCGTCACCTCGATAAATTCCGGGTCGCACAACTGCGCCAAAACAGGCGAACTTAATGCAATAAGTGCAAGAAGGACTAGAAGCGCACCCTTCATTCCAATTCGCGGTGAACTGATTTTTAAACCTTGTCCAAACATCTTAAAACCTCCTTAAAAAATTTACTCGTCTCTCGATGGATAGTTACGCATGTTATATGCCAAATATAGGATATTCCCATATCCTACTGCATAACAAGGGGTTATAGCTTTATTGCCATTCGCATGTCGTCGATAAACCAGCCGTTTTGTTATAAAATAATAACACTAATCAAAATATATACAAATAAGTCTCTATTATTCAATGTATTATGAAGAAATATATGTGTTATAAAAATATAACATAATTGTTATTTTTTAATAACTATCTTGTGTTTCTTTATCAGTTGATGAAGCCGCGAACGAGCGATACCAAAGGCTTTGGCGGCACCTGTTACGTTCCACTCGTGGCTCGAAAGGAGCTTTACTAAAATATCGCGCTCGTATCGGTCGCCAATATCGCGCTTGATATTTTTATACTCGTCATAATTCTTCGGAATGCCGGTTTTATCCGGATCGAAAGAGAATTTTGTGATCCTTTCCGGAATATCCTCCACGCGAACGATGTTTGTCGGAGCAAAAAGCACCGCCTCCTCGATAGCTCCGATCAATTCGCGGATATTGCCCGGCCAATAATACCTCATCAGCGCCGAAAGCGCGGCTTTTGAGGCCGATTTTATCTCGCGGCCGAAGCGGGATGATGCATCCTCGATGAATCGTGCAGTGAGTGCCGGAATGTCTTCGCGGCGCTCGCGCAGCGGCGGAATATTAACGACGATCGGTGCGATTCGATAATAAAGGTCCTCACGAAGCCTGCCCGATTCGATGGCCTCCGCCGGATCGATATTCGTCGCGGCGACGATTCGGACATCGACCTCGATTTCGGAGTCGCCGCCGACCCTCTGAAAAGACCGCGACTCGATGACCCTCAACAACTTAGCCTGAAGCGCGGGCGGCATCTCACCGATCTCGTCGAGGAATAGGGTGCCTCGATCTGCGAGCTCGAATTTGCCGATATGCTTTCGATCCGCGCCGGTAAAGGCTCCGCGCTCATGCCCGAAAAGCTCGCTTTCCAGCAGGTTTTCCGGTATAGCCGCGCAATTTATCGCCACGAAAGGCGCATCTCGGCGTGAGCTTTCGGCATGGATCGTCCGCGCTACGAGGTCCTTGCCGGTGCCGGTTTCGCCGGTGATCAAAAGCGATATATCCTGCATTGCGATGACCGCCAGCTTCACACGAAGCTGCTTCATTTTCGTGGAATCGCCGATGATCGCCTCTCCCCCGAACTCTCCGGCCAACTCGACGGCCATTCTATCCCGCTCGGATCGAAGATCGTCGAATATCTCTGCGTTGCGGAGAGCAACCGCCGCTTGGTCGCCGAGAGCCGATAGAAATTCGAGCGTCCGGTCGTCGAAACGCCCGCGCCCGATGCGCGCGTCGGCATATATCAGACCGCGAAGGTCGCCCTCGATCCCGCTGATCGGGACGCAGATGGCCATTGAAATATCGAGGTCGATGACCGATTCCCTCGACGAAAGCGCCTTATCGTCAGAAACGCTCTCCGAAAAACGCGGTTGTTTGGTTTCGAGCACATCCTCCACGAGGCCATGTGAGAATTTCGCCGATTCGACTTGAATGTCCTTGCCGTCCGCCGACCTTGCAAACTCGAGTTCTGCGGCCCCTTTTCGGATAAGAAACAGCAAAGCCCTTTCCGCGCCGGTGGCGTCGAGTGCAGCATCGAGTATCCTGCCAAGCAATTCACGCGAATCGAGTGTCGAATTCAGCGCCTTTATTATCGGTAATAACCGTTCGAGGCCGATTTCATGCGGCTCTTCTACCAATATACGCGATTCGGAATCACTCAGGCGGTTAAGCTCCGTTTCGTTCCCCAAACCCTTGAAAATCGCCATTGCGCCAGAAAGCGCAACCTTCGCCGCGCCCGACTCGCCCTCGTCTGCGAGGATGCGACCCTTTTCTGCGAGCAAACGCCCACGCGGGAATGGGTCGCGCATCTTCGATGAGGATTCGGCTTTTTCGATTATGCCGATTGCGCGTTGCGGTTCTCCATTCGAGGCTGCGATCCGTGCGATGGCGATTGTAGCCTCCGCTCGAACGTCCTCGCCGGTGAGCAATTTTTTATCGAGAATCCTCTGCAAAGCCTTTCGAGCGGCATCTTCCCTGCCGAAGCCGGCATCACGTAGCGCCCCGATGAAGGTCTTAATTTGCGCAGGTTCCGTGGCATATTTTGGAATATTCGGTTCGATTTTGGCTACCGCAAAGAGGAGCGCCGTTTCGGTAAAAAAAGCCTCCATTTCGGTGCTTCCGAAATGTCGATAATTCTCGCCGGCCTGCGCTATTGCGACATTTGCTGCGATATAATCTCCACCGCTTCGGAGGATCGCCGCCCTTTCGAGCGCTACCATGGCTATTCCGCGTTTTCCTACGGCGGATACCGACTGTTCGGCCTCCTCGATGGATCTCATTGCGAAACGAACCTGCCCCTGCTGCCGATGAATCGCCGCTATTTCGAGGAGCGACTCGAAAAGCATATGATCGAGGTTGTGATCCCTGGCGATAGTGGCGGCATCGAGGGCGAGTGGCAAGGCTCCGCCCAAATCGCCGTCCTCGATAGCGAGCGCGCCTGTGTTCAGCGCGATTGCACAGCGGCAAAGGTCGTTACCGAGCCGCTCTGCGAGTGGCGATGCCTCCGAATATAATCCAAGCGCACTCTTCGAGTCGCCATCGACCTGATACGCGCCGGCCATATTGACGATGTCGATCAACTCCCCCTTTTCGCTTTCGAGCTTCGAGTGCTCCTCGCGTGCCCGGCGATACAGCTCGAGCGCTTTCGGGATATTACCCTCCTCGAAAAACGTAACACCGATATCGCCGAGGATCGATGCCTTCTGCTCCGGGTTTTCGACCTTATCTGCGAATGCCGAGGCCTTGTAATAGGACTCCCGTGCGCCCTCAAAATCGCCGAGATATTTTCGGCTAAGGGCAAGCCGTTTGAGCGTCCGAATTGTTGTCTTCGAATCATCGGAATGAGAAATAAGCCTTTCAGCCGCTGTAAAAGCCTTTTCCGCGCTGCGGAAATCCGATTTTTTCAGGGCGGACGTTCCGGTTTTGAAATATATATCGAACGCGCGCTTTTCATCTCCGGCCATTTCGATGTGGGACGCGGCGGAAATATGGTTCGATATGATCTCCGAAGCTGCGAGGAAGCGGTCTGCGAGAAGGCGATGGACCTCCTTAACCCTATTCGACGTGAGCACCCCGTAGATATGGCGCTCGAGTTCTGGAAGCGGGTAGTAGAGGACGCCGCCGGACGAAGCGCGCTCGCCGATCATGCCTTCAGATATGAGCTTGAACACCGCGAAAAAGTAATCCCCCTCCGCTATCGCCTCGACGATATTGGAATCGAGACCGCCGCCGACCGCGACCGCCGAAGCGACGAGCATCGCCGACTCCGGGAGCGTGTTCCAACGCTTCTCGAATGGGATTTCGCCGGGGATACGCGCCGGGTCGAAATTCCAGGCCTCTGCGGAGGGTTCCAGCGCGGCGACGAGCACAAAATCGCGCAACGCTTTCCTTATATTATATATATTCCCGCCGGTGCGTTTCATAAGCGCATCGACCAAATCCTTCATTCCGTGAACATCGCCGAAAATGCCTCCGATGTATGCCTCGACTTCGTTTCGATGGAATTTTGAAAGCTCGATCTTTGGCCATCCATCCACTCCGTCGAACAGGACGAGCACCCTCGCCCGCGATTCTGAAAGCGCCTTCCATAGGGAATCATCGGCGTTTTTGCAGACATGGACGGCGATCGGTGTTTCGGCGGTAAGCGCCTCGATGAGGTCGGTCGCATAGGCATCGAACTGCGCCCGATTTTCGGGCGGGGATTCCGCTTCGATAGCTAATTGCCCGATATAATCTTCGGGGAGTTCGTCGCCGATCGTCGAAAGTAGTGGCGGGAGATGTTTTAACATGATCCCGTCGAAATCTTTCGACCTAAATGGGGTAATCAGATCGACGACCGTCGAGCGACCTCCGGCGATCTCCGTCGTCGAACCGGCGTTCAGCTGGATATCGAGTATCGCACGTTCGCATATAGCGGTGCGTCCGACGCCGCGCTCGCCTGTTATCGAGAACATCTGCGGGGCATCGATTTTTTGCCAGACATCGGAGATCGTTCGCAGCTCGTTATCTCGTCCAACAAATGCCCCCTGCGGCAGATAGAATCCCTCGCCGGGTGTGCGGTCGATATCGAGCATATCCTGGAGCGCAATCTTGACCGAATATGCTCCCGGAGGCCGATCCGCTGGCTTCTTTTCGAGGAGTTTTGTTATCAATGCCCGCAAAGGCTCGAACCGCTTTCCGAGCGGCGGAACATCCGGTGAATATTCGATCTGAGCGCGGATCGTGGCGGCGGCGGTTTTTTTGTCGAGCGGGTTCTCGCCGGAGATAAGCTCCAGGGCGATCACGCCGAGTGAATAGAGGTCCGCGCGTGCATCGAAGCTGCGGCGCGCGGCGATCTCCGGAGCCATATAGGCCGGTGTTCCGCAGATGCCGCCACCGGACCGGTTCGCAAGGCCGAAGTCCATCAGCCGAATGCCCTCCTTCGAGAGAAAGACGTTCGACGGTTTCAGATCGAGGTGCAATATGCCGTGCGCGTGGATAAATTCGAGTCCGACCGCTATCTCGAGAAGGAGTTTTGACGCGCGTTCGGGCGGAACGGGCAGTCCAAGCCCGGAGAGGTCTTCGCCGGCGATAAGCTCGGAGGTGAACCACATCCGGTCCTCGTCGAGGCCGATATCGATCATCGGCAGAATGCGCGGATGAGCGAGCTGTGCCATGAGGTAGAACTGTCTTCGGAATCGCGCGAATCCGATCCTTTCCTCGATCTCAGGGCGGACGATCTTGAGCGCGATCTCGCTGTCTCTTGCGGTATCTACGGCGCGGAAAACCTCGCCTGTCGAGCCTTCGCCGATCTTCTCGAGAACGCGGAATCTTCCGAAGAATAGGTCTTCCGACAAATTATCACCCCCCCTCGAATGACACGGTCCATCGACCATCGCTTATCAAAAGATGGATTTTCGATTTCGCGAAACGCTCCTCGCCGCTCTCCATGACGCTCCGGAGCAAGACATCGACCTCCGCCACTCCCTCTAACGGTTTTTCGCGGACGTCGAGAATCTTTGCGACGTTCATCGAAAGACCTTGCGCAAAATGCGGCATATCGCCGGTTTTAACGGTCGTGAGTGCGCGGACGTTCGCGGTGTCGTCGTTCGCGATGGCCTCGAATAGCCTGACCACGGTGATCTCCGGCGATGGTGTATCGAGTCCGAGGATACGCGCCGGCAAATCGTTTTTTCGCGGGATTCGCAGCATTTCGGCGTTGTGTTCGGCGATAGCGGCCATCGTCGAGTCACCGCGAGCACTCCATATTCCCTCGAGAAGCCCCCATGCGACGGAGGATCGATATCGGAACCCGGAGGTCGGGGCAGTGTAATGATTTCCGCTGAATGGGAGCATCGCATCGATAGCGGCGATTAGAATCCCCTCGGCGTTATCGGCCTCGCCCATTTTCCAATAGATATCGGCCAATTCGAGATAGGACTCCGGCGTGGCTCGCGGCGCAAGCTCTATCGCCGTGCGATATGCATGTATCGCGGTTGCTGTGTCGCCGACGACGAGGGCGGCGTGGGCGTGCGAGCTGTGTAGGTCGGGGATGGTCGGAGCGAGTCGCAGGGCGCTCTCGATATCTTCGAACGCCTTCGCGTGCTCATCTTTGGAAATATGGATATTGGACAGAAGATGCCTCGATTTCCATGAGAGCGGATTTGATTTTGCGGCGACATTTGCCTGCTTTTCGGCGCGCTCGAGATCGCCATTTTTCGCGTTCATGGTGGCTATCGAAAACGCCTGATCCGAGATAGCTCTCGAAAGGAGTATCAGGATGAGGATCGAGAGTATAATAATTATAGATATTCGGGAACGGCCGAGGCGGCGAGGCTTTGCGGCCTGCATGTTCGTCAGGCGTAGGCCGAGCGCCGCAACTATCGCAGATGGCAGCAGAATACCGGCGAATGCGGCGTCGAAATCGACCGCCATGTGCATGAAGAGGCCGGTAAGCCCCGTCGCGATAGCGCATGAAAGCAGGGATTTTTGCTTATCGAATGCGGATTTCCAGAGCGGAATAAAAACCGAGAGAAGTGCGATGCAAAGCAGCAGCAGGCCGGGGATGCCGGTCTCGGCGGCGATGCGAAGGTAAGCGTTGTGCGGGAATCGCGGCAGAAATACCAATTTTTTCAGATATGCCGCGCGAACCGCCGGCCATGCGCGCGGGCCGACGCCGAAGACCGGGTAATCGCCGATCATCTCGATGCCGCCTTCGAGCATAGCGACGCGCTCGCCGGTGCTTCGAGATTCGTTGGAGTTTTTCGCATCCGAACCGATCTGAACAATGCTCTCCGCGCGCTCGGCGATAGCGTCGCGCGGCGCGAGCGCAAATCCGATGCCGGTTCCGAGTATCGCGATTACTCCTAACACGATGAAGCTCTTCGCCTTAATCCTGATTAACAAGCCCGGAATAAATAATATGGCGATAGAGATAGCGAATGCGATCCATCCGGCGCGGGAGCGGGTGAGAACGAGGCCTCCGAGCATTAGAATCGATAATACGATTGCGAACGCGCGCTTCCATCCGCGCTCATGAACGGCCATCGCCGAAGCGATTGGCAGGAATAGTATCAGATAAGCAGCCATCGGGTTTTTCCAGAAAAACGGCCCGATGAAATGCCGTATCATGTCGTGGCCGCCTTCTATCGAGATTTTGCCGACCAAAAAGAAATACCACCCAACGGCGGTTGTTGCAGCCGCACCGAGAAGAAGCACGAAAAGCAGTTTTCGGATTTCCGTTTCGTCGCTCGAAAGCGAATAGACTAAAAATGCGCAAGTTATTATGCCGTAATATGATAAAACCTCACCGAGACTCGCGTCGCTATCCGCTGAAAATATCGAGCAGATGGTTGCCCATAGCAAAAACCCAGACCATGCGACAATCAAGTGCCACGGCGGAACGGCGAAGCGCCGATTTCTATCCGATAACAAAAGGAGCATCAAACCGGCCCCGACAAATGCGATAACCCATCGCACAATATCACTGAAACCGCCGCCGTGGAGGGTCGCATAACCGGCTGCTAAACACGCACCATATAACGCGATACGCCTTATCGAAGATGAATCGTTCTTCGTGAAAAACGCCATCTTATTTATCCGATCGATAAAATTGCTATCGCTTCGATCTCGATAGGCGCGCCCTTCGGCAATGCGCTCACCTCGACACACGCTCGTGCGGGCGGCTCATCGCCGAAATATGTCGCGTAAATTTCGTTGACCTTGCCGAAATCTCCCATATCCGTCAGGAAAATCCCGACCTTGACGAGACGCGCATTCTCGTCTGCGGCGCGAAGGATGGCCATGATATTTTCCAGGCATTGCGCGGTAGCGGCTTTGATATCATCGGTTATCATCTTGCCTGTCGATGGATCGACCGGAATCTGCCCGCTGATGAAAAGCATCCTCCCGGCGATGCAGCCCTGAGAATACGGCCCTATCGCCGCCGGTGCGTTCGATGTCTTAATAACACTGAAACTCACGCTATCCCCTTTCGTGAAATCATTACTAATCTTATTATAATACAAAGTATCAACACTTTATGCAAGTGGGCAATGATGGGCAATGCCCATTGATGAGGCCGACCGGCAGGGCCGGATCCAAGGCCGAACCGGCGACCGGGATTAAATTCGAAGATGCATAACAGAAAAACCTTGACCGGGTCGCTACACCGAATTACTATTTGTGGCAAGCTCGGTTTCAGTTTTTTTCAAAGGGGGAATTATGAAGCAACTTTCCGTTTTCAGAATAGCCGCATCTCTTTCGATAATAGCGATTTGCGCCTCGGCGATCAAGGTTTCACCGGCCGTTTTCACCGCCCGGAACGTTCCGATCGGGGAAAGGACGCCGCTCGGTCTCGAGCTTAAGGTGTATAACGATTCCGAAGATCCGATGACATACAGCATCGAAGTCGTCCAACCGGGCGAAAATGAGACCATCCTCGAGGGCTATTCGCCGATCTTCGAAAGGGAATTCTTCATCGTCGATGGGGAGGCCGAATTCGAGGTTCCGCCGAAATCCGTCGAGTCGCGGATGATGTTCGTCGATATACCCGAAAATGAAGAGTATTACAACCAGATGTGGAGTGTGAGCGTCGTTGTTACCAGCGGCAAGGGGATGTTCAAGACGGCAGTCGCAACGAAATATTACATCGAAACACCCTCGCGCAGGTTAGAATCTTCGCCGCTCGGTGAGATAGCGATAATGCCCTCCGCAGTCGAGCTTTCCAAGGATACAAACGAGGCGTCGTTCAAGCTTTTCAACAACGGTAACGAGACGAAGATATTCACCATCGCGCCTTTCGTGCCCGATGCAGATGACACTCGCGTAACTATCGATGCGACGCAGGGATGGGAATTTTCCGAGAAGCTGTGTTCCGTTATATCTTGCAAGCCCACGACCGTGGAGATCGACCCCGGCGAGAGCAAGGATATCCGCGTCGAAGCCGCCGATTTCGATGGCAGCGGAGCGGCGTTACTGCGCATCCATACCGAAGGATCGACCAAGGTCGTCCGCGTCTTTTATGAATAAATCTTGGTGATTGAAACCCTCCGACGCCTTCGCGCCACCTTCAGCAACGGACCTTCCGTCCTTGTTACGGGAGGCAAAGAAAAACCTCCCGCCTGGCGTTCACGAATAATCCGTTTTCCACTTTCCATTCCTAAAAATATCCATAATATATGTTGCAAGAATTTAATGTGATAATTTACACGCCTTGAGAATTATGGGTAAAACTAACGCTTTATTGTTCCTGCTAATTATCTCTTTGACTCCGGTTCACGGTGCGGTTTGGACGCCATCGACCGTTCTCGAGCCGAATCATCCGAGAATCCTCTTTACGAGCGCCGATTCGGCGGATTTTATCGCAAGAGTGACCGATCCCGATTTCAGCGGCTATTATTCGGGCGTTTGGTCGCGGGCGAACGCGACGTCGGGCAACTCGACGCAGCTCGAGGATATGAACCGCTCGGCGATAGCCGTAAGTGCCGCGATGGTCTTATACACCGGCGTCAAACCCGGCGGCGACACACTGACAACCTCCGAAAGATCGACACTCGAATCCAAGTGTATCGATTATCTGAACAACCTCATTACAACTATGGGTAGCAGGCTCTACAATTCAGAATACCATAATCCTTGTGAAAGGCTTATTCAATACTCGATTGCGCTGGATATACTTCTCGGTGCGGGAGTCGCCGCGCCGTCGAACCGTGTTCGCGACCTCGCAAATACGATTTACGACAACGCGACATACTATATTACAAGCTATTTGATCGACGACATAATTCTTTTAGTCAATCATAAATTGATAGTCGCCGGCGCATTGGGCACTGCGGCGGTCGTTTTGCCGGAAGACGGCGGCGAATGGATCGATTACGCCATGACGAAGATCGATCATACCGTATTCACCTTAGAAACATCGCGCGGTTCGATTACCGGTTTTGCGGAGGGACCGCACTATTTTAAATATTCTCTGGAACACCTCATTGCGTTTTTTGTGGGAATGAGAAATTATACCGGCGACATCTCGGACTTTTACGATGACCCCTGCGGCGGCGAGGAAAGCGGAAATATCCGCGCGATGTGGTTCGATCCGGACTGGGATAATCTATATTATTGGATTTCTGAGATTCGCCTTCCGAACGGCACTATTCCCCCGCTGGACGATTCCTTTCGCGGAGGTGGATTTTGTCATGCCGCGTTTTTCGCCGAACGCGATTCGAGCTTTTACTGGGTTACCCCCGGCGGCGGCTCGAAACTTAAAATGACCCCGTTCCTTTTCGCGGCGGGTGCCCATCCGGCGGGGCAACACGCACCCGGTTTGACCTGCCTTCCCGATGCGGGCAACCTCATTTTCAGAACCGACAGCACAAAGGGCGACATCTATGTGCATTTCATGGGCGAGCACGACGTGGCGAATATCTGGATACATAATCACGCCGACGAGGCATCGTTTTTCCTTTACGCATACGGCGAGGATCTTGCCCTCGATCCGGGCTATATTCAATATGACGAGCGCGGTCGGGTCAGCGAGGCCGATAATCATAATTGCATTTTGGTCGATGGCAACGGCGCATCGACATTAAGCCCCGTCGATTGTTATATCTCCGATGCCTTCGAGCTTCCGGGTCTATGTTTCGGCGAGGTCGCCACGAACTACCAAAGCGCCGATATTCGCCGTCACTGCGCGCTTCTCGGCGAAAGGTTTGTAGTTATTATCGATCATCTTTCCAGCGGCTCTTCGCGCGATTTCTCATTTCAATGCCATGGGATCGGGCTGCAGTCTTCGGGAACCTTCGAGTCGCGGCCGCACGGAGGGATTTGGTCCGAGGATTCGCCGGCTAAATTGGAGCTTCTCGTCGATGCCGTCGGCGGATTGGACGCTCTGAATATCGAAACCGAGGTTCACGAAACCGGCTATTTATTCTGGGCCGATCACACCGTTCTTCGCGCACACAAAACAGCTACCGCGACGAAGTTTTGCTCCGTTCTATTTCCATTTGGCGCGGATGGTTTTGAGATGCGCTCCTCGTTACCGGTTATTGCGGACCAATCGACGGTCCGTTTTGGGGCATTCGGTTTAAAATGCATCGCCATGACGAGGACGAACTCCGGTTCTTTAAACTTCGCCGGAGATTTCGAGTTCCCGACGATAACCTGCAACGGCGAAGCGGCTATAATGGCTGTCGATTCCGTTTCGGACAGCATTATCACACTTTATGCGATGAATTGCGACTCTATTTTATTCGATGGAAACAGGATTTTTTACGCTCCGAGCGGCGCGGTCGATTTGGGTCTTTCATATTGCGAAGACAACATCATCAAGGGCTACCTCAACGGCCTTGCTGCAACTGTCGTCCTCGATCTCGAATACGAACCGGTCTCGGTAGTCGGCGCTCTATCGTGGTCGTGGTCGTCGGGCGAATTGACGCTTAATTTCGAGGATTACGCAAGATTCACAATAGATATAACACCCCACTCGGTGCCGTTGCACAGATTGCCCGGAGATTTCAATATTTCCGCCTATCCCAACCCGTTCAATTCGGCGGTGACAATATCCGTGGCCAGCGTCGGTGCGACCGATGGTCGCCCCGGGCAGGTCGGCGTGCAAATTTTCGACATAGCCGGACGAATGGTTTATGAGATGACCGTAGGGGAGAGTCTTGTGCCCTCCCGTTCGTCGGTCCCGGAAACAACGCCACGGGAGACCATAATCTGGCAACCCGCCATATCCCTCGGCAGCGG